>DASRGD010000087.1:0-25488 GCA_035651195.1 Gaiellaceae bacterium | reverse complement strand
GACCTCCAGCTTGCAAAGCTGGCGCTCTCCCAGCTGAGCTAACGCCCCTCGCGACGCAATGTAGCCTGAAACGACGCCTGCCAACAGGTTCGTGCCATCGGCTCGCGGGGCGCGGAGGGGTTGCGTCTCCGGCCGGAGCGGGGAGGTGGTGCCGGTCAGCGCCGCGAGGGGTCGTGGGTGAACAGGAGAGCCGAGTTTCGCAGCGGGGGTGCCGGGGCGCTGCGCGTGCCGCGGTTTCGGCGCGGCCCCGATCTCGCGGTCGACCTCGGCACGGCCAACACCGTCGTCTTCCGCCGCGGCGAAGGCGTCGTGCTCTTCGAGCCGTCCGTCGTGGCGATGGACGCGCAGACGGGACGCGTCTACGCGGTCGGCGAGGACGCACGCCTGATGCTCGGGCGGACGCCGGCGACGATCACCGCGACGAGACCGCTCCGGCACGGCGTGATCAGCGATTTCGAGACGACGGAGCAGATGCTGCGGCAGTTCGTGCGGCGCGTCGTCGGTCGGCGGCGACCCGGGCTCGTGGTCATCTGCGTGCCGAGCGGGCTGACGCAGGTGGAGCGAAGCGCAGTCGTCGAGGCGACGCTGGCCGCCGGTGCGCGCGAGGCGCACTTGATCGAGGAGGCGCTCGCGGCGGCGATCGGCGCCGAGCTGCCGGTCGCCGACGCGATCGGCTCGCTCGTGCTCGACGTCGGCGGCGGCACGAGCGAGGTCGCCGTCACGGCGCTCGGCGGCATCGTCGTCGCGCGCTCGCTGCAGGTCGGCGGCTACGACCTCGACGACGCGATCGTGCGCCTGCTCCAGCATGAGCACGAGCTCCTCGTCGGCCAGGAGCAAGCCGAGCAGGTGAAGCTCGAGATCGGCGCCGCCGTCGAGGCGGCCAGCAGCCGCGCCACGACGGATGTCGGCGGCCGCGACCTCGTCACCGGGCTCCTCCGTCGGACGACGCTCGGGACGGAGGAGGTGCGCGAGGCGTTGCGACGGCCGCTCGCGCAGATCGTCGACGCGCTCGAGGAGTTGCTCGAGCAGACGCCGGAGGAGCTGTCCGCCGATATCGCGGCGACCGGGATCATGCTCGTCGGCGGCGGCGCCTTGCTACCGGGGTTCGACGCGCTGATCCGCCGCGAGACCGGGCTGCCGGTCGTGCTGGATCACGAACCCCTGACGACGGTCGCCCGCGGCGCCGGGGCGGCGCTGGAACAGACCGGCACGCCTGCAGGCCGGCGGCGGGCCCGACCGGGCCCGACCCGCTGAGCCTCGCTGCGGCCCCTCCGCCGAGCCTCGCTGCGGCCCCTCCGCCGGTCCGTCTGGCGGCTCGACTTACGCCGCGCGCGACAGGCGCTCGTCGTGCCGGGCGCGCTGGATGATCTCGTCCCGGTTTCCGAACCGGATCGTCGCGCGGGTCATGCGCTGCTCCTCCCAGAGCGCCGCGATCCGGTCCTCCAGCCGCTGGTGCTCGGCCGCAAGCTTCTCGTCGTGGCCGTCGGCGAGCTCGTGCAGCACCTCCGCCCGCCGGTCGGACAGCCGGTCGATCTCTTGCCTGATCTCTTCGAGGGTGCGCATGCTTGCGATAACGCCCGACCGGTACCCGGCATTCCGGCGGCCAAACCTCTACTCGTATCCGAGCTCCTCGAGGCGGTCCTCGTCGAGGCCGAAGTAGTGGGCGAGCTCGTGCAGGACGGTGATCCGGATCTCGCGTTCGAGCTCGGCCGGGTCTGGAAACGACTCGACGAGCGGCCGCCGGAAGATCGTGATCTTGTCGGGCATGTACGGCGCCGACTCCCAGAGGCCGAACAGGTCGGGGTCGTCCGGGTCCTGCTCGGCGACGACGACGGCGACGTTCTCGAGCGCTCTGGCGAGGTCGGGGGGCAGCGTGTCGAGGGCGCGGCGGACGTGCTCGTCGAACGGGAGGCGCGGGCTCACCAGCTCGGCTGGAGCGGCGGGCGGACGACCAGCGGGCGCACGAGCAGCAGCCCGAAGACGAAGCCGGTGATGTGGGCGAAGAACGCCACGCCGCCGCCCGCGCTCGGCTGCGTCAGCGAGAAGCCGCCCTGCCAGAGCTCGAACAAGAACCAGACGCCGAGGAAGACGGAGGCGGGGAGGGGCACGAAGAAGAAGCCGATCAGGGTCAGCACGCTCGCGCGGGGGAGCAGGAGGAAGTAGGCGCCGAGGACGCCCGCGATCGCGCCGCTCGCGCCGAGGTTCGGGACGCTCGCAGCGGCGGCGCCGGCCCAGTGCAGCGTCACGATCGTCTGCCCGAGCGTCGCAGCGACCCCGGCCGCGAGGTAGAAGACCAGGAATCGAGCGCGGCCGAGCGTGTCCTCGACGTTGTTCCCGAAGATCCAGAGGAAGAGCATGTTCCCGAGGATGTGCGCCCAGCTCGCGTGCATGAACATCGCCGTGAACGTCCCCTCCCACCAGGGCAGGTGGTGCCGCGCCTCCGGGCCGACGCAAGGGCCGGAGACGGCGCACGGGTAGTACGCGTAGTGGTCGACGCGGCTCGTCCGCGCGTGCAGCTCCCAGAACCAGACGAGGAAGCAGGCGGCGATGAGCCCGACCGTGACGAGCGGGAACCGGCGCGTCGGGACGTTGTCGCGGAGCGGGAGGATGCGTCATCCTACTCGCCGCCACGACTTGACAATAGAAGGCTAAGGTTTTATTCTTCTAATAGCATCAGATGACGAAGGAGGTGGAAACGATGGCCACGCTTGTTCGCTGGGATCCGTTCCGTGAGGTGACGGCGATGCAGAACCAGCTCAGCCGGCTGATGAGCGGCCTCTTCGAGGGCGACGGCATGTCGCAGCAGTCGTGGGTGCCGACGCTCGATGCCTGGGAGACGGACGGCGAGCTCGTCTACGCGTTCGACCTGCCCGGCATCCCGCAGGACAAGATCTCGCTCGAGGTCGAGGACAACCTGCTCACCGTGTCCGCCGAGCGCGAGCGCAGCGAGGAGGTCGCGCGCGAGAACTACCACCGCGTCGAGCGCCGCTTCGGCACGTTCACGCGGACGGTCGGCCTGCCGCAGGGCGTCGCCGAGGACGCGATCAAGGCGACCTTCAGGGACGGCGTTCTCGAGGTTCACGTCCCGAAGCCGGAGCAGTCGAAGCCGAAGCGGATCCAGATCGGCTCGCCCTCCGAGCAGACGACGATCGAGGGCACCTCGCGCGAGAAGAGCTGAGTGCGCGCACCGAGCGGGCGCCGGCAGGCGGCGCCCGCTCGTCTCTCTCCACTAGCATCGCCCGGTGGGCGCGCTCTCGACGCCGCTCCTCGTCGTCGTGTTTCTGGCAGGGGGCGCGGCCACCTGGGCTGCCGGCGTCTTTCTCTCGAAGACGACGGACGCGCTCGACAACCGCTTCGGGCTCGGTGAGGCGCTCGGCGGGCTGATCCTGCTCGCGATCGCGGGCACGCTGCCGGAGATCGCGATCACCGTCTCGGCGGCGCGCGCCGGTCACCTCGACCTCGCCGTCGGCAACCTGATCGGCGGCGTCGCGGTGCAGACGCTCGTGCTCGTCGTCCTCGATCTCGCCAGCGGCCCCGAGCGGCCGCTCAGCTACCTCGTCGGCTCGCTGCTACCCGTGATCGAGGCGCTGATCGTCATGGTCGTCCTCGGCACGGCGCTCGGCGGCGCCGTCCTCGCGCCGTCGACGAACGTGCTCGGCGCGAGCCCGACCTCGATCGCCGCCGTCGTCCTCTGGCTCGTCGGCGTCTGGGTCGTCAACCGCGCGCGGCTCCACGCCCAGTGGCGGGTCGAGACGCCGCCGGGCGGGAGGCCCGGGCGGCGTCACCGCCGCCAGGGCGACGAGCATCCGTACGCCCGCGCGTCGACGCTCGTCGTCCTCGCCGTCTTCCTGGCCGCCGCCGCGGTGACGCTCGTCGCCGGTGTGCTGCTGCAGGACTCGGGCAGCCTCCTCGCCGCCCGCGCCCACATGACCGGCGCCGTCTTCGGCGCGACCGTGCTGGCGTTCGCGACGGCCTTGCCGGAGATCTCGAGCGGCATCGCCGCCGTGCGGCTCGGCGACATGCAGCTCGCCGTCGGCGACATCCTCGGCGGCAACTCGTTCCAGATCACGTTGCTCCTCGTCGCCGACCTGATCGCCGGCACGCCGGTGATCGTCGCCGCGCACCACTCGGACGTCTGGCTCGGCGCGGCCGGGATGCTGATGACGGGGATCGCGGCAATGGCGATCATCGCGCGTCCGCAGCGCACCTACCTCTGGCTCGGGATCGACTCGCTCGCGCTCGTCGCGGCGTACGCCGTCGCGATCGCGCTGCTACCGAAGTAGGCCTTCGCGGATGCGGTCGGCGACCGCTGCCATCTCGAGGGTGGCGCCCGTGACGTCACGCAGCAGCTCGTCGGCCGTCGGGCCCTGCCCGAGCGACCACAGCTCGCGCAGCAGCTCGCCGGCCTCGCGGCGCGCGAACCAGTCGTTCCCGAACTCGCCGCGCAAGTAGTCGCGCAGTTGCGCCTCGAAGGCCCACGAGCGCAGGTAGCCGGTCACGTAGAAGGAGCCGTCGATGTCGGCGAGGTAGTTCTCGGCGCGGGCCGGCAGCTTCAGCGCCTCGGTCAGGAGCTCCGCGTAGCGCGGCCGCATCGACGCCGGGTCGTCGGCCTGGAAGAACTCGATCTCGTAGAGGAGCTTCGCGCAGTAGCGGCGCACGTAGTAGAGGAGGGTGGCGGCGCCCTCGTTGGCGAGCTCGTCGGCGCGCGGCACGTCGAGCCGCCTGTTGAGCCAGGCGGGCTCGGTGACGAGGTGTTGCAGCAGCATCGCCCAGCCCTCGGTGACGGCCATGTCGCCGAGCCGCTTTGCCTCCATCGGCAGGTCGGCCGAGGTGTGCGCGTAGTGCTCCGTGTGCCCTGCCTCGTGGAAGAGCGCCTCCCAGTCGTCGCGGCCGCCGATCGGCTGGATCACGAGCATGATGCGCTCCGGCACCTCGATCGGCGCGCAGAACGCGCGCGGGCTCTTGGCCGGGCGCGACTCGAGGTCGAGGTGGACGTTCGCCTGTGCGCGCAGGTCGATCCCGAGCTCGCTCAGCGTCGCCTCGAGCGCGGGCACCATCGCCTCGGGTCGGTAGGCCGCGTCCCACTCCGGCGCCCGGAAGAGGCGCGCGACGTCCCACGGGCGCGCGTCCGCGAGGCCGAGCCCGAGTCGCTCGCGGAACAGGCGGTCGCCGACCTCCTCCCACGTCCGCTCGGTCGCGTCGAGCAGCTCGCCGCACTCGTCGGCGAGCTCGTCGAGGCGGAAGCCGAACTGCTTGTAGAGCTCGTAGTAGTTCGGGGCGTCGAGGGCGCGCACCGCCTCGCGGTCGATCCGCGCGGCCTCGAGGTAGACCGGGTTGAGGTGCTCGTCCGTGAGCGCCAGCCGCTCGCGCTCGATCCGCTCGCGGCGGTCGCGGTCGGGCTCGTTCGATAGCGCGACTCGCAGCATCCGGAACGGGATCGTCTCGCCGTCGACCTTCGCCTCGAGCTCGGCCTCGACGGTCGCGATCTTCTCCTGGTGCGCGCGCGTCAGGTTGCCGAGGTAGCCCTCGCAGGCGAAGCGCCAGAGCTCCACCGGCGCGCCGGCGAGCCGCTTCGCCGTCTCCAGCCGCGTCAGCTCCTCGTGCCGCTCGTAGATCGGCTCGACCTCGAGCGTCTCCTTGTGGCCGGCGAAGTGGAGGAAGTACTCCTCGTCGAGCTCGGCGATGAAGCGGTCGGCGTCGGCGCGGAACGCGTCGAGCTCGCGGTTCGTCAGGCTGCCGGCAATCACCGGGCCGTAGGATACGGACAGTGGAAGAGATCCGTCTGCACACGCAGCGGAAGACGCAGCTGATCGACATCACGGACAAGGTGCGCGCCGCCACCAACGGCAGCGGCTCGGCCTTGCTCGTCTACGTGCCGCACACGACGGCGGCGGTGACGATCAACGAGAAGATCGACCCGGCGCTCGTCCACGACCTCGAGGGCGCATTCGAGAAGGTCGTCGGCAGCGACTGGACCTGGACGCACGACGACAAGGACGGTCCGAACGGCCCCTCGCACGGGCGCGCCTCGCTCGTCGGCCCGCAGGTGCTCGTGCCGCTTCGCGACGGCAAGCTCGGCCTCGGCACCTACCAGGGGATCTTCTTCTGCGAGTTCGACGGCCCGCGCGAGCGGTCCGTCTACGTCAGCGTGCTGCAGTAGCCGGAGCCGGCTGCAGCGTCTCGCGGAGCGGTCGCTCCTCGAGCACCCACGCGAGCGCGAACGGGAGGAGCGACAGCACCATCCCGTAGAGGAAGACGCCGTGGAGCGCGTGCGCGAACGAGCGCAGGAAGAGCTCGTGGACGTGCGGCGGCAGCCGCTTCGCACGAGCCGGGTCGATGTGGACGCCGTTGCCGACGCGCGCCCGCACCGCCGCGGGGAGCGAGAGCCGCGCGGCGAAGATCGCGCCGAAGATGGCGACGCCGAACGCGCCGCCGACCGACCGGAAGAACGTTGCCATCGACGTCGCGACGCCCATGTGTTGCGGCGCGGCGTCGTTCTGGACGACGAGCACGAGCACCTGCATCACGAGGCCGATGCCGATGCCGACCACGAGCATGTCGACGGAGGCGATCCACGACGCCGTACCCGCGCCGAGGAGCGACAGCAGGTACATGCCGACGACGAGGGTCGCGGTGCCGGCGATCGGGAAGAGCTTGTAGCGGCCGATCCGCGAGATCGCGCGTCCGGAGAGGATTGCCGCGCCGAGCACGCCCGCCATCAACGGCAGCGTGCGCAGGCCGGAGCTGGTCGGCGACGCTCCGTAGACGAGCTGCAGGAAGAGCGGGATGAAGACGATCGCACCGAACATCGTGAAGCCGACCATGAATCCCATCGCGTTCGCGACGTCGAAGATGCGCGAACGGAACAGCGTGAGCGGGATGATCGGCTCCGCCGCGTGCCGCTCCCACCACACGAACAGCGCCACGAGCAGCACACCGGCTGCGCCGAGGCCGACGATCGTCGCCGATCCCCACGGATACTCGTTACCACCCCAGGTGGCGACCAGGATCAGCGCGCCGACGCCGGCCGCCAGCACGCCGGTGCCGAGGTAGTCGACGCTGTGCCGGACGGGTGGCGTGTGCAGGCGCAGGCGGAAGAGCACGATGGCGATCGCGAGCGCGCCGACCGGCATGTTGACATAGAAGACCCAGCGCCAGGAGAGGTTGTCGACGAAGAAGCCGCCGAGCAGCGGCCCGGCGACCGAGGCGACACCGAACACGGAGCCGATCAGGCCCATGTAGCGCCCGCGCTCGCGCGGCGGGACGATGTCGGCGATGATCGCCTGCGCACCGACCATCAGCCCGCCGGCGCCGACGCCCTGGAGGGCGCGGAAGCCGATCAGCTCGCCCATCGACTGCGAGAGGCCGGCGAGCATCGAGCCGCCGAGGAAGACCACGATCGCGGCCAGGAAGACCGGCTTGCGGCCGATCATGTCGCCGAGCTTCCCGTAGAGGGGGGTGGAGACGGTGGAGGCGAGGAGGTACGACGTCACGACCCACGAGAGGTGGTCGAGCCCCCCGAGGTCGCCGACGATCGTCGGCAGAGCCGTCGAGACGATCGTCTGGTCGAGCGCGGCGAGGAACATTCCGAGCATGAGCGCCGCGAAGACGACCCAGAGCGCGCGGCCGCGGGGCCGTTCCTCGGTCACGCGCTCCTCCGGCCCCGGAGCCCGAGGAGCGCGAGTTGCGACGGGCGTAGCGGCGGATGGGGGAGGGGCGTCGCCGCGTCCGCGCGCAGTCCGTCGAGGACGAGGCCGAGGAGACGGCGCCACACGTCGGGGTCGACTTCCCGCGTCAGCTCGACCACGCGGCCGGTGGCGGCGAAGAGGAGCGGCAGGTCGCGCGGGCTGAAGTCCGGCCGCAGCGCTCCCTGCTCCTGCGCGCGCTGCACGAGCTTGCCGACGAGCGGCCGCATCCGCGCGCGGGCGGCGTCGAGGCGCTCGCGCCCGTGCTCCCGCGAGCCGAGCACCGCGTGCAGTCCGCAGTTCCTCGCGTTCAGCTCCATCGCCCGCTCGACGTAGGTGCGGAAGCCGCGCCACGCGTCGGCGTCGTCGAGCGCCTCGCGGGCGATCGCGACGAGGTTGCGCAGCGCGTCCTCGAAGACCGCGTCGATCAACGCCTCCTTGTCGGGAAAGCGGCGGTAGACGGTGCCGATGCCGACGCCCGCGCGCCGCGCGACCTCGTCCATCGACGCGTCGAGGCCCGCCTCGGCGAACACGTCCCGGGCGGCGGAGACGATCCGCCGGCGGTTGCGCTCGGCGTCCTGGCGGAGGGGTCTGCGAGAAACCGGAGTGCTCACTCCGGTTATCCTACCGGAACCGGAGGCATACCTCCACTTCGTTACCCTCGTCCGATGACCGCGCCCGTCGTCCCCGACCAGGAGCTCGAGCTCCGCGTCGACTCGCTCGCCTACGGCGGCAACGGCGTCGCGCGCCACGACGGGTTCGTCATCTTCGTCCGCCGCGGTCTGCCGGGGGACACGGTGCGGGTGCGCGTGACGAAGGTGCAGCGGCGGCATGCCGAGGCCGTCGTCACCGAGGTGGTGGCGCCGGGGTCGGCGCGCGTCGGCTGGCCGTGCGAGCACTACCCCGCCTGCGGCGGCTGCCGCTTCCAGGATCTCGCCTACGAGGCGCAGCTCGCGGCGAAGCAGCACTGGGTCGAGGACTCGCTGCGGCGGATCGCCGGCATCGCGGAGCCGCCGCCGGAGCCGATCGTCGGCGCCGACGCCGCGTTCCACTACCGGAACAAGATGGAGTACTCGTTCGCGCCCGGCGCGGACGGGGCCGAGCTCGGGCTCCACCGGGCGGGGCGCTGGGATGCGGTGCTGCCGATCGAGCGCTGCTGGCTCACGACCGAGACCGGCAACGCGATCCGGAACGCGATCCGCGACTGGGCGCGCGAGGAGCGGCTGCCGGCCTACGACCAGGCGCGCGGCGACGGCTACCTCCGACACCTCGTCGTCCGCGAAGGCCTGCACACGGGCCAGGCGCTCGTCCAGCTCGTCACGCACGAGCGCGAGCGCTTCGACCGCGAGCGCCTGATCGAGGTGCTGACGGCGCTCCCCGCCGTCCGCTCGATCCACTGGTCGGTGAACGACACGCCGGCCGAGGTGACGAATCTGCCGAGCGAGGTGCTGTGGGGCGACGAGGCGATCGAGGAGGAGCTCGGCGGCCTCCGGTTCCGCGTGCGCCCGAACGCGTTCCTGCAGACCAACACGCGTATGGCGGAGCGGCTGTACGAGCTCGCGCGCGACGCGGCGGGGCTGTCCGGCTCCGAGACCGTCTACGACCTCTACTGCGGGATCGGCACGATCGCGCTCTCGCTCGCACGCGACGCGCTCACCGTCTGGGGCATCGAGATCTCGGGGGAGTCGGTGGCGTGCGCGCTCGAGAACGCGGAGCTGAACGGGATCGCGAACGCCGCCTTCTTCGCCGGCAACGTCGGCGAGGTGCTGCGCGAGCTGCGCGACCGGGCCGGCGAGCCGGACGTCGTCGTCGTCGACCCGCCGCGCGCCGGTCTCGCCGGCAAGGCGCTGCGGCGGCTGGGCGAGCTCGCAGCACCGCGCGTCGTCTACGTGTCGTGCAACCCGACCACGCTCGCCGGCGACCTGAAGAAGCTCCGCGAGGACTACGGCTATCGGCTCGTGCGCGCACGGCCGGTCGACATGTTCCCGCACACGCCGCACGTCGAGACCGTCGCCACGCTGGAACGCTGAGCCGTCACGCTTTCACATCGGTGTCCGAGACGTCTCCGAGAGGGCTCAGACGCCGTGGATGGCGGCGCAGCCGCCGCCAGAGCAGGTCCGCGTTCGGCGCGAGAAAGGCGAGCGAGAGCAGCGGCAGCGCCGGCAGGCCGCCGACGTCCTGCCAGATCGCGAGCGCCATCGTCGCGCCGAAGGAGAGCGAGAGAGCGAGCCACGTCAGGCGCACGCGCAGCCCGAAACGCGCCGCTGCGGCGAGGAACAGGGCGAAGAAGAACAGGTCCGGGAGGCCGAGGTGGGTCGCGCCGTCCGGCACCGGGAACGTGACCGAGAACGCCGAGAACACGGTCTGGTGGTGGTTGACGATCGACTTCGTCGGCCCGCGCCAGACCGAGTACGCGTCGACCCAGGGGACGACGAACGCGACGAGGACGACCCACGAGACCTCCTCGAACAGCCACAGGAACGCCCACGCGAGGAACGTCATCGCGCCGAGCTTCGCGAAGGTGGCGAGCACGTGCAGCCCGGCGACGCCGAGCACGACCGCGAGCGCGACGAACGCGAGTCCGATCGCGGCGCCGATCGCGATCGGCAAGCGGGCGAGCGGGAGCAGGAGGAGCGCGAATGCGCACACCGCCGGGATCACCGCGACCGAGAGCCACGCGATCTCCCACCAGAGGCTCGCGGTCGGCAGCTCGTCGACGACGCCGTAGTAGACGCCGACGGCCGCGGCGACGACTAGTAGGGCGGCAGCTCGGCCCACCAGGGGCCGACGGGCTTGAAGGCGTTCCAAAAGCGAGTCTTCGCGGCTTGCTCGTCGAGCGACGAATCGATGTCAGGGACGTACAGCGCCTCGATCGTCGGCGTGAAGCGCTGCAGCTCGCCAAGCGTAGCCCCGACCGGCTGCGAGAGGGGAAAGGAGAGCTCGTTCAGAAAGCGGAGCGCGTCGTCGCCCATGACGACGACGAGCTTCGGCTGCACGATCCGCAGCTCCCGCGCGAGCCACGGCCGCGACTCGGCCTCGGCGCCGCCGGCGAACTTGAGGCAGGTCGTGCCGTAGACCTCGAGCGGGTCGACCCGCAGCCGCTGCAGCGACTTGATCAGCGCGTTGCCCGCCCGGCCGTGGAACGCGATGCCCTCTTGCAGCTCCTGCGGCTGCGGCTCGTACTTGAGCAGGAAGATCGAAGCGAGCGGGTGTCCGCTCGGCAGCACCGGCACGCGCCCGGCGGCGGCCTGGGCAATCTCGTCCGAGAGGCGGTTGACCTCGGTGATCGCCTTCTTCAGATAGCGGTCGAAGATCTCGTCGGTCGTCACGGCGGCGGTCACGAGGGCAGGGGACCTTTCTCGGCTAGCGAACCTTTTCCTTGACCTGAGCCATCCACTTCAGGCTCTGGAGGTACGCGAGCGACTTCGGTCGCCGCACGATCTCGGCGGTGTGCAGCGAGATCAGGAACTCCTCGGCGTCGCCGAACGCGCGCATGCGCAGTCCGCCCGTGCCGACGCCCTGGAGCACGTGCGCGTCGGAGCCGGCGCCGGCCGTGAGGTCGTACTTTCGCGCGAACCGCAGCGCTTCCACGTTCGGCGCGTGGAAGAGGAGGCGGGCGTTGTAGACCTCGAAGACGTCGATCTCCGCGAGGTGGCGATGCAACGTCGCGGGCTCGGGAGCCGTGTGCATGCGGTCGAACGGATGCGGCAGGTACACGAGTCCGCCTTGCTCGTGGATCGCCGCCACGGTGTCGGCGAACGGCATGCCGCTCTCGATCTCGCGCTCGAGGAAGAGGCCGATCACCTCGCCCTGCGTGTCGGTCTTGATCTCCTCGCCGGGGATGACGATCAGCTCGCGGTCGCGCGCGAGGTCGGCCGTCTCGAGCGCGCCGCCGAGGACGTTGTGGTCCGTGATCGCGATCGCGCCGAGGCCCTCTGCCTCGGCGCGGTCGACGAGCTCGGCCGGATCGATCGTGCAGTCGTGCGACCAGGCGGTGTGCATGTGCAGGTCGGCGAGGATCCACGGACGGTCGGCGAGCGGGTCGGTGACGCGGCGGCGGCGACGACGTGTGTGCAGACCCGAGTACAGCTCGTCGAGCTCGGCGGCGACGTGTCCGAACGACTGCGGCTCCGCCTCGCGTCGCGCGCGCTCGCCCGCCCGCGCGCGCAGCTCGTCGTTCTCCATCAGCCGGGCGGCGGCCGCGACCGCGAGCTCCGGCTGCTCGTGGACGCCGGGCGGCGCCGCGATCGCGCACCCGGCTGCTTTCGCCTCGAGCAGGACGCGTGCGAGCCCGTCGAGGCCGGGCACGAAGACGGCGGCGTCGTTGAGCACGGCGGCACGGTCGGCTCCGCTGCGCGCGGTCCGGACGTGCACGCGGCGGACGAGGTCGCGCGGGATCGCCGGCCGGGCGATCAGCGGCTTCGTCCGGAGCAGGATCGCCTCCCAGCCCGGCAGCGAGCGCAGCTCGTGCAGGATGCCGCGCGCGGCGGCGCGCTCGTTCGGCCGGATCTCGACCACGACCGTCCGCTCCTTCGCCGTCGGCGCGAAGAGGCCGAGGTCGACGCCCGGCGAGAGCAGCCGGTAGTCACCGGGGAAGCGCTCGGCGGCGGCGTCGCGTGCGTCCTCCGACAGGGCGAGCAGGGCGTCGAGCCGCGTCAGGAGCCGCTCGCGCTGCGTGCGCGCGGGCGGGTAGCTGAGCCGGTCGGGAGACGAGAACGTCGCGACGGCGAGCGCGTCGGTCTCGAGCAGCGCGAGGTAGGAGAGCGACGGCAGCCCCGGCTCGAATCCGTGCACGACGTCGAAGCGGCCCTGCGCGAGCGCAAGCGAGAGGCTGGCGCGCACGCCGACGGGCACGCCCATCTGCGAGCGGCGCGAGATCGGCACCGCGGGGCCGACCGCGATCACGTCGGCGGGCCGTCCTTCGAGCAGCGCGTGCCGGCCCGCGCGCAGGTCGGCGGCGCGCGTCGAGGGTGCCAGGACGGTCACCGTGTGGCCGCGCTCGCGCAGCGCGCCCGCGATTCCGGCGACGTGCTCGTTGACGTCGTGCGGCTGCGACCACGCGAACGGCGTCACGAGGCAGATTCGCACTCGGATCAGCCTACTCCCGGGCGTCGATGAGCGCGACGACGAAGGCCGACGCGGCGACGAGCGCCGTCACGAGCGCGCCGTGCTTCGCGTTCGCGCCGACCCACGAGAAGGTGCTTCGCTCGAGGTAGTCGACGATGCGCGAAGAGCCGAGCTGGGCGGGATAGGGCGCGAGCTGGTGCCAGACCGTGTGGACGTAGTGGATGCCGCTCGCCCACGAGATGGTGACCGCGGTCGTGGCGACGATCGAGACCCCGGAAACGAACGCCGTCGCGAGCGGCCGGGCGACGAACATCGGCGCGAGCCCGAGCGCGAGGAACGGCAGCGCCGGCGCCAGGTACCGCGGCCCGGGGGAGACACCGCCGTACGGGTCGGCGAAGCCGCACTCGACGAGGGTGAAGAGCGCCGTGACCGCGACGGCGAGCGCGGCCTCGGCGCGGTCGCCACGGCGCCAGAGGAGGACGAGACCGAGCGCGGCGGCGACGACGACCGGGGAGACGACGAGGAGTCCGCGATCGGCGAGGAACACCTTCCAGGCGCCGTCTGCCGAGGGAAGGCGAACGCCGTCGTGGAGCGGCGTTCGCCAGGGTGCCCCGAACGCGGCCCAGTCGTAGCCCGCGAGCAGGAGGAGGCCTGGCGCGGCGCCGCGGGCATAGCGCGCGAGCGCGTCTCCGCCGCCGCGAACGAGCGCGTAGGCGCCGACGAGCAAGAGGACGGCCGTGCTCTCGTACGCGAGGAGAAGGGCGGCCCCGGCTGCGAGGCCGGCGAGCCCGGGTCGCCGGCGCCAGGCGAGCGTGAACGCGGCGAAGCCGAGCGCGGCCGCGGGCGCCTGGTCGAAGCTGACGACCGCGAGCGGCGCCATCAGCGTCCCGAGCGCGAACGCGACGGCGGCCGCGCCGCCGAACCCGGGTGCGATGCCTTCCGAGATCCGGCCGACGAGGAACACGCAGAGGGCGAAGCCGAGACCGCTCGAGAGCAGCCGGACGGCCCAGAGCTTCGCGTCTCCGTCGGGTGCCCAGGCGGTATCCGGCGGGAGCCGCACGACCTCGACCGCCGGCAGCTCGAGCGCCGACATCCCCGGCGCCTTCGTCGAGTACGCGTGCCCGGAGTGGCGGATGAAGCTCGCTAGCTCGCCGCGACAGCGGTCGACGTTCAGCTGGCCGTGCGCGAGCGAGCGCGCGAGGCAGACGCGCGAGACGTCCTCGATGCTCGTGCCGTTGATCGTCGAGCAGGCGGCGAGCACGACGAGCGCGAGCAAGAGCGGCTCGAAGCGAGGCGCGCGCCACGGCGGGTCGGAGCGCGCCGTGCGCGCGCCACGCGGCCGCCGGGCCCGCGACCGCGCCGACCGCGCCGACCGCACGAGCCGGCGCCCGCGACCGGTCGTCTCCGCGCGAGGGCCGTCCGAGCGCGCCGCCCCGTCCGCGCACCCCCACCCAGGGTGGGGTGCCGTCCCGCCGCCCTCGACGGGCGACGCTACCAACGAAGGTCGCGCGGGGGTGTGTCGGCCCCGTGCCGATTCGGTGCTTCTTCGTGCACAGCTATCGCCGGGGCGGCCGCTCTCACCGGTGGCCGGCGTCGCATCGGCCGCGCCGGTTTATGCCTGCGCGGGCTTCTTCGCCGGCTTGCGCCGGTTCTGCTCGATGAACCGCTCCGAGAGCTCGTACGCCTCGTCGTCGACGATCTGCTTCGGCGGCGACTTCATCAGGTACGCGCTCGGGCCTTCGAGCGCCCCGGCGATGCCGTTGTTCAGCGCCAGCTTGGCGAGCCGCACCGCGTCGATGACGATGCCGGCCGAGTTCGGCGAGTCCCACACCTCGAGCTTCAGCTCGACGTTCAGCGGCACGTCGCCGAACGCCGACCCTTCCATGCGGATGTACGCCCACTTGCGATCGGTCAGCCACGGCACGTAGTCCGACGGGCCGACATGGACGTTCTTCGCCCCGATGTCGTAGTCGAGCATCGACGTGACCGCATTCGTCTTCGAGATCTTCTTCGACTCGAGCCGGTCCCGTTCGAGCATGTTCAGGAAGTCGGAGTTGCCGCCCACGTTCAGCTGCATCGTCCGATCGAGGTGGACGCCGCGCTCGCGGAAGAGCGACGTCAGCACGCGGTGCGTGATCGTCGCGCCGACCTGCGACTTGATGTCGTCGCCGATGATCGGGCAACCTGCCTTCTCGAACCGGCGCTGCCAGTACGGCTCGCGCGCGATGAAGACCGGCATGCAGTTCACCATCGCGCAGCCGGCGGTGAGGACCTGCTCGGCGTACCACTTCGTCGCCTCCTCCGAGCCGACGGGCAGGTAGTTGACGACGACGTCGGCCTGCGTGTCGCGGAGGATGCCGACGACGTCGTCGGTCTCGCCCGGCGCCTTCTCGACCACCTGCGACAGGTACTTGCCGATGCCGTCGTGGGTCATGCCGCGCGCCACCTGCACGCCGGTCTTCGGCACGTCGGCGAACTTGATCGTGTCGTTCGGGTACGCCCAGATCGCGTCGGCGAGGTCGAGCCCGACCTTGCCCTTGACGACGTCGAAGGCGGCGACGAACTCGACGTCGCGCACGTGATAGCCGCCGACGTTGACGTGCATCAGCCCCGGCACGAACTGGTCGTCCGGCGCGTCCTTGTAGTACTCGACGCCCTGCAGCAGCGAATTGGCGCAGTTGCCGACACCGACGATCGCCACGCGCACCTTGTCGTCGGGGCGCGTCCGGCCGTTCGCAGATCCGTCCTGGTCACTCACGTCAACGCTCCTCCTGGAGTTGCTTGCGGACGTGCAGGACCCGCTGGACGACCGTCAGCCACGCCGTCAGGGTGAGGACGACGAGCGCCCACGGCAGCACCCCCCAGGGCGCCAGGACGAGACCTGCGGTGATGACGACGACGCGCTCGGCGCGCGAGCCGATGCCGACGTCGCCGCGCAGCCCGAGCGCCTCCGCGCGCGCGCGCGCGTACGAGACGAGGAACGAGCCCGCGACCGCCGCCATCGCGACGGCGACGAACACATCGCGACCGTGGCTCGCGAATACGTACGCGATCGCGGTCAGCATGAAGCCCTCGCTGACGCGGTCGGTGGTCGAGTCGAGAAACGCACCGAACGGCGTCGTCTTGCCGCCGGCCCGCGCCAGCGCGCCGTCGAGGATGTCGAGGAGGGATCCCGCGACGAAGAGGACGGCGCCGAGCCAGTAGAAGAGGAACTCGTTGTGGCGCTCGAACAGGACGAGGACCGACGCGACGCCGCAGAGCGTCACCCCGGCCGCCGTCAGCGCGTTCGGGGTCACGCGCGTACGCGCGAGGCCGAGCATCGAGCGGGCGGCGAGCGTGCGGGCGCCCGTGGTGTAGCCGTGCTTGATCGCTGCGGCTTTGCTCACGCGGTGGACCGTAGCAGCGTTCCGGGCAGCGCTATGCCCGCCGAGCCACGACGGCGCAAAAGATCTCGCGGCGGAAGACGGCGACGAGCGCGAGCAGCGCGACCCCCACGCCCGCGATGCAGTCGAGCCAGAAGTGGTTGCCCGTCGCCATGACGGCGAACCAGACCCAGGCCGGCCACGCGATCCAGAACAGCTTCGCCCACCAGTGGCGGACGACGAACGCGAGCACGACGCCGACGATCAGCGAGTCGGCCGCGTGCAGGCTCGGCATCGCCGCATAGGGGTTCGCCGCCAGCTGAACGAGGCCGTCGCTGTGCACGTCGACGAACCCGAGGTCGAGGAGCCGCGGCGGCGCCGTCGGCATGAAGACGTAGCCGAACAGGCCGAGGACGTTCGCGCACAGTACCGAGTTGCGGAAGCGGAGGAACACCTCGTGCCGCCGGAAGTAGACCCAGAGCAGCGCGAGCCCGAGCACCGTGAACTCCGAGTTCCAGTACGTCCAGGTGACGAGGCTCGCAAGCCACGCGCGCTGCTCGACGAACTGCTGCAGCGTCAGCTCGTAGAGCCGATGCGTGAAGTGCGTCTCGATGTTGAGGACGCGCAGGCCGTTCGAGAACGCCTGCTCGGGGTGCCGGTCGGCGACCCCGCGGGCAAGCTGGTAGACGGCGAGGAAGCCGAACCAGATCGCGATCTGACGCCCGAAATCCGCCCAGCCACGCGGCAGATAGCGGCGCCCTACTGCCACCACTGACGACACGGGATTTCATTCTAACTTCTGCTTGTGTCGTCAACGAAAAAGCCTGCTCAGCCCCCGATGTAGCTCATCTCGACCTTCGGCTCGGCGGCCGTCGTTGCCGTGCGCAACTCCGAGTAGCGGTCGGAGCGCACGCGCCAGAGCCGAGCAAGGAAGGCCGTGAGCTCGTCGTCGTCACCCCCGTCGCGCAGGAGCGCCCGCACGTCGTGGCCGCGCGCGGCGAAGAGGCAGGTGTAGAGCTTGCCGTCGGCCGACAGGCGCAAGCGTGTGCAGTCGCCGCAGAACGGCTGCGTCACCGACGCGATCACGCCGATCTCGCCGGCGCCGTCGCGGTAGCGGTAGCGACGTGCGACCTCGCCGCGATAGCCGGGCTCGACCGGCTCGAGCGGGAACTCGCGCTGCAGGAGCGCAACGATCTCGGCCGCGGGGACGACGTCGTCCAGGCGCCAGCCGTTGGTCGTGCCGACGTCCATGTACTCGATGAAGCGCAGCGTGTCGCCGGTCGCGCGGAAGTGGCGTGCGAGCGGCAGGATCTCTCCTTCGTTCGTGCCGCGCTTGACGACGCAGTTCACCTTCACGAGCAGGCCGGCGGCGCGCGCCGCCTCGATCCCCTCGAGCACGCGCGCGACCGGGAAGTCGACGTCGTTGAACGCTCGGAACGTCGCGTCGTCGAGCGCGTCGAGGCTGACGGTGATCCGGTGCAGGCCGGCAGCCGCGAGCGCCCGCGCCTTGTCGGCGAGCAGCGCGCCGTTCGTCGTCAGCGTCAGGTCGAGCGGGAGCCGCGCGAGCAGCGCGACGAGCCGCTCCAGGTCGCGCCGCACGAGCGGCTCGCCGCCGGTGATGCGCGCCTTGCGGACGCCGAGGCGGGCGGCGGCGCGGACGACGCGCTCGATCTCCTCGAAGCTGAGCAGGTCGGCGCGCGGCAGGAACTCGTAGTTGCGGCCGAAGACCTCCTTCGGCATGCAGTAGACGCATCGGAAATTGCAGCGGTCGGTGACCGAGATCCGGAGGTCGCGCAACGGCCGGGCGCGGGTGTCCAGCACCTGCATCACGGCCAGCGTATTGAATCGACGAATGGCTGGGCTGCTCGCGCTCGTGCTGGTGACCGCCGCCTGGGGCGTCACCGTCGTCCAGGTCAAACACGCGGGTGCGGTGTACCCGCTGCTCGCGTTCCCGGCGCTCGGCGCCGGCACCGCCTCGCTCGCGCGCGCGGGCGTCGACGCCGGCTCGGCCGTGGGCGGTCTGCTCGTGCCCGGCGGCGCCGCGGTCCAGGCGCTGCAGCTCGTGTTGCTCGAACGCCGCGCGCCCGAATGGCGATCGTCGTCTCGAGCGAGCGCGTCTGGGCCGAGGTGTTCGGGCTTCGCGCTCGCCGGCGACCGGCTCTGGCCGGGCGGCTGGGGCGGCTGCGCCCTCATCGTCGCCGGGACCTCGCTCTCGGAGCCGGGTGCGGCGGGCAGCCTCGTCCGGCTCCTGCGCCCGCCGCAGGGAGCGGCTTGAGCGCCGTCCTGCTCGCGCTCGCGTCGGCGGCGTCGTTCGGAGCGATGACGGTGGCGATCCGCCTCGGCATGCGCGGGTCGGCCGCGGTCGCCTCGCTGGTGGTTGCCGCCTGGGGGAGTGTCGTGACGGTGGTCGCGGCGCTTCCGGACCACGACCTGCGGCGGAGCTGGCAATTCTTCCTCTCCGGGTTGCTCGCGCCCGGCTGCTCGCAGATCCTGTTCACGCTGTCGATCCTCGTCGCCGGTCCGTCGCGGACGTCCGTCACCGTCGGCGCCGCCCCGCTCGTCGCCCTCGCGATCGCGTTCCTCTTCTTGGGCGAGCCGGTCCGCGCGCCGCTCATCGTCGGTGCGCTGGCGATCGTAGCCGGCGGCGCCGCGCTCGCCTCCGAGCGCGACCGGCCCGCGCACGTGCGCGCCGTCGGCCTTGCCTACGCCGTCGGCGCGACGGTCTTCTTCGCCGTCCGCGACAACATCATCCGCGCCCTGCACGCGCACGCGAACCCGACCAGCGCGGCGACGGCGACGATCCTCGCCGGTGTTCTCGTCAACGCGCTCTGGGCCCGTCGGCGGCCGAGCGCGACGGAGCTGGGTCGGCTCGCACCGGCGGGCGTCTTCTTCGGCATCTCGTACCTCTGCCTCTTCGAGGCCTACTTCCGCGGCCGCGTCTCCGTCGTCTCGCCGCTGATCGCAACGGAGTCGCTCTGGGGGGTGGCGTTCGCCGCGCTGCTGCTGCGGCACGAGCGGGTGGGCGGGCGGGTGGCGCTCGGTGCGCTGCTCGTCGTCGCCGGCGGCGCCCTGATCGGGACTGTCAGGTAGCCCGACGATCTGCTATAAAGAGGCTTAGATTTTCTCAGTACACAGAGAAGGAGACGCAAAGACCCATGGCAAAGACGATCGGCATCGACCTCGGCACGACGAACTCGTGCATGGCCGTCCTCGAGGGCGGCGAGCCGACCGTGATCCCGAACGCCGAAGGCGGCCGGACGACACCGTCGGTCGTCGCGTTCGCGAAGGACGGGCAGCGGCTCGTCGGCGCGCCGGCTCGGCGGCAGCAGGTCACGAACCCGCAGAACACGATCTTCTCGATCAAGCGCTTCATGGGCCGCAAGTACGACGAGGTCTCGGAGGAGATGAAGATCGTCCCCTACGAGGTCGTCAAGGGCCCGAACGACGACGTGCGCGTCAAGGCCGGCGGCAAGGAGTACGCGCCGCCGGAGATCAGCGCGATGATCCTGCAGAAGCTGAAGGCGGACGCCGAGTCCTACCTCGGCGAGACGGTCACCGACGCGGTCATCACCGTCCCCGCCTACTTCAACAACGCGCAGCGCGAGGCGACGAAGGACGCCGGCAAGATCGCCGGCCTCAACGTCCAGCGGATCATCAACGAGCCGACCGCGGCCGCGCTCGCGTACGGGCTCGACAAGGAGGGCGCCGACCAGACGATCCTCGTCTTCGACCTCGGCGGCGGCACGTTCGACGTGTCCGTGCTCGAGCTCGGCGAGGGCGTGTTCGAGGTGAAGGCCACCAACGGCGACAACCACCTCGGCGGCGACAACTTCGACAAGGCGGTCGTCGACTGGATGATCGCGCAGTTCAAGCGCGACCAAGGCATCGACCTCGGCGCCGACCCGATGGCGCTGCAGCGCCTCTACGAGGCGGCAGAGAAGGCGAAGATCGAGCTGAGCTCGACGATGACGACGCAGATCAACCTGCCGTTCATCACCGCCACCTCCGAGGGGCCGAAGCACCTCGACCTGCAACTCACGCGCGCGAAGCTCGAGGAGCTCACGCACGAACTGCTCGAGCGGACGGTCGCGCCGACCAAGCAGGCGCTCGCCGACGCCGGCCTCGACGCGTCGAAGATCGACCACGTCGTGCTCGTCGGCGGCATGACGCGCATGCCGGCCGTGCAGGCGAAGGTCAAGGAGCTGATCGGCAAGGAGCCGCACAAGGGGGTCAACCCGGACGAGGTCGTCGCCGTCGGCGCCGCGATCCAGGGCGGTGTGCTGCGCGGCGAGGTGAAGGACGTGCTCCTCCTCGACGTGACACCGCTGTCGCTCGGCATCGAGACGAAGGGCGGCGTGTTCACGAAGCTGATCGAGCGCAACACGACGATCCCGACGCGCAAAGCGGAGGTGTTCACGACCGCCGAGGACAACCAGCCTTCGGTCGAGGTGCACGTTCTCCAGGGCGAGTCGGAGATGGCGATGTACAACAAGACGTTGGGCAAGTTCCAGCTCGTCGGCATCCCGCCGGCGCCGCGGGGCATGCCGCAGATCGAGGTCGCGTTCGACATCGACGCGAACGGGATCATCAACGTCTCGGCGAAGGACCTCGGCACCGGCAACGAGCAGCAGATCAAGATCGAGGGCGGTTCGGGCCTGAAGGAAGACGAGGTGCAGCGGATGATCCGCGAGGCGGAGGCGCACGCGAGCGAGGCGCACCGCCTGCGCGAGCTCGCGGACGCCCGGAACCACGCGGAGACGCTCGCCTACCAGACCGAGAAGTCGCTCACGGAGCACCGCGACAAGCTCGAGGAGGCCGACGCCTCGACGATCGAGGGCCGGATCATGGAGCTGCGCGGCGTGCTCGATTCGAGCGACGTCAACGAGATCCGCGCGAAGACCGACGCGCTGCAGGAGGCGTCGGCGAAGCTCGCCGAGGCGCTCTACGCGCAGGCGACCGCAGGCTCGGCTCCGTCCGGCGACGGCGCCTCGTCGTCCGACGACGAGGTGATCGAGGATGCCGACTACGAAGTGGTCGACGAGGAGGCCAAGACGTCGTGACGGAGGAGCCGGTCGAGCGGCTCGAGGATCTCGAGCCTGTCGAGGAGGTCGACGAGCTCACGTTGGTGTCGCGAGAGCGCGACGAGTACCTCGACGCGCTGCAGCGCCTCAAGGCCGAGTTCGACAACTACCGCAAGCGAGCCGCGCGCGACCAGAGCGATCTGGTCGCGCGCGCGTCCGAGCGGCTCGTGAAGGCGCTGCTGCCGGTGCTCGACGATCTCGAGCGCGCGCTCGAGGCGGCCTCCGAGCACGAGGAGGCGAAGCTCGAGGAGGGCGTGCGCCTCGTGCACCGTGCGCTCGCCGACGCGCTCGCGAAGGAAGGGCTGGTCGAGATCGAGACGGACGGCGCCTTCGATCCGCACACGCAGGAGGCCCTGCTCACGCAGCCGTCCGAGGCGGACGAAGGCACCGTGATCCAGGTGCTGCAGAAGGGCTACAGGCTCGGCGACCGCGTGCTGCGGCCGGCGCGCGTCGTCGTCAGCTCGGGGGCGGCCGAGGGGAATGCCTAGCTCGCTCTACGAATCGCTCGGCGTCCCGAAGAACGCCTCCGCGGACGAGATCAAGAAGGCGTACCGCAAGCTCGTCCGGGAGTACCACCCGGACAAGAACCCCGGCGACAAGGCGGCCGAGGCGCGCTTCAAGGAAGTGCAGGCCGCCTACGACGTGCTCTCCGACCCGGAGAAGCGGAAGCAGTACGACCGCTTCGGCGCGGCGAACGGACGCCCGGGGCCCGGCCCGACGAACGTCGACTTCGGCGACCTCGGCGACTTCGACCTCGGCAACCTGGGCGACCTCTTCGGCGGGCTCTTCGGCGGCGCGCGCGGGCGCGACGGCCGCCAGCAGCGCGGCCAGCGCGGCAACGACGTCGAGGTCGAGGTGCGCGTCTCCTTCGAGGACGCGCTGCGCGGCGTCCAGACGACGGTGCCGGTGACGCTCGACCTCGCCTGCCGCACGTGCCACGGCACCGGCGCCGCGCCGGGAACGGCGCCGTCGCGCTGCCCGCAGTGCAACGGCACCGGCACGGTCGCGACGTCGCAGGGTCTGTTCGCGCTGCAGCAGCCGTGTCCGCGCTGCCGCGGCATGGGGACGATCGTCGAGACGCCGTGCCCCACGTGTCACGGCTCCGGGCGCGAGCGGCGCACGAAGCGCTACACGGTGCCGATCCCGGCCGGCGTCAGGGACGGGACGCGCATCAAGCTGAAGGGCAAGGGCGAGGCCGGCTACGGGGGCGCGCCGGCCGGTGACCTCTACGTCGTCACGCGTGTCGAGCAGTCGCGCCTGTACGAGCGACGAGGCGACGACCTCGTCCTCGACGTCCCGATCACCTTCGACGAGGCCGCGCTCGGCGCGACGGTCGAGATCCCGACGCCCGACGGCCGCGTCTCGCTGAAGGTACCGCCCGGATCGGCGGACGGGAAGCTGCTGCGGGTCAAGGGCCGCGGCGCGCCGAGGCTGAAGGGCAGCGGCAGGGGCGACCTGCTCGCGCGCCTGCGCGTGCAGGTGCCGTCGAAGCTGACGAAGGCGCAACGCGAGGCGCTCGACGAGTTCCGCAAGGCGACGAAGACGAACCCGCGTGAGAGGCTGTTCTCGTGATCGACGACCGACCGCGGTACATGATCTCAGTCGCCGCCGACCTCGTTGGCATGCACCCGCAGACGCTGCGGATCTACGAGGCGAAGGGACTCGTTCGCCCCAAGCGGACGGCGGGAAATACGCGGCTGTACTCGGAGGCCGACATCGACCGGTTGAAGCTGATCCAGCGGCTCACGACCGAGATCGGGCTCAACCTCGCCGGCGTCGAGCGCGTGCTGCGCCTCGAGGACGAGCTCCAGCGAATGCGGTCGCGGCTCGACCGGATGGAGCAGGAGATGCGCCGCGCGATCGACGAGGTACACCGCCAGTACCGCCGCGACCTCGTGCCGTACCGGCCGCCGCAGGCGCCGGTGCCGACGAATCGACAACGACTTTCCACCTAGAAGGAACGAGTGATGGACTTCAACAAGCTGACGATCAAGAGCCAGGAGGCGGTCGCCGCCGCACAGGAGCTGGCGCGCCGTCGCGGCAATCCCGAGATCTACCCCGAGCACCTGCTGCTCGCGCTGCTCGACCAGGAGCTCTTCGCCGACTGGCAGGGGCTCCGCGCGGACGCGGAGCAGAAGCTCGCCGCGCGCCCGTCGGCGTCGGGCGCCGAGAACCTGCAGCCGCAGGGCTCGAACGCGTTCCGCAAGGCGCTCGACCGCGCCGACGAGGAGCGCGCGAAGCTCGAGGACGAGTACGTCTCGACGGAGCATCTCTTCCTCGCGCTCGAGCCGGTGCCGCGCGAGGAGATCCTCGCCTGGATCCGCAAGGTTCGCGGCGGCCAGCGCGTCACCTCGCAGGATCCGGAGGGGAGCTACCAGGCGCTCGAGAAGTTCGGTCGCGACCTGACCGAGGCGGCCGAGCAGGGGAAGCTCGACCCGGTGATCGGCCGCGACGAGGAGATCCGGCGCGTGATCCAGATCCTCTCGCGGCGGACGAAGAACAACCCGGTGCTGATCGGCGAGCCAGGCGTCGGCAAGACGGCGATCGCCGAAGGGCTCGCGCAGCGGATCGTCGGCGGCGACGTCCCGGAAGGACTGCGGGACCGGCGCGTCTGGGCGCTCGACATCGGTGCGCTGCTCGCCGGCTCGAAGTACCGCGGCGAGTTCGAGGAGCGCCTGAAGGCGGTGCTGAACGAGATCCGCGCGAGCGAAGGCCGCATCGTCCTCTTCATCGACGAGCTGCACACGATCGTCGGCGCGGGAGCGGCGGAAGGCGCGGTCGACGCCGCGAACCTGCTCAAGCCAATGCTCGCGCGCGGCGAGCTGCGCTGTGTCGGCGCGACGACGCTCGACGAGTACCGCAAGCACATCGAGAAGGACGCCGCCCTCGAGCGGCGGTTCGCGCCGATCTACGTCGACGAGCCGTCGGTCGCCGACACGATCGCGATTCTGCGCGGGCTCAAGGAACGCTACGAGGCGCACCACGGCGTCCGCATCCGCGACGCTGCGCTCGTCGCCGCGGCCGTTCTCTCGCACCGCTATATCGCCGACCGGTTCCTGCCCGACAAGGCGATCGACCTCGTCGACGAGGCGGCCTCTCGGCTGCGGATCGAGATCGACTCTTCGCCGCTCGAGCTCGACGAGGCGAACCGCCGTGTCGTGCAGCTCGAGATCGAGCTCGCCGCGATGGCGAAGGAGTCGAGGGACGTGCGCGAGCCGGTCGAGCGCGCGCTGGCCGAGGCGAAGGAGGAGCGCGATGCCCTCGCCGCGCGGTGGTCGAAGGAGAAGGAGGCGCTCGAGAAGATCAAGGAGGCGACTCGACGGATCGACGAGCTGCGCATGGAGGCCGAGCGCGCCGAGCGTGAGAGCAATCTGCAGCGGGTCGCCGAGATCCGGTACGGCGAGATCCCAGCGCTCGAGCGCGAGCTCGCGGAGCGGCGGCCGCCGGAGAACCCGATGGTGAAGGAGGAAGTCGACGAGGACGACATCGCCGGCGTCGTCGCCCGCTGGACGGGTATCCCCGTCGACCGGCTGCTCGAGGGCGAGACCGAAAAGCTGATTCACATGGAGGAACGGCTTCATCAGCGCGTCGTCGGGCAGGACGAGGCGGTGTCCGCCGTCGCGAACGCCCTCCGTCGCGCCCGCACGGGCCTGCAAGATCCGAACCGGCCGATCGGCTCGTTCGTCTTCCTCGGCCCCACCGGCGTGGGGAAGACCGAGCTCGCGCGCGCCCTCGCGGAGTTCATGTTCGACGACGAGCACGCGATGGTCCGGCTGGACATGTCTGAGTATCAGGAGCGGCACACGGTCGCGCGCCTGATCGGTGCGCCGCCCGGCTACGTCGGGTACGAGGAGGGCGGCCAGTTGACGGAGGCCGTGCGGCGGCGTCCGTACTCGGTCGTGCTCCTGGACGAGATCGAGAAGGCGCACGCCGAGGTGTTCGACGTGCTCTTGCAGGTCCTCGACGACGGCCGGCTGACCGACGGCCAGGGGCGTACCGTCGACTTCCGCAACACGATCCTGATCATGACCTCGAACATCCGCAGCGCCGAGGCGATGCGCGACCACTTCCGGCCCGAGTTCCTGAACCGCGTCGACGAGATCGTCGAGTTCCGCCCGCTCAGCCGCGAGCAACTGGCTGAGATCGTCGATTTGCAGCTCGTGCGGCTGCGCGAGCGCCTCGCCGAGCGCGGCCTCGACCTCGAGTTGACCGACGCCGCGAAGGAGGCGATTGCCGACGCGGGCTGGGATCCGGCCTACGGAGCGCGGCCGCTGAAGCGGGCGATCCAGCGGC
>DASRGD010000086.1:0-7406 GCA_035651195.1 Gaiellaceae bacterium | reverse complement strand
CGGCCGCGACGTCTGCGCAGCTCGTGCAAGAGCGAGACGACGAGCCGCGCGCCGCTCATCCCGAGCGGATGACCGAGTGCGATCGCGCCGCCGTTCACGTTCACCTTCTCCTCGTCGAGGCCGAGCTCGCGGATGACCGCGAGCGACTGCGACGCGAACGCCTCGTTCAGCTCGACCAGGTCGATCTCGTCGAGCCCGACACCAGTGCGCTCGAGCAGCCTGCGCACCGCCGGTATCGGCCCGATCCCCATCACGCGCGGCTCGACGCCGACGACCGCCGAGCCGACGAACCGCCCGAGCGGCTCGGCGCCGAGCGCAGCCGCACGCGCCTCGGACGCGATCACGAGCGCGGCGGCGCCGTCGTTGACGCCGGAGGAGTTGCCGGCGGTGACGGTTCCGCCGGCGCGAAACACCGGCGGGAGCGCGGCGAGCTTGTCGGCGGAGGTGTCGCGCCGCGGCTGCTCGTCCTCGCGCAGCTCGTCGACCGCGACGAGCTCCTCGGCGAAGCAGCCCGCGTCCGCGGCTTCCGCCCAGCGGCGGTGCGAGCGCAACGCGAACGCGTCCTGATCGGCGCGCGAGACGTCGAAGCGCTCCGCGACGTTCTCGCCGGTCTCCCCCATCGACTCGAGCCCGAATCGCTCCGCGATGCGCGGGTTCGGGAAGCGCCAGCCGAGCTGCGTGTCGTACTCCTCGCCGCCGGAACGAGAACGGACGAACGGCGCACGCGTCATCGACTCGACCCCGCCCGCCACGAACAGGTCGCCGTCGCCGGCGACGATGGCGTGGCAGGCGCCGACGACGGCGGTCAGACCCGACGCGCAGAGCCGGTTGACGGTCACGCCCGCGACCGACTCCGGCAAGCCGGCGAGCAGCGCCGCGTTGCGGGCGACGTTGCGGCTGTCCTCGCCCGCCTGGTTCGCGCAGCCGAGCCAGACGTCCTCGATCTCGGCGGGGTCGACGCCTGCCCGCTCGACAGCCGCGGCGATCATGCGCGCGGCGAGGTCGTCCGGGCGCACGCCGGCGAGACTGCCGTCCCGCCGCCCGATCGGACTGCGGACGGCGCTGAGCACGACCGCTCTCGAGGCGTGTCTCATGCACCAAGGTTATGGGCTGGCAGCGCAGACGGACGCGCGGGAGATCCGCGCATCCTGAGTACGGCGCCGACAAGCGGCGCCTAGGCAACGAACTGCGCCTCGACGCCGGTGCCCGCGCGGCGCAGCAACTCGCTCACCGCGCGGCGTCCCTCGTCGCCGTAGTCGCACGTGAAGTCGTTGACGTACATCGCGACGAAGCGGTCGTTCGTCGCGGCGTCGATCCCGCGCCCGAACCGCTGCGCGTAGGCGAGCGCCTGCTCGCGGTGCTCGAGCCCGGCCCGGATCGACTCGCCGAGCACCGCCGCGACGTCGCCGAGCCGCCCGCCGAGATCGCGCCGCGCCACGTTGACGCCGAGCGGCAGCGGCAGCCCCGTCTCGAGCAGCCACCACTCGCCGAGATCGAGAACCTTCGCGAGCCCGGCGGCGGCATACGTGAGCTGGCCTTCGTGGATCAGCAGTCCCGCCTCCGCCCGCCCCGACCGCACCTCGTCGAGGATCCGGTCGAACGGCAGCTCGCGCACGCGGACGTCCCCGCCGAGCACGAGCCGGAGCACGAGGTAGGCCGTCGTCAGACGGCCCGGAACGACGACTTCGATGTCGCGGTCGCGCAGGTCGTCGGCGCCGAGCGGCGAGCGCGCGACGACGACGGGTCCGTAGCCGCGCCCGAGCGAGCCGCCGTGAGGCAGCAGCACGTATCGGTCGGCGACGTGCGGATACGCGCCGAGCGAGATCGCCGTCACCTCGAGCCGCCCCTCGGTCGCCCATTCGTTCAGCGTCTGGATGTCCGAGACCACCGGCTCGAACTCGAGCCCGCGGGAGTCGACGCGCCCTGCTTCGAGCGCCCAGAACATGAACGCGTCGTCTGGATCGGCGCTGTGGCCGACGCGAATCCGCACGCGGGCCAAGCTAGCATCGGGACGTGAGCCGGGCTCCGCTCTCGGAGGCGATCCAGGATTACCTGAAGGGGATCTACAAGCTCCAGGGCGGCGCCGGGCGCGTCACGATCACAGCCGTGGCGCGCGAGCAAGGCGTCTCGGCCGCATCGGCATCGGCGATGGTGAAGAAGCTCGCCGCGCTCGACCTGATCGAGCATGAGCCGTATCGCGGCGCACGCTTGACCGACGCGGGCGAGCGTGTCGCGCTGGAGGTGATCCGTCACCATCGCCTGCTCGAGCTCTATCTCGCGCAGACGCTCGGCGTCGCCGTGGACGACGTCCACGACGAGGCGGACCGGCTCGAGCACGTCATCTCGGAGGAGCTCGAGGCGCGGATCGACCGGGCGCTCGGCTACCCGACGCACGACCCGCACGGAGACCCGATTCCGGACGCGAACCTCGAGTGGCCCGCCGACGGCTCAGCCGGCCCGTGAGGACACGGCCGGCGCTGCAAGTAGCACGACATGCATCAGCCTTGCGCATGTGTACCCATGCACAACGGGCGACGAAGACGAACGAAAGCGTGACGAACGTCTAACGACCGAAAAAGAACTTCTCGAGCGGCTCGAGCAGCTCCTCGCGCCGGAACGGCCTGACCTTGGCCGTCCAGCCGTCATCCTCGGAGACGACACAGTCGTCCTCGAGCGTCGAGTTCGCCGCGTCGAGCGCGTCGTCGAGCTCGTAGCCCTCCCAGACGTAGTCGTCTGCGCGGGGGTCGGGCGCTGCGCGGTGCTTCGGGTTGACCATGCGGCCGACGGCCCAGACGGCGCCGGGACGGCGCTCGATCCAGATCACGATTTGCTCCGCGCGACCTGCATCGTCGCGTCCCTCGATGAGTCGCTCGGCGAGTCGTCCTCGCGACGACCGGGCCTTCACCGGGCGGACTATACAATCGCCACCGTGGCTCGGGCACGCGACATTCTGCGCAGCCCGTTCTCGTTCCTGTTCGCGCGGTCGCAGAAGGAGGAGCTGATCGCGGAGTACGTGATCCGCGAGCACCACCGCGGCCGCTCGCTGGCCGAGATCCTCGACGACGCGCACGTGCGGAACAACCTGAACGACGACCAGATGCGCCGCCTGCTCGAGCGGCCCGAGGTCGTGCACGCGATCGGCGAGGACGTGATCGCGTCGCTCCGCTTACAGCGCTGAGCCGACGCCGCGCTCGCGCGCGACCTCGACGACGGTCGCGGCGGCGGCGAGATCCCACGCCGCGATCCCGTTCGACTTGAAGAGGACGATGTCGTCGGCGGAGGCGCGCCCGTCGAGCTGGCCCGCGATGACGTCCTGCAGCTCGTGGACCTCGAGCCAGTCGAGCACGCCGCGTCCGACGGGCTCGATCAGATCGCCGGACTCGAGCTGCGCCTGCTCACGCGAGTCGCAGCAGACGAATGCGGCGCGCTCGAGCACGACGTTGTCGAGCTCGCGGCGAGACGGGTCGTTCGCACCGACGGCGCAGACGAGCGCGCCGGCGCGCAGCCACTCGCCGCGCAACACCGGATCCTTGGACGTGGTCACCGTGACGACGACGTCCTGCTCAGCGGCTTCGCGCGACGATTCAGCGGCAACACACCCGTGCTCGCGGCAGAAGGCCGCGAGACGGTCGGGCGTGCGGCAGAAGGCGAGGACGCGCTCGAGCTGGGGCAGCGCTGCACGCATGCACGCGACCTGCGAGGCGGCCTGCCGGCCGCAGCCGATCACGCCGAGGCTCGAGGCGCCCGGACGCGCGAGTCGGCGCGCCGCGACCGCCGAGGCCGCTCCCGTCCGCAGCTGGCCGAGCTTGTCGGCCTCGACCACCGCCTCGAGCCGGCCCTCGAGCGAGAACAGGACGACGAGGAACGCCGTCGCCGCGCGCGTCCACGCGTACGTCTTCAGCCCGGCGTAGCCGAGCTCGCGGTCGACGCAGGCCATGAGCGCGTACTGCCCCTCGCCAAGGGGTAGCCGCTGTCGCGGCCGATTGTCGACGACGCCTGCCGCGAGCCGGCGGAGCGAGCCCTCGACGGCCGTGATCGCAGCCGCCGGCGAGAAGAGCGCAGCGACGTCGCTTTCGGTCAGGTAGAGCGGCACCGCGCCATTGTGCGCACGCGCGACTCAGTCGGCGTCTTCTTCGGCGAGCGCGCCGGCAAGCCCGAGCTTCTCGACGACGACGTAGTGCCCGCGGTCGTGCACCACGCGTTCGTGCGCCTCGTCGACGTGACCTGGGACGACCACGAAATGCGTCGGCTCGGCCCGCACCCCCTCGTACTCGTTCAGGGTCAGCGGCACCCGCTCGACGCACTCGACGAAGCTGCACTCGCAGACGAACTCCGTGGGCTCGTCGGCGCGACGACCAAAAGTCTCCTCCAACTCGACGATGCGCTGGTTGACCTCGCGAAACAGATTCTCGTTCTTCGCTGCCCGGGCGGCCGTCGGCACGCGCCTCAGTATCGCGGCTCCCCCTCCGAGACACAACCCGGAGCGTTAGGAGAACGAGAAGCTTGGAATAAGACCCGCGTGAACGACGACGCGCGCGTGGCTCGAATCGCCGAGAACGAGGTCATGTTCCGGACGGCGAACGAATCGCTGCGGGCTGTGTTCGAGCACGCCGAGGAGGCCCAGCAGCCGTTTCCGTTCCTGTGCGAGTGCGGCGACTCCCATTGCACCGTTCTCGTCCTCCTCTCGCTCGACGTGTACGCGGACCTGCGCGAGCACCCGGATCGATTCGTGATCGCGCCGGGCCACAAGCAGCTGGACACGGAGCGCGTGCTCGACGAGACCGATGCGTATCAGCTGATCGAGAAGACCGGCACAGCCGGCGAGATCGCACGTGCCCGCTGGTCGCCGACGCTGCTCGCGAACGGCGGCTAGGCGGAGAGCGCGCCGGCCGCCGCCGCGGCTCGCCGCTCGACGTGGTGCGACCGCTTGGCCATTCCCGTGCATGCGCCCGGCATGATTCGAACATGCGACCTCTGCCTCCGCAGGGCAGCGCTCTATCCCCTGAGCTACGGGCGCGTTGCTGATTGCTGTGAGGCGCCGCGCTTTCGTCCGACGCCTCGAAGTCAGCAGTGTAGCCGCGCGGGTTTCGCCCCCACGGTCAGCTCGGCGTCGTCGGGAACCTCGACGCGGACATAGCCGAGCGCGAGGTCGGCGACGGCGCTCGTGACGCGGCCGACGACCCTGTCGCCCTGACGGATCTCGTCGCCCGCGACCGCCCCTTCGACGTCGAGCACGCGCAGAGCCCGGTTCGCGTGGCCGCGGTAGCGCAGGCGCGCGATCGGCTCCTGTCCCGGATAGCAGCCCTTCTCGAACGAGATCGCCCGCTCGTCGAGCCCGGCCTCGGCCGGGAGGACGGAGTCGTCGAGCTCGCTCCCCCACCGGGGTGTGCGCGCCAGGATCCGAAGCCGCTCGAGCTCCTCGTCGGGCGGCGCGCCCGCGACGCCGGCGTCGAGCACCTCGACCGCCGGGACGCCGTAGTCGCGCGTCGGGATGCCGTCGCTCCCGCCGAGGACGATCGTCGAGACGTGCTCTTCGAGCTCGATCTCGCAACGGGTTGCGATCCGCATCCGCAGCAGGTGCGCGCGCACGACGTCGCCGAGCTCCGGCTCGGTGAGCAGCAGGAAGTCGTCCTCGCCGCGGCGCCAGACGAGCAACGGCGCGATCACGCGAGCCTTCGGCGTCAGGAGGAGCGCCTCGCACGACTCGCCGGCGAGCACGTCGTTCGAGAGCATCCGCTGCAGGAAATCTGCGGCCTCCGGCCCCCGTACGCGCACGTAGGCGCGGGGCCGTACGTAGGTCCTGGTCGTGACCGCCACGAAGCTAGTGTAGGCACCGTGTTCCGGGCGCGGGCCGAGCGGAAGGTGCGCGACGCCGGCTACGACCCGGCGCGGCTGCCGCCGGGCCAGTACCTGACCGACAAGTGGCCGGTGCTGCACGCGGGCGAGGTACCGCAGGTCAGCCTCGCGACGTGGACGCTTCGCGTAATCGGCGAGGTCGAGCAGGAGCTCGAGCTCTCCTGGGCCGAGTTCAACGAGCTGCCGCGTACGGCGAACGTGCAGGACATCCACTGCGTCACACGCTGGAGCCGTTTCGACGCCGCGTTCGAAGGGGTGCACTGGCGCGAGCTCGCACGTCTCGCCCGACCGAAGCCGACGGCGAGGTTCGTCGTCGCCCACGCGGAGCACGGCTTCACGGCCAACGTCCCGCTCGCGTCGATCGAGGCCGACGACGCGCTGCTCGCGACGCATGCCGACGGGGCGCCGCTCACTCCCGACCACGGTGCGCCGCTCCGGCTGGTCGTCCCCGGCAAGTACTTCTGGAAGAGCGCGAAGTGGCTGCGCGGCCTCGAGCTGACGGCGGCCGACCAGCCCGGCTTCTGGGAGCGCTACGGCTACCACAACGACGCCGACCCCTGGAAAGAGGAGCGCTACGGCTTTTGACGAATCCCCCGAACGAGGGGTGAGGCACGCGCCCACGTTGCCGACACCTCGTCTATCCCAATCCCTGCCTGAAGCGAAAGGGCCGCGCAGATCGCGGCCCTTTCTTTTCGACCCGGAGGGTTTCCCCGGTGGCTCCGTCAACGCGAGGCACTGCTGCCGGCGGCGATTCGAGCGAACGCGTCGGCAGCGGCTTCCGTGGCGGCTCGCTACATCATCCCGGACATATCGGGCATCGGCGCCGCCTTCTCCTTCTCCGGCGCCTCGGCGACGATCGCCTCGGTCGTGAGGATGTTCTTCGCGATCGACGCGGCGTTCTGCAGCGCCGAGCGCGTCACCATCGTCGGGTCGATGATCCCGGCCTTCACGAGGTCCTCGATCTCGCCGGTGTCGACGTTCATGCCCTGACCGGGCTTCGCTGCGCGGACCTGGTTGATCACGACCGAGCCCTCGAGACCCGCGTTCGCGGACAGCTGACGGAGCGGCTCCTCGAGCGCACGCAGGATGATGTTCGCGCCCGTCCGCTCGTCGCCGTCAAGCGAGTTCGCCTTCTCGCGAACCGCATCCGCGGCGTTCAGGAGCGCCACGCCGCCGCCCGGCACGATGCCCTCCTCGAGGGCTGCGCGAGTGGCCTGCAGCGCGTCCTCGACGCGGTGCTTCTTCTCCTTCATCTCGGTCTCGGTGGCGGCGCCGACCTTGACGACCGCCACGCCGCCGGAGAGCTTCGCAAGCCGCTCCTGCAGCTTCTCGCGGTCGAAGTCGGAGTCCGTCGTCTCGATCTCGGACTTGAGCTGCTTGATCCGGCCCTTGATTGCCTCCGCGTCACCGGCACCGTCGATGATCGTGGTCGAGTCCTTGTCGACGACGACCTTGCGCGCGCGCCCGAGCTGCGAGAGCTTCGTGTTCTCGAGCTTGAGGCCCATCTCCTCGGTGATCACCTCGCCGCCCGAGAGGATCGCGATGTCCTC
>DASRGD010000085.1:0-7238 GCA_035651195.1 Gaiellaceae bacterium | reverse complement strand
TCCGTCGGCCCTTCGGCGCCGCAGTTCCAGCTCCGGTTGTCGTTCGTGCCGTCGTTGTTGTCCTCGCCGTTCGCCTCGTTGTGCTTCTCGTTGTACGAGACGAGGTCGGCGAGCGTGAAGCCGTCGTGCGCCGTGATGAAGTTGATCGACGCGGACGGCTTGCGGCCGTCGCGCTCGTAGAGGTCGGCCGAGCCGGTGAACCGGTACGCGAAGTCGCCGACCCGCGCCTCCGCACGCCAGAAGTCGCGCATCACGTCGCGGTAGATGCCGTTCCACTCCGTCCAGAGGATCGGGAAGTTGCCGACCTGGTAGCCGCCCTCGCCGACGTCCCACGGCTCGGCGATCAGCTTCACCTGGGAGAGGTTCGGATCCTGGTGGATGATGTCGAAGAACGCCGACAGCCGGTCGACCTCGTGGAACTCGCGCGCGAGCGCGGCGGCGAGGTCGAAGCGGAAGCCGTCGACGTGGCAGTCGCCGACGAAGTAGCGCAGCGAGTCCATGATCAGCCGCAGCACGCTCGGGTGCGCGGGGTTGAGGCTGTTGCCGGTACCCGTGTAGTCCATGTAGAAGCGGGGGTTCTCCGGCATGAGCCGGTAGTACGACGCGTTGTCGATGCCGCGGAAGCCGAGCATCGGGCCGAGGTGGTTGCCTTCGGCGGTGTGGTTGTAGACGACGTCGAGGATCACCTCGATGCCGGCGCGGTGGAGCGCCTTCACCATGCCCTTGAACTCGCGCAGCTGCTCGCCGCGAGTGCCGGTCGCCGCGTAGAGCGCGTGCGGTGCCAGGTAGCCGATCGAGCTGTACCCCCAGTAGTTCGAGAGCCCGCGATCGATCAGGTACGCCTCGTCGGCGATGTGGTGGATCGGCAGCAGCTCGACGGCGGTGACGCCGAGCGAGGTCAGGTACTCGACCGCCGCCTCCGAGGCGAGACCGGCATACGTGCCGCGCAGATCCTCGCGGATGTGCTCGTTCAGCTTCGTGAACCCCTTGACGTGCAGCTCGTAGATGATCGTCTCGCTCCAGGGGCGCATGGGCGGGCGATCGTCCTCCCAGTCGAAGCTCTGGTCGACGACGACGCACTTCGGGATCGCGACCGCATCGTCCTCGTCGTCCGGCTCGAGGTCGGCGTCCTCGGCGCCGGTCGGCACGTACGGGAGCACGTTCGCGGCTCCGTAGTCGATCGGCCCCTCGATCGCCTTCGCGTACGGGTCGATGAGCAGCTTCGCCGGGTTGAAGCGTCGGCCCTGCTCGGGCTCGTACGCGCCGAAGACGCGATAGCCGTAGCGCGTGCCCGGCCCGACACCGGGCAGGTAGCAGTGCCAGTTGAACGCCGTGCGCTCGGCGACCTCGATCCGCTCCTCCTGGTCGCCGTCGTCGAAGAGGCAGAGCTCGACGCGCTCTGCGTGCTCCGAGAAGAGCGAGAAGTTCGTTCCCGCCCCGTCCCAGACGGGGCCGAGCGGGAACGGGCTGCCGGGCCAGACCTCCCTCACCGCACCTCCGCGGTCAGCGCGTCGAAGTCGACGACGAGCTGGTGGTCGCCGCGACGGACGCGAAGCGTGCGCCGCCGCTCGTCGGTCTCCGTCGCGACCTCCGACGGCAGGTCACGGCGCAGGCGAATGAGGTCGGCGTAGAACGCTCGCAGGTCGTCGTCGCCGCGTTCGGGTCGCAGGCGCGAGCGGTCGAACGTCTCGCGCGCCTGCGGGTCCGGGAGCTCGCCGCTCGCGAACGACGCAAATCTCGCGAACTCGCGCCGGCGGCCCTCGCGCGTTGCCTCGGCGATCGCCGGATCGTCGTGGTCGGTGAAGAACTGGAACGGCGCCGTCTCACCGTACTCCTCGCCCATGAAGAGGAGCGGGACGTGCGGGCTGAAGAGCACGCAGGCGGCGGCGACCCTTCGCGTCTCGGGAGGCAGCCGGTCGCCGAACGCGCGGTTGCCGACCTGGTCGTGGTTCTGCGCGCAGACGACGAGCCGGTACGGCGGCTGCTCCTCGAATGCGCGGGCGAGGTCGGCGACCTTCCCGTAAGGCTCGTAGTAGCCGTCGCGCTCGCCGGTCAGGAGCACGTGCAGCGCGTGGTGGAACTCGTCTGCCCACTGCGCGTCGTGGCCCCAACGCTCGATCGGGTCGCGGTTGCCGACCTCCATCTCGGCGATCACGAGCGCTCCCGGGCGGGCGGCGCGGACGCGGGCGGCGAGCTCGAGCATGACGTGCGGGTCGGTCTCGTCGAAGATCGCGTGCGTGGCGTCGAGGCGCAGTCCGTCGATGCGGTAGTCGCGCACCCACAGCTCGGCGTTCTGGATCGCCCACTCGCGCACGCCGCGCTGCGAGTAGTCGATCGCCTCGCCCCAGAACGTTTCGTGACGGTCGGTGAAGTAGGGGCCGTACGCGGCGAGCAGCTCGGACCCGGGCCCGACGTGGTTGTAGACGACGTCGAGCAGCACCGCGAGGCCGTGCGCGTGTGCGGCGTCGACGAGGCGCGCGAGGCCCTCGGGCCCGCCGTAGGCGCGGTGCGGTGCGTACGTGAGGACGCCGTCGTAGCCCCAGCCGCGCTCGCCCGGAAACGTCGCGACCGGCATCAGCTCGATCGCGGTGACACCGAGCGCGGCGAGCTCGGGGAGGCGCTGGACGACGCCGTCGAAGGTGCCCTCGCGCGAGAAGGCGCCGACGTGCAGCTCGTAGAGGACGAGCGCCTCGCGAGGCACCGTCACCGGGTCGGCGCTCCATGCGAACGCGCGCGTGTCGAGCACGCGCGACGGCCCGCGGAGCCCCTCCGGCTGCCAGCGCGAGCACGGGTCGGGGAGCGCGGGGCCGCGATCGAGCACGAACCGGTAGTCGTCGGCGACCAGCCGGCGGTGATGGCAGCCTTCGTCCTCCGGCTCGAGCGCGCGGCCGTCGTCGAGCATGACGCTGCTCGCGTTCGGGGCCCATACCCGGAACTCGACCTCGCCCGCCGCGTCGGGAACGGCCCCTAGCCTCCTCACCCCGCCTCCGGCGAGAGCCAGAGCACGGCGAGCGGCGGCAGCACGAGCTCGGCCGAGAACGGCTGCCCCTGCCAGGGCGACGGCTCCGCGTCGACGCCGCCCAGGTTGCCGACGTTCGACCCGCCGTACAGCGCCGAGTCGGTGTTCAGCACCTCGAGCCAGCGGCCGCCGTGCGGCAGCCCGACGCGATAGTGCTCGCGCGCGACGGGCGAGAGGTTCGCGATGCACGCGAGCGTGCGCTTGCCCTCGACGCCGAGCCGCAGGAACGCGAGCACGTTCCGCTGGACGTCGTTCGCGTCGAGCCAGCGAAAGCCGGCCGGCTCGAAGTCGAGCTCCCACAGCGCCGGCTCCGCTCGGTACACGCGGTTGAGGTCGCGGACGAGCGCGTGGATGCCGGCGTGCGCCGGCTCGTCGAGCAGCCACCAGTCGAGCTCGCGCTCGTGGCTCCACTCGCGTTCCTGCGCCAGCTCGCCGCCCATGAAGAGCAGCTTCTTGCCGGGATGCGCCCACATGTATCCGTACAGCGCGCGCAGGTTGGCGAGCTGCTGCCAGCGGTCGCCCGGCATCTTCGCGAGCAGCGAGCCCTTGCCGTGCACGACCTCGTCGTGCGAGAGCGGCAGGATGAAGTTCTCGGTGAACGCGTAGATCATCGAGAAGGTGAGCTCGTGGTGGTGGTACTGCCGGTAGACGGGATCGTTCTGGAAGTAGCCGAGCGTGTCGTGCATCCAGCCCATGTTCCACTTGAAGCCGAAGCCGAGGCCGCCGAGGTAGACGGGCCGTGAGACGCCCGGCCAGGCGGTCGACTCCTCGGCCGCTGAGACGACCCCGGGCTCGCGGGCGTGGACGACCTCGTTCAGCTCGCGGAGGAACGCGATCGAGTCGAGGTCCTCGCGGCCGCCGTAGGCGTTCGGGATCCAGTCGCCTTCGCGGCGGGAGTAGTCGAGGTACAGCATCGAGGCGACCGCGTCGACGCGCAGGCCGTCGGCGTGGTTCTCGCGCAGCCAGTAGAGCGCGCTCGCCAGCAGGAAGTTCCGCACCTCGTTCCGGCCGAGGTTGAAGATGAGCGTGCCCCAGTCGGGATGGGCGCCGCGACGCGGGTCGGCGTGCTCGTAGAGCTCCGTCCCGTCGAAGCGCGCCAGCGCCCACTCGTCGCGCGGGAAGTGGGCGGGCACCCAGTCGAGGATGACGCCCAGCCCCTGCCGGTGCAGCGAGTCGACGAACGCGCGGAAGTCGTCGGGATCGCCGAAGCGCGCCGTCGGCGCGAAGAAGCTCGTCACCTGGTAGCCCCACGAGCCGGCGAACGGGTGCTCCATGATCGGCAGCAGCTCGACGTGCGTGAAGCCGAGCTCGCGGACGTACGCGCCGAGCTGCTCGGCCGCCTCGCGGTAGCCGAGCCCGTCCCGCCACGAGCCGAGGTGCGCTTCGTAGATCGAGAGCGGCCGGTCCCACGGCGCCGTCGCGTGCCGCCGGGCGACCCAGTCCTCGTCCCGCCACACGTGCCGCGGCCGGAAGACGACGGACGCGGTCCGCGGCGGCACCTCGGCCGCGAACGCGACCGGGTCGGCACGCTGCTGCACGCCACCGTCTCGGCGTCGCAGCTCGAACTTGTAGCGCGCGCCTTCGAAGCAGTCCGGCACGAACAGCTCCCAGATGCCGCTGGCGCCGAGCGAGCGCATCGCGTGCAGCCGTGCGTCCCAGCGGTTGAAGTCACCGACGACGCTGACCGCGCGCGCGTTCGGGGCCCAGACCGCGAACGCGGTGCCGGTGACGCCGTCGACCTCGCGCACGTGCGCGCCGAGCTTCTCGTACAGCTTCTCGTGCCGGCCCTCGGCGGCGAGGTGCAGGTCGAGGTCGCCGAGCGTCGGCCGGAAGGCGTACGGGTCGCGGATCGTGAACGTGTTGCCGTCGGGATACGAGACCTCGAGCTCGTACTGGAGCGGCAGCTTCTTCCCGGGAAGGAGCGCCTCCCAGAGGCCGGCCGGATGCCGCAGCCTGGCCTCGACGCCGTCGGGGAGCACCCGCACGCGCTCGGCCTCGGGGCGGAACGCGCGGACGACGACGCCGCCGTCGCGCGGATGCGCGCCGAGCACGTGGTGGGGGTCGGCGTGCTCGCGCCGGACGACGAGCCCGAACTCCTCGGCGAGCGTCACCGCCGCCTCCTGTCCCGCCGGCACGTGTCCGGCGGCAGCCGCCGGACCGGTCCGAGATGGGCACCGCTCATTGCTGCGCCTCCAGCAGGCGCACGATGCCCGCCACGGGCACGGCGACCCAGTCGGGCCGGTTGTTCAGCTCGTAGCGCAGCTCGTAGACCGCCTTCTCGAGCTCGAAGATGCAGATCAGCCGCTCGATCGCGTCCTCGCTCTCGGGCAGCACGCCGGCGTTGCCGACCGCGTCGCGGTAGGCGGCGAGGAACTCTGCGCGCGCGTGCGCCTCGAACGTCGCCGGCGCGTGCGGCACCGCCGAGGCCGCGTACGCGAACGAGCGCAGCATGCCGGCGACGTCGCGGAGCGGTGACCGCTTCCGGCGCCGCTCGGGCAGCGTCCGCGCCGGCTCGCCCTCGAAGTCGACGATCACCCAGTCGTCCCCGGCCCAGAGCGCCTGGCCGAGATGCAGGTCGCCGTGGTGGCGGATGATCCGGCCGAGCGGGCCGAAGTGGGAGAGGCTCCGCAGCAGGTCGCGGACTTCGTCGCCCCGGCCGGCGAGCGGGGCGAGCTCGGGCAGGTCGGGCAGCTGCTGGAAGACGCGCTCGATCTGCTCGTCGAGCGTCGCCGTCACCAGCGCGAGCGTCTCGGCGCTCGGCTCTTCGGGGCAGAAGGCTGGATCGTCGGCGTCGGAGGCGAGCTTCGAGTGCATCGTGCCGACCACCTCGCCGAGGCGCCGCAGCCGGGCGACGAATGTCTCGGCCGCCGCCTCGAGCTCGCGCAGCGCGAGTGTCCAGCCGTCGACCGAGTTCGAGACGTAGCGCTGGACGATCCCGAGCGTCGCGTCCATCATCGTCCCGCTGTATGCCCACCAGCCGTGCAGCGAGGCGATGTTCGCGAAATCGTGCCGCGTCAGGAAGGAGAGCAGCTCGAGCTCCGGGTTCGGACCCGCCTCGAGCCGCCGGTAGGCCTTGACGATCAGCTCGTCGCCGAGGACGACGGAGGTGTGGGACTGCTCGAGCCCGAGCGGCCGCACGCTGAGCAGCGCGGCGCCGTCCTGCGGGATGGCGCCGAGCGCGTGGAACTCGAGCGTCCCTTCCCGCGCAGGCATCGTCGAGCCGCCGCGGACGAGGTGGACGAGCTCGCGCGCCGCCGTCGGGTCGGTCAGCGCGTCGTAGCCGGTCCAGCCGTCGAGCGTGGCGATCACGGCCTCGACCTGCCCGGCGTCGCGCTCCCGCAACCCGATCAGCAGGTGGTAGACCTCGTGCGCGCCGGCGGTGTAGCGGATCTCGGCCAGGGCGTCGACGAGCAGCGGCGGCTCTTGCCGCAACACCGCCTGGTCGACCACCCGCACGCCGACCGGCTCGCGCGTCTTCGCGCCGAACCACCGCTGCGCCGTCACGAACGCGAGCAGCGCTTCCTCCGGCAAGGCGGCGGCGTCGACTGTCATCGCCCGACCCTTGCGGTTGGGCGTTTACGCCTCACGTCTGCTCCCGGAGCAGGAACCAGAAGAAGCCGCGGCCTGTCAGCGTGAGCAGGTACGGCAGCGTGCCGATCGCCGGGAACGGCGTCCGCCCGAGCATCTCCTCCGGCACGAGCCCTTCGTAGGCGGAGAGGTCGAGCTCGACGGCCTGCGCCGAGCGCGCGAGATTGTGCACGCACAGCGCGATCTCGTCCTCGTAGCGGCGAATGTGCGCGAGGATGCGCGGATTCGCCGGCCGCAGCGGCTCCCAGGTGCCGAGGGCGAAGACCGGGTGCTCCTTGCGCAGCGCGATGAAGCGGTGCATCCAGCGCAGGAGCGACGTCGGCGTCCGCAGCTGCGCCTCGACGTTCACCGCCTGGTAGCCGTAGACCGGGTCCATCAGGGGCGGCAGGTAGAGGCGTGCGAAGTCGGCGCGCGAGAAGCCGCCGTTGCGGTCGCCGGTCCACTGCATCGGCGTGCGGACGCCGTCTCGGTCGCCGAGGTAGATGTTGTCGCCCATGCCGATCTCGTCCCCGTAGTAGAGGACGGGTGAGCCCGGCAGAGAGAAGAGGATCGCCGTCATCAGCTCCGTCTCGTCGCGACCGTTGTCGAGCAGCGGCGCGAGCCGCCGCCGGATGCCGAGGTTCAGCTTCAT
>DASRGD010000084.1:0-10300 GCA_035651195.1 Gaiellaceae bacterium | reverse complement strand
CCCTCTACATCGCCGGCGGCGGCTACTACAGCGTCAGCTCGATCACCGACGGCACGCACGTCGTCGTCACCAACCTCGGCTACGCCGGCAACGCCGCCGCCGGCAGCAGCGTCGGAAGCGGCTCCGCCGTCAGCCCCGGCGGCATCCAGGGCGCAACCGGTCTCCAGGGACCGGTCGGCGCCACCGGCCCCACCGGCGCGACGGGGCCGCAAGGCGCGACCGGCCCGGCCGGCGCGACCGGCGCTCAAGGCCCGGCCGGCACGAACGGCACCAACGGCACCGACTCGTTCACGGCGACGAGCGCGGCGTTCACGCAGCCGGCTGCGAACAGCACCGTCAGCGTCACCGTCGGCACGACGGCCTGGATGGCGAGCGGCCAGTACGTCTATGTCGCGAACGGCGGCTACTACACCGTCAGCTCGATCACGAACGGGACGACCGTCGTCCTCAAGAACCTCGGCTACACGGGCAACGCCGCCGCCGGCAGCAGCGTCGGAAGCGGCTCCGCCGTCAGCCCCGGCGGCATCCAGGGCGCGACCGGTGCAGCCGGCGCAACTGGCCCGACAGGAGCCACCGGAGCAGCCGGCACGAACGGCGCGAATCAGATCCTCTTCAGCACCGGCGGCGCCAACCTCGCGAACAACAGCTTCGTCGGTCTCGGAGCCGCCGGAGCCGAGAACACGGTCGAGCAGATCGTCTCCGCTTCCGCGACGTTCACGAGCATGCGCTGCTGGGTCCAGACCGCTCCCGCCGCCAACATCACGTTCACGCTCCGCGTCAACGGAGCGAACGCCGGATTGAGCTGCACGATCAACGCGGGCTCGACGAGCGGCTCGGGCAGCGGCAGCGCCAGCGTCAGCGCGGGCGACCTGGTCGACGTCGCCACCCCGAGCGCGTCGACCCCGGGCAAGCCGGGAACCTTCGCAGTCAGCGGCTGAAGACGATGCCCGCGCCTCCGCGTCCGCTAAGGCGTCAACGGCCCGCGGCCGATATCCACTGCTAGACGATGCGGCCCACGTACTCGATCGTCGTCCCCGCCTACAACGAGGAAGGCGTGATCGCAGAGCTCGTTGCCCGAATCGGCGACGTCATGGACCGCCTCGACGGCGACGCGGAGGCGATCCTCGTCGACGACGGCAGCTCGGACCGCACCTACGAGCTGATGCTCGACGCCGTCCTCGCCGACCCGCGGGTCCGCGTCGTCCGCCTGTCGCGCAACTTCGGCCATCAGATCGCCCTCACCGCCGGCACCGACGTCGCGGCCGGCGACGCGGTCATCGTCATGGACGCCGACCTGCAGGATCCGCCCGAGGTCGCGCTCGAGCTCGCCGCGCGCTGGCGCGAGGGCTACGACGTCGTCTACGCGGTGCGCGACGTGCGCGACGGCGAGAGCCTCTTCAAACGGCTGACGGCGGCTGCGTTCTACCGCGGCTTCAACCGCATCTCCGAGATCAAGGTCCCGCTCGACGTCGGCGACTTCCGGCTCGTCGACCGGCGCGTGCTCGACGTCTTCACGCGCATGCGCGAGAGCAACCGCTTCGTGCGTGGCATGTTCAGCTGGGTCGGGCTGCGGCAGACCGGCGTCCTCTACCGGCGCAGCGAGCGCTTCGCCGGCGAGACCCATTACCCGCTCCGCAAGATGCTCCGCTTCGCGACCACCGGCGTGATCGGCTTCTCGGCCGCGCCCTTGCGCGTCGCGCTCAACCTCGGCTTCGCAGTCTCGGCCTTCAGCTTCTGCCTCGCGATCTGGAGCCTGCTCGTCCGGCTCGCGGGCTTCTACCACGTCCCGGGCTGGACCTCGATCGTCGTCGCGACGACGCTGCTCGGCGGCATCCAGCTGATCGTCCTCGGCGTGATCGGCACCTACATCGGCGAGATCCACGGCGAGGTCAAGCAGCGTCCGCTCTACGTCATCGACGAGCTCGAGAACTTCGGCGAGACGGTGGCGCTGCCGCCGCGCGGCGTCTGGGCGACGCGGCGCGGGTCGGCATCGAGCCGGGCCGTCACGACCTAGCGACGCGCCGCGACCAGAGCGCGAGGGCGACGAGAGCGGCCGCGCCGAGCGCGAGGAGCAGCGGGTAGCCCGACTGCGGCCGGTAGCGGAAGCGGACGACGTGGCGGCCCGGTGGCACATCGACGCCGACGAGGCTCGGCGCCATCGGCACCGGCTTCGCCGGGCGGCCGTCGACGGTCGCGCGCCAGCGCCGGTCGTACGTCGCCTTCAGGAGCACGACTGCGCGCCGCCGCGCGACGACGGTCGCGCGGAAGACGCCGTCCCCGAGCCGGGCACCCTGCGAGAGGACGCGACCCGGCGCGCCGGGCGGCGGCGCAGCGCCGGCGAACGTCGGCGACGGCCCGGCCGCCCCCGCGAACGAGACGCCCGGATAGATCGCGCGGGCCGCGAGCTCGGATGTGCGCCACCCGCGCGAGGCCTGCTCGACGTCGGCGCGGTTCTCGGCGATCGGCGCCGAGCGGTCGACGACCTGGAAGTAGCCGCTCGTCCGCACCTCGTAGAGGCGGTTGCCGCCGCTCGTCGCGACCAGCGTCGCCGGCACCGGCGGCTGCCGATCCGCAGGCAGCAGCAGGTAGCGCACGTCGAACATCTGGTACTGCGCGGGGTTCGTCTCGTCGAACGCGGCCTCGACGTCCGTCGAGAGCGACGAGAGCGTCCGGAACGTGAAGCCGATCGCATCGACGTCGCGATCGGCGAGCCACGCGTACACCGGCACGTAGCCGACGCGGTAGTCGCGTCCCCAGTTGCTGCGGAGGCCGGCGTAGACCCGGCCGCCGCCACGCGCCTTCACGATCGCGAGCAGGCTGTCGATCGCACGGCCGTCGTCCGCGTCGGCCGTCTCCTGCACGCGCATCAGCGCAGCGTCGCTCCGGTCGTAGCTCCCGCGCTCGATCCACGCGGGCGCGAGCAGGGCGACGACCGCCGCGATTCCCGCCACGCCGGCGTACGGGCGCCAGCCGCGCGGCGCGATCCTCGCCGCGAGCGGCGCGAGCGTCCGCAGCAGCCACCACGCCCCGACGCCCGCGAGCAGGATGCCGGCGAGGTGCACGCCCATGACGAAGCGGTGGAGCTGCACGTCGCCGAAGCCCGGGAGCAGGTCGAGCAGCGGCCCGAGCGTCGGGCGCCCGAAGTAGAGCAGCAGGCTGAGCGTGAACGCGCCGAGCAGCGCCCGCGCGCGCGGATCGCGTCGCGCCCACACCAGGCACAGCGTGGCGCCGAGGAACACGAGCGAGGTGAGGATCGGCGCACGGCCGCTGTCGAAGAGGCCGCCGGTGACGAGCCAGCCGAGCACCCTCGCCGCACCGTACGAGTCGTTGTAGATCGTGCCGCGGTAGTACTCGCTCCGCGTCGTCCACGTCGTGTCCGCGACGAGGGGCACGAGCACCCAGGCGGCGACGACGAGCGAGCCGCCGGCGACGGCCGCGGCGCGCCCCGCGCGGCGCACGAGGCCCGCGCGCCCGGCGACGATCGTCCAGACGCAAACGGTCAGCAGCGCGAGGTAGCCGGTGATGAAGTGGCACGCGATCGTGAGCGCGAGCGCAGCCGCCGCCGCGGCATACCGGCGGCCGCCTGACACCGCGCGCCACGTCAGACCCCACGCGAGCGGCAACAGCCACATCGCCCAGAGCTGCGAGTAGACGCCGTACCCGCCCCACGTGTAGCTCGTCGTCTCGAAGCCGTAGCCGGGCGTGCTGACGACGAGCGGCGAGACGGCGGCCGCCGCCGCGGCGGGCCAGCGTCCCCACTCGAGTAGGCGCGCGCCGAGGTAGACCGGCACGGGCCACGTCGCGAGCAGCAGGTAGAGGATCCAGACGTACGCCGTCCCGTCGCCCGCGCCGGTGACGTGCGCCGCATACGCGGTCAGCGTCTCGGCGAGGCTCTGGTAGTGGTGGAAGAACGACGAGCCGAGCGAGAGGTACGGGAACCAGCCGTCGAGCGGCACGCGACCCTCGGCGATCTGGCCGCTCGCCCACCGGACCATCTGCAGGTGGAAGGCGCTGTCGTTCAGGTTCGGGACGACGTTCGTCTCCGCGCGCAGGGCGACGAGCCCGAACGCCGACGCGAGCCCCACGAGCCCCAACGGCCACCGACGAGTCGCGGACGCCGTCGTCGCCGGCGCAACCGGACGCGACGTGCCCTCCTCTGCCCACCGCAGCGCGACCGGCACGGCGGCGAGCGCGACCAGCGTCAGCACAGCCGACCAGAGCGTCTTCTGCCAGGTGTCGGTCGTGTTGCCGCCGTACAGCCAGCCGAACAGCGGCTCGAGCCGCAGCGCCTGCACGCCCCACTGCGAGTTGAAGTACTCGAACGGGTACCAGAGGTTGACGACGAAGAGCGCCGACAGCGCGGCGTAGGCCACCCGGAGCGCCCGCGCGAACGCGAGCGGCGCGAGGCACACGAGCGCGAGGAAGAGGTAGCGCTCGTGCATGCGCGTCAGGAGCGTGAACGCGAGCAGGCTCGTCACCGCCGACGCGACGAGGAGCATTCGCGCCTCGTTCGCGCCCCGATCGAGCGCACGGTGGACGCGGCGGAGGACGTAGCCCACGCCGGCCGCGAACGCCGCCGTGCCGAGGTAGACGGCCGGGATGCCCGCGATCGCGAGCTTCGTGTCGCTCCGCCAGAAGCCGATCGCGCCCCAGAGGTTGAACGCGTTCGCGCTCGTGACGGGGTAGACGGAAGCGGAGCGGTGGTAGAAGCGGAGCAGCGCGACGGGGTCGAGACCGAACGGCAGGCCCGAGAGGGCCAAGAGGACGAGCGCAGGCGCGCCGACGACGCCGATCGCGAGCGCTCCGTCGGCGAGGTCCCAGCCGCGGCGGCCGTGGAGGTGCCGCCGGTCGAGCGCGTACAGCAGCACCGGCAGCACGAACGCCGCCTGCGGCTTGACCGCCACGGCCGCAGCAAGCGCGAGGAACGATCCGAAGTCGCGCCGCAGCGACCGCGAGCCCGTCAGCAGCAGGAGCAGCGAGCAGGCGACGAGGAGCGTCGGCACCGAGTCGACCTGCCCCCACCCCGCGCTCAGCAGGAGCACGGCCGGGTTGAAGAGCACGGCCGCGGCGACGAGCCCGCGCACCGGCAGCCGCTCGCACACCCTCGGCGGCGCGAGCCGCGCGGCGAGCGTCCCTGCGACCCAGGCGAGGCCCAGGTCGGCAAGCAGCGCCGGCACCTTCAGGAGCACGTAGCTCGCGACCGGCGAGATCTTCCCGAGGAGCCAGAGGAAGTAGAGGTAGCCCGGCGGGTAGTCCTGCAGCTCTCCCGGCGCGTAGAAGCGGTGCGTCCCGACGTACGCGAGCCGCGTCGTCCACTCCTGGAAGAGGCGGAGGTCGCCGTGGAAGGCGATCGCAGGCGCGAGCGCGAGCCGGGCGGCCAGCGCGAGCGCGAACAGAGCGACGAGACCCGCCGGGGTCTCGAGAACCGAGACGAGCCGCGGCACCCGTTGCCCGACGGCGAGCGGCTGCGACAGCGTCATCTTCGAGCTCACCGCGCGCTCGTCCGGCCGGCGCCGCCCGCCTCAGCGAATGGCGGCGACCTCGCCGGCGGCGACGATGCGCTCGGCGGCGCCGGCGGTCGGTGCGAACACCTCCACCTCGTAGTTCGAGCCGGGGTCGGCGAGGTGGACGCTCTTCGGATGGGCGGCGCTGACGACACCGAGCCCGCCGCCGCGCAGGTGGAGCGTCGTCGCGCCGTGCTGCTTCGCCAGGGCGCGAACGGCAGCGAATGCCGAGCGGAACGGATACGTGCCGACGGTGAGGTATGGGTGCGGCGAGCCGGCGGCGACGCCGCGCGGCAGATAGCGGACGTAGAGCTGCCCGCTGCTCGCCTCGGTCAGCTCGTAGGCGTATCCGCGCCGCGGACCGAGCCAGTAGACGGGATGCTCGACCGAAGCGGCGAGGGCGTGCAGCTGCGACAGCGTGACGACCCGCGCACGCGGCGCCGTGCTCACGCGCTCCGGCCGCGCCGGCGTCGCGCGCGCGGGCGGCTCGAGGCTGCCGAAGGCGGCGAGCTCGCCGGCCGCGACGGCCTCGAGCGCGCGTCCGGGGACGGGATCGAACACCTCGACCTGATAGTCGATCCCCGGATAGGCGATGTGGACGCTGTCGGGGTGCTGGGCCGAGACCATCGCCAGGCCGCCGCTCGGGAGCTTCAGGCGCGTCGAGCCCTTCGCCGCGGCGACCTGTCGCACGGCGGCGTAGGCGCCTTCGAAGGGGTAGGTCGCGACCGTCAGGTACGGCTGCGGCACGCCGACGGCGACGCCGCGAGGCAGGTAGCGGACGAAGATCGTCCCGTTCGCCCGGCGCGAGAGCTCGTACGTGACGTCCGCTTTCGGACCAAGCCAGAAGACCGGATGGCGGACGCTCGCCGCGAGCGCCCGCAGCTGCGCCGGGGAGACGGCACGCGCCGCCATCCGCAGGGGCTGCGGCGTCGACGCGTGGTGTCCGCCGCCGAGCGAGAAGAGGACGACGACGACGACCGCCATCAGGACCAGCGCCACGGAGACGAGCCGGAAGCGGAGGCGGCGAGGGGACGAGGACGGCGGCCCGGCGTCGGGAGCGGAGCGGCGCCGGTAGCTGCTGACGGGAGGGGTCTGGATCTCGGTCACGGGCTTGGGGTGCCGGTTCGGTGTCCGCGAGCTGAGTCCTCGAATTCCGGGCTCTCCCTCTCAGATCGGCCCGCTCGCAGCCGACCTTTAGGCTGTCGCCGGCTCGCTCGCACCGTTATCCAGTCGCAAAATGCGCCGTTCGGAGGATTGATCGTTGCCGTTCCGGGTAACGACCGTCGTCCGTTCACGCAACAAGGAGGGCCCTCCTGCGGCACAGGCTCGTACCGCCCCTGCTCGCGCTTGCGGCAATCCCGTCGCTCTCGGCGGCGGCGCGTCCGCCTCGCGTCCCGACCTTCTGGCTGCGCCTGGCCCAGTGCGAGACGGACGCCCGCTGGGACTGGGGCTCCCGGCGGCGGCCCGGCGAAGGGTCGCTGTTCGTCGGCGGCCTCGGCATCTACGCCCCGAACTGGGCGGCGTGGCAGACGCACGTCGGCGTCCGCGGCCCGGCCTGGCGGGCAACGCCGGCGGCGCAAGTCCGCGTTGCCGAGTGGGGCTGGCGCCACGACCGCGCCTGGTGGGCGTGCTTCGGGAAGATCGGCACGCCGCCGGAGGATTGATGCGGCGGACTACGCGCTCGGACTGCCGGCCGTGCACGCCGACCGGCCGTTCGGGCGCAGGCTGAAGAGCGTCACTCCCCCGATCTCCGCCGGCGTCGTCACCGGCGCGAGCAGCGTCCGCCAGCGTGCCTGCGCCTCGCCGGCGAGCAGGATCATCGTCACCTCCTGGTCGCGCGCGAGCTTGACGAGCGGCCGCCAGTCGGGGCGAGCGCGGTTCGTGTTCGCGAGCTGGTCGGCGTAGTCGTAGTCGGGGAGGTCGGTGGGGACGGTGCTGATGTAGCCGTCGGCGAGACGGAAGTAGAAGTCGCTCTCGGCCTGCCAGAGCATCGCCCCGGACCAGCGCGGGAACGGCAGCACGAGCACGTTCTCTCCGGGCGTCAGGCACGTGCGGTACGTGCCCGCGGTGAAGAAGCGCGGGCGCGGCGGGTGCTCATGCCACGCCGGATTCCAGACACTCGGCAGGATCGCGACCACGGCGAGCGCCGGCAGCGTCACCCGTGCGAGCCACGGCGCGTCGCCGGCCGCCCAGAGCGCGACCGCGACCCCCGCTCCGAGCGCGACGAAGAGCGCGTAGCGCACCGGCAGCATGCTGTTGACCGCCGGCAGGTTGCCGACCTTCGACCACGGCAGCGGGAAGTACGACCTGCCGGCGACGTGGACGCTGAAGCCGAGCTCGACGACGAGCCCGAAGGCGAGCAGGATCCCGAGGAGCCGCGCAGCGGGAGCGCGCCGCTTCGTCCACAGGAACCAGCCCACGATCGCGATGCAGGGCAGGCCGAGGTAGGCGCCGTTCTCGGACTCGTTGCCGAGGAACCGAGCGGCGATCGAGTCGGTCCAGCGCCAGCTCACCCACGTCAGGTGCGTCGGGATGACGAGGTTCGCGAGGTCGGCGGGAAATGCGTCGGGGGAGTTGACGCCGCTCGAGTTGAACTGCAGGAAGAAGTAGACGAGGAGCGGCGAGGCGAGGAGGCCGCCGATCGCGTACGCGCCGGCGAGCGGCGCCAGCAGCGCGCGGAGCCGCGCACGAGCGGCCGGGAAGACGGCGAACGCGACGACGAGCGCGACTGCGAGCGTCAGGGTCAGCGTCAGGGCCACCTCGGCCGAGAACGAGAGCTGGAAGGCGAGCAGCACGCCGAGCGTCAGCGCCGTCCGCCGTCCGGAGGAGCAGTCGAGGAAACGGAGCACGACGAGCGCCACGAGCGGGACGAGGAAGACGGCCGTCACCTGCATGTGCCCCTCGGTCTGGCCGAGCTCGTACGCGGAGAAGCCGAACAGGTAGCCGCCGACGAGCGACGGCCAGAACGCGTGCGTCAGGTAGCGGCAGAGGAGGTAGGCCGTCCACGCCGCGAGCGCGGGCAGCACGATCGCGAGCAGGTTGTACGCGACGGCGGGCCCGGCGAGGAGCGTCACCGGCGCGGCGAGGAGGGCGAGGCCGGGCACCGACGGCGCCCAGGCGAGGTTCTGGCCCACCGGCGCCCAGATCGCGTGCGTGACGATCGGGTTCTGCCAGTGGAGGGCGGCGTGCGGCCACCAGGCGAGCGCCCAGACGAGCACGCTCGGGTCGGGGCCCGCGCCGATCAGGTACCGACCCGGACGGGAGGCGATCGGCACGCCGAAGTAGACGAGCGAGACGCCGAGATAGGCCGCGAGCGACGCGCCGTCGCGCCTCATCTGCGGCCAGTGTGCCCGTCCGGCTGCTAGGCCGACGCGCCGGAGTCGAGCGCGCAGGTGATCGCGCGCTCGAGCGCGCAGAGCGCGAACGGCTTCACGAGGTAGGCGGCCGGCCGGAGCTCGAGCAGCTCGGGCGTGGCCGGGTAGATGCTCGTGAAGACGAGCGGCACCTGCCGCGCGCAGAGTCGCCGCGCCAGCTCGAGCCCGATGCCGTCGCCGGGCTCGACCACCGCAGCCTGGACGTCCGAGGGCTCGGGGTCGCCGGCGTCCGGCACCAGCGGCTCGTGGCCGAGCCGTGCGATCACGACCTCGAGCAGCGAACGGACGTCCGCATGCGGCTCGCCGACGAGGATTCGCGCCACAGCCAAAGGGTGGCAAACGGCGGGCGGGTGACCGAGCTGCCTGCGAGTATGAAAGCCGTATGGCCGCGCGGGCCCGCATCCTCGTCGTCGACGACGACGCCGACATCCGCGCGCTCCTCGTCGAGCTGCTCGGGCGCGCCGGCTTCGAGGTCGACGTGGCGCCGGACGGCCGCAGCGGCTTGCGGCGCCTCTACGAGTCGCCGCCCGCGCTCGTGATCCTCGACATCACGATGCCCGACATGAACGGCTACGAGACGCTCGAGCGGATCCGCGACCTCACCGACGTGCCGGTGCTGATGCTCACCGCGCGGACGCAGGAGCTCGAGAAGGTGCGCGGCCTCGCGGGCGGCGCCGACGACTACGTCGTCAAGCCGTTCGGACGGCAGGAGCTCCTCGCGCGCGTCCACGTCCTGCTTCGGCGCTCCGGCGGCAAGGCGAACCTGACCGAGGCCTACCGCGACCGCTTCCTCGAGATCGACTTCGCGCAGCGACGGGTCACCGCCGAGGGACGCGCGGTGCAGCTGACGCCGCTCGAGTTCAAGCTCCTGTCGGCGTTCGTGCAGCACCCGAACCAGGTGCTGACGCGCGACCAGCTCCTCGAGCTCGTCTGGTCGGACCCGTACGCGGTCTCCCGCGACCAGGTCAAGCTCTACGTCGGCTACCTGCGGAAGAAGCTCGCACCCGGCGCGCCCGACGGCACGCCGATCGAGACCGTTCGCGGCTTCGGCTACCGCTACCGGCAAGACTGAGCGAAGAGCCGGTCCGGCTAGAATGACAACGCGTCGGCGGGGCCCATTCGTCTAGTGGCCTAGGACACCGCCCTCTCACGGCGGCGGCACGGGTTCGAATCCCGTATGGGCCTCTACTACACTCCATCGCCTGCGACCGGTCTAGGCGACCCGCGAGGTCGACTACGGAGCGCTCTTGGAGTGCCAGAGCGTACGTCGGGCGCGCGCGTGTACGTCGGGCGCGCGCGTGTGTCGCCCGTCCGACCGATCAGCCGGCAGTCGCGAGAGCGCTGATCGTCGACCGCGAGGTCGCGGGCTCTCTGCGTGGTCGAGACCGACGGCCTCCCACGCGGCCGAGTGTCCCCCGTTCG
>DASRGD010000083.1:0-17011 GCA_035651195.1 Gaiellaceae bacterium | reverse complement strand
CCGCCCCCACTCCTCGCTGTCCGGCTCCGCGAGCTCGAGCGCGGACGCCGTGAAGCGCTCTGCCGCCTCGTACGCATTCAGCGCCAAGGCCCGCGCTCCCGCCTCCCCGAGCGCACGCCGAGCGCGATCGGCGACTTCGCCAAGCCGCTGCTCGAGCTCCGATCCCGGACCGCCGCCGAGGGCGCCGAGGGCACCGAGCCAGAACACCTTGCCAACGACGGCCGCGTCCTGCAGGAGCGCCTTCTCGTCGGCCGGCAGCCCGTCGAGGCGAGCGGCGATGATCCCTTGCAGCGTCTCCGGGATCTCGGCCACGTCGCCCTCGGCCAGCATGCGCGCGAACTCCTCCGCGAAGAGCGGATTGCCGCCGGCGCGCGAGCACCGTCGCCTGCGTCTCCGCAGGGAGCACCGGCCGGTCGAGCAGCGAGGCGATCAGCTGCGCAGTCTCGACGTCCGACAGCGGCGCGAGCGAGAGCGTCGTCGCGTTGCGCTTGCCGCCGCCCCAGCCCGGGCGGCGCTCGAGCAGCTCGGGCCTGGCGGTGGCGACGACGAGCAGCGGCACGCCGGTCGTCCCAGACAGGGATCGGCTCCGCCTTGCCCTTGCCGAGCACGGGCTCGGCCTCGCGATATTCGATGCGCGCGCGCGTCGCACGCTTCGTCTGCTCGCCGACGAGGATGCCGTTCGGCGGCGCCGCGGCCTGGATGCGCGCCGCTGTGTTCACCACGTCGCCCGCAACCATGCCCTCGCCTTCTGCCGGCCGGGCCGCGAGTGCGACGAGCGCCTCGCCGGTGTTGACGCCGATGCGCACCTCGAGCCCGCGCTCGTCGTCGCTCATGGCGTCGCGAATCGCGAGGGCCGCGCGCACGGCGCGCTCGGCGTCGTCCTCGTGCGCAACCGGCGCGCCGAACACGGCCATGACCGCATCACCGATGAACTTCTCGACCGTGCCCCCGTAGTGCTCCAGCTCGGCCCGCAGCCGGGCGTAGTAGGGGGAGGGCGTCGCGCGGACGTCCTCGGGGTCGAGCAGCTCGGCGCGGCTCGTGAAGGCGACGAGATCGGCGAACAGGACCGTGACCACCTTCCGCTGCTCGCGGGCCCGCGCCGGGTCGAGGTCCAACTGCGTGCCGCAGGCCGCGCAGAAGCGGTCGGTGGCGGCGCTCTCGCGCCCGCAGCGGGCGCAGACGGCCATCGCCAGAGTCTACGACCGGCCGGTAGGGCCTTCTGGGGCCGTTGCTACCGTGGCCGGACGTGCTTCGGCGCGCCCTCGCTCTCACCGCGGTCGCAGCGGTCGCGCTCGCCGGCGCCGCGACCTCGCTGCTCGCGAGCGGCACCGCGGCGCCTGCGAGGTCGACGACGACCACCCTCACGTCGACCGTCGCGCTCTCGAGCACGACCTCGACGGCGATGCTCTCGACGACCGCCCCGGCGACCACGACGAGTCCGTCCGCGGCGACGACGACTGTCGGCGCGGCGACGACCACCGTCGCCGCCACGCCGCCGCCGGCGCTGACGACGAGCACGGCGCCGAGCACCGTCGTCCTCAGCGGCCACGGCTGGGGTCACGGCGTCGGCATGGGCCAGTGGGGCGCCTACGGCTACGCGCTCCACGGCTGGACGTACGCGCAGATCCTGGCGCACTACTACACCGGCACGACGCTCGGCACGGCACCGGGAGCGACCGTGCGGGTGCTGCTCGGCGACGGGAAGAAGCGCGTGACGCTCGCGTCGGCGTCCCGGTGGCAGCTCGTCGATGGCGCCGGCAGGACCGTCGCCCTGCCGGCGGGCACGCTGGTGCTGACGCCGGCGCTGACCGTGAACGGGCAGCAGCTCGCCTCGCCCCTCCTCGTCAAGCCGGGTCCTGCGCCGCTCCAGGTCGGCACGACGCCGTACCGCGGCCGGCTCCGCGTCATCCTCGTCGGCAAGACGCTCCAGGTCGTGAACGTCGTCGGCATCGAGCAGTACCTCCAGGGCGTCGTCCCGTCCGAGTCGCCGTCGACGTGGCCGGCGCAGGCGCTCGACGCGCAGGCGGTCGCCGCGCGCTCGTACGCGCTCGCGCAGCTGACGACCGTGGTGACGGCGAGCAACTTCGACCTCTACGCCGACACCCGCAGCCAGGTCTACGGCGGTCTGGCGGCAGAGTCGGCCGCCGGCAACCAGGCCGTGCACGCCACACTTCACCAGGTCGTGCTCTACCACGGCCAGATCGCGACCACGTACTTCTCCGCCAGCACGGGCGGCCGCACCGTCTCCGCGGCCGAGGCGTTCGGGAAGGCGATCCCGTACCTCGTCTCGGTCCCCGACCCGTACGACTCGTACTCGCCGTACCACAGCTGGGGCCCGCTGCTCTACGACGCGCGCGCGGTCGCGAAGGCGGTCGGTCTCGCCGGCCAGTCGCTCGTCGACCTGCAGGCGACGCCCGGCCCCTCCGGCCGCGTCGCGACGGTGACGGCGATCGGGTCCGGCTCGCAGGTCGCGCTGACCGGCGACGCGCTCCGTGCCGACCTCGGGCTGCGCTCGAGCTGGTTCAGCGTCGGCTGGCTCGCGCTCGACCCGCCGACCGCGCCGGTCGCCTTCGGCGGCACCGTTACGCTGAGCGGCGTCGCTCGCGGCGTCGGCTCGGTCACGCTCGAGGCGAGACCGGCGGGCGGCGACTGGCAGACGCTCGCGTCGGTCGTGCCCGACGGCAGCGGCGCGTTCACGACGACGGTGACGCCGCAGGTGACGACGCAATACCGGCTGACGGCCGGGACGCTCCATGCGGGGCTCGTCAGGGCGGCCGTCGTCCCGGTCGTGCAGGCGACGCTGGGAACGGGCGCCGTCGCGGGGACGGTGCAGCCCGCTCTCGCCGGCTCGGCGGTGCAGCTCCAGCTCCGGGACGGCGTCGGCTGGACGACCGTCGCGACGGCGACGACCGACACCGCCGGCTCGTTCACGATGCCGGCGCCGCTCTCGCCGGGCTCGTACCGCGTGCGGATCGCGCCGGGTCGCGGCCTCTCGCCGGGCTTCTCGCCCGCGCTCGACGTGCCATGAGGCGCGCGCTCACGCTCGTCGCCGTGGCCGCGGTCGCGGTGGCCGCGCCGGCGGCGGCGTTCACGAACAGCGAGCCGCTCGCCGCCAAGCAGTGGTACCTGACGGCGGACAAGGCGTGGGACTACTGGGCGTCGATGCCGGCGCTCGCGCCGGTCAGGGTTGCGATCGTCGACTCCGGGATCGACTACGGGCATCCGGAGTTCGTCGGCCGCATCGCCGGCGGCAAGAGCTTCGTCGGCGGCTCCTGGCGACACGACTCCGACGGCCACGGGACGTTCGTGGCGGGCGAGATCGCCGCCGACCCGACGAACGGGGTCGGGATCGCAGGCCTCGCGTTCAACGCGAGGCTCCTGATCGCGAAGGTGGTGAAGCCGGACGGCTCCGTCTCGCTGCCGGGAGAGGTTGCTGCGATCCGCTGGGCGGCGAACAACGGCGCGCGCGTGATCAACCTGAGTCTCGGCGGTGTCCGTGATCCGTCCGATCCCCAGCTCGACACCTACTCGGCGCTCGAGGCGGCGGCGATCGCGTACGCGTACGGCAAGGGCGCGGTCGTCGTCGCGGCAGTTGGCAACGGGCAGGAGTCGCCGGCGACGCCCTGGCGGTTCGCCGACTACCCTGCGGCGCTGCCGCACGTGATCGGCGTCAGCGCGGTCGGCCGCTTCGGCGGCGTACCGCCGTTCTCGAATCGGGACCCGCAGTACGTCGACGTCGCCGCCCCCGGCGTCGGCTTGCTCTCGACGATCCCGCGAAACCTGATCGACCGCTCGCGGACCGCGTGCGCCGGGCAGCCGTACTCGAGCTGCGGCCCGTTCGAGTTCCGCAACGCGATCGGCACGTCGTTTGCCGCGCCGCAGGTCTCCGCCGCGGCCGCCCTGCTGCTGGGCGTCGACCCGAAGCTGACGCCCGACCAGGTCTCGTGGCTGCTCGAGCGATCCGCAACCGACGCGAACGCGTCGGACGGTTGCTCGGAATGCGCGCGTGGCCGCGACCCGTTCACCGGCTGGGGCCGCCTCGACGTCGACGCGGCCCTCACCGCCCTCGTCGCCCGGCACCTGCCGCCGCCGGATGCGGACGAGCCGAACGACAACGCCGGGCGGTCGGCGTACCCGCTCTCGCCCCCGCGCACGGTCACCGCGACCCTCGACTTCTGGGACGACCCGGTCGACGTCTACGCGGTGACGCTGCGCCGGGGCGAGCGGCTCTTCGCACGGCTGACACCGCTCACGGCCGCGCAGACGACGCTCGTGCTCTGGAAGCCCGGCACTGCCGACGTCAACGACAGCCGGCTGGCGCTCTCCGCCGAGGCGGCCCGCGCGCTCACGGTCGGCCTTCAGCATCGGCTCGCCTACACGGCGAGCGTCGCCGGCGTCTACGACGTCGAGGTGAAGCTCCTCCATCAGACGCGCGACCCCGTCGAGTACCGACTCGCCGTGGCGACGCGCCGCTAGAGGAGCTCCGCCTCGGGCACCTCCTTCTGCACCCGCGCCGGGTTGCCGTAGACGACGACCCGCGGCGGCACGTCCTTCGTGACGACCGCGCCGGCGCCGACGAACGCCTCCTCGCCGATCTCGACCGCCGGGCAGAGGACGGCGCCGCCGCCGACGCGCGCGCCGCGGCGGATGGTTGGCCCCTTGATCCGCCCGTGCCGTTCCTCCGTTCGACCCATGAGGTTGTCGTTCGTCGTCACCACGCACGGCGCGATGAAGACCTGCTCCTCGAGCGTGGAGTAGGCGGTGATGTAGGCGTCGGCCTGGATCTTCGTCAGCGCGCCGATCGTCGTGTCGTTCTCGACGAGGACGCCGCGCCCGATGACGACGTCGTCGCCGACCTGCACGCGCTCGCGCACGCACGACTGGTCGCCGACGACGACCCGTGCGCCGATGCGCGTGCCGGCGAAGACGACGGCGCCGGTCGAGACGACGGTTCCGTCGCCGAGCTCCGCCGGTGCCAGCGGCTCGCGCTTCGCAGTCGAGCGCGGCGAGAGCGCCGGCTGCTTGCCGACGACCGCGTGCTCGAGGACGCGGACGCCGTCGCCGAGCACCGTCCCCGGGTAGACGACCGCGGTCGGGTGCACATCAGCGGCCAAGCGACTCCTGCAGCCGCTCGAGCGCTCGCACGACGACGAGCCCGTCACGCGCCTCGGCGTGCGTCGTCCCGTTGCGGACGAGGTCGAGGAAGTGCTGCATCTCGAGCCGCAACGGCTCGTCGTTCGCGATCTTCGGGCTGAAGATGTCGCCGGTGCGCGTGCGCCACTCGCCGTACGTCTGCGCCGGCTCCTCCGGCGCCTTCTCGTACAGCGTCACCTTGCGCTCGAGCTCCATGTCGTCGAAGACGACCATCTTGTCGCGGCCGACGACGGTGATCCTCCGCATCTTGTGCGGGTCGAGCCACGAAAGATGCATGTGCGCGATCTTGCCGCTCGGGAAGCGCAGATAGCAGAAGACGACATCCTCGACCCCCGGATTCAGGAACGCGTTCCCGCGCGCCCACGCCTCGCTCGGCTCCTCGCCGACCAGGTAGAGGATCACCGACAGGTCGTGGACGCCGAGCGACCAGAGCGCGTTCTCGTCCTTGCGGATCTTGCCGAGGTTCTGGCGGTTGCCGTAGATGCACAGCACCTCGCCCAGCTCGCCGGCGTCGATCAGGTCCTTCAGCTTGCGGACGCCCGGGTGGTAGAGGAGCAGGTGTCCCGGCATCAGCACCAGGCCGCTCGACTCGGCAAGCGCGATCAGCTCCTCCATCTCGGCGCCGTGCATCGCCGGCGGCTTCTCGACGAACACGTGCTTGCCCGCGTCCAGAGCGGCGCGGGCCAGCGCGTAGTGCGTCGGCACGGGAGTGGCGATCACCACGGCCTCGAGCTCGGTGTCGGCGAGCAGGTCGTCGAAGGACGCGGTGAGCCGCGCGCTCGGGAAGCGCTTGCGGGCGTGCCGGCGCGCCGCCTCGTCGGTATCGCAGAGCCAGACGAGCTCCGCCAGCTCGTCGACGTTGCGCGCGAGGTTCGAGCCCCACGCCCCGAGGCCCGCCTGACCGACGCGGATCAGAGCTTCCACACCTTGCCGCGGCCGTCGAGCCCGTGCGTCGCGTTGCGGAAGTCGACGACGATCTTCGCGCGGCGGACGACGTCTGCGTAGTCGACCGCCGAGTGTGCGGTCACGATCGCGACGCAGTCGTATGCCTCCGGCTCGAGCTGCGCCGAGTGCATGCCGTCGAACTCGGGCACGTGCGGGTCGTGGTAGGAGACGTCCGCGCCCGCGTTCCGCAGGAGGTGCACGAGCTTCTCGGCGGGCGTCTCGCGCGTATCGCCGATGTCGGCCTTGTACGCGACCCCGAGGATCAGGATGCGCGAGCCCGAGAGCGAGCGCTGCAGGCCGTGGTTCATCGCCTGCGAGATCACGGAGCGGCAGAAGTAGGGCATGTTGTTGTTGACCTCACCGGCGAGCTCGATGAAGCGCGTGGTGAAGTCGTACTCGCGCGCCTTCCAGGAGAGGTAGTACGGGTCGAGCGGAATGCAGTGGCCGCCGAGGCCCGGTCCGGGCTGGAACGGCATGAAGCCGAACGGCTTCGTCGCCGCCGCGCCGATCACCTCCCAGACGTCGATGTCCATCCGGTCGCAGAGCTGCGCGAGCTCGTTGACGAGCGCGATGTTGACCGAGCGGAAGATGTTCTCGAGCAGCTTCGTCAACTCCGCCGCCTCCGGCGTCGAGACGGTGTGGACGATGTCGACGGCGGCTCGGTAGACCTCGGCCGCCGCCTCGGCGCACCCGGGCGTGAGGCCGCCGAGGATCTTCGGCGTCGTCTTCGTCGTCCAGTCCGTGCGACCCGGATCGACGCGCTCCGGCGACATCGCCAAGTGGAAGTCGCTGCCCGCCTTCAGGCCGCTCCCTTGCTCGAGCAGGGGCAGCAGCACCTCGCGGGTCGTGCCGGGATACGTCGTCGACTCGAGCACGACGACCTGGCCCCGTTGCAACACCGTTGCGAGCCGCGTCGCCGCCGACTTCAGGTACGTGAGGTCGGGCTCGCGCTGCTTCGTCAGCGGCGTCGGGAGAGCGATCAGGATCGCGTGCGCCCGCCGCAGCTGCTCGTAGTCGAGCGTCGCGGTGATCCGGCCGGCGTCGACATGCGGCCTGAGCGCCTCCGACGGCACGTCCTCGATGTGGCTCTCGCCGCCGTTCAGGGCCTCGACGAGCTCGGGCACGACGTCGACGAGCAGGACGCGCTTGCCGGCGTCGGCGAAGGTCTGGGCGAGCGGCATGCCCACGTAGCCGGCGCCGATCACGGCGACGTCCCAGGTCGAGCCCGCGCTCACGGCGGGACAGCGTACAGAGCGGCCGCCACGCGCTCGCTCGCGTGTCCGTCGCCGTACAGCTGCGGCCGTTCCGCCGGCATGCGCGCGTCTGCGACCGCGCGGAGGAGCGCGTCGGGGTCGTCGTCGACGAGCACGTTCGCGCCGGCCTCGACCGTGTCCACCCACTCGGTCGACGGCCGCGCGGTCACGCACGGCACGCCGTACCAGTACGCCTCCTTCTGCAGACCGCCGGAGTCGGTGACGATCACGCGCGCCTGCGAGGCGACCGCCGCGAAGTCGAGGTAGCCGAGCGGATCGATCGTCCCGAGCTCGAGCCCGAGCTGCGAGAGCGCCGCGCGCGTGCGCGGGTGCGCGGGGAAGACAACCGGCTCATCGAGCCGTCGCAGCGCGCCGGCGAGCCGCCGTAGCCGCTGCGGCTGCGTGACGTTCGCCTCGCGGTGCAGCGTGACGAGAACGTACGCCCCCGGCTCGACGCCGAGCCGCTCGAGCACGTGCGACCGCCCGCGCGCGAGCGGCGCGAAGATCCGCGCCGCGTCCGCCATCACGTCGCCGACAACCTCCCGGCGGCCGCGCACGCCTTCCGCCTCGAGCTGCGCGGCTGACCGCTCGTCCGGGCAGAAGAGGAGCGCCGCGACCCGGTCGACGGCGACCCGGTTGCGCTCCTCCGGCATCGAGAGGTCGAAGCTGCGCAACCCCGCTTCCACGTGCGCGACCGGCGTCGTGCCCGCCGCGTCGGCGCCGGCGCGCGTCGAGTTCGTGTCGCCGTAGACGAGCACCCAATCGGGGCGCTCGCGCTCGATCGCCGCCCGGATCGGCGGCGTCATCGCAACCGCGTCCGCCGTGCGCAACTCGAGCCGGTGCCGGGGCTCGGCGAGCCCGAGCTCGTCGTAGAAGACCTGCGAGAGCTCGCGGTCGTAGTGCTGCCCAGTGTGGACCACGACCTCGTCGATCCCCGCCGCGCGAAGCGCGAGGGAAACGGGCCCGGACTTGATGAACTGCGGCCGGTTCCCCACCACGGAGACCACGCGCATCGCCGCTAGACTACGCCCGCCCTGCGGGCCGTTAGCTCAGCTGGTAGAGCAGGGGACTCTTAATCCCAAGGTCGAAGGTTCGAATCCTTCACGGCCCATGGTCGACAGGCCGGTCGCATGGCACTAGCCGAATCGGCGGTCCGGTGGCGCGGAGGCGGCGGCTGAAAGCCCTACCGCGGGCTGGCGCTCAACGCCGCTCGACCTTGCGACCGACCGCTGTCCAGCGTCCGACCCTCGCCGCCATCGAGCTGGACGGCGCGGCGGCCGCGTCGGGCTGCGACGCCTGGCTCCCGTTCGCGACGGCTCCGCCCTCTCGGTCCCCGTTCTCGCCGGGGGAAGGCCCCGGAGCGCCGGGTGCCATCGATTGCAGGTCGCCGGCGCGAAGGTGCTCGGGCGGCTGGCGGCGGCGGAGCAGCACACCGTCGAGCCTACGGGCGCACGCCGCCTCGTGTCACTGGTCGTGCGGCGAGGCTCGCGCCGCGACTCCGCTCTTTGCGCGAAAGGGGTGCGCGCCGAGCGAGTTTCGCGGACGCGCGCGTGGCCCGCGCGCCCGCGACGCCGCCCAAACCTAGCCGGACGACCCGCTGACGCGCTTTCCGGACGCCCAAAAAGGCGAGGATCCCGCGCAGCGGGCACTCGACTGCGCATCGCCGTTATAGGCTCGCCGCGAGACCCGTGCGGTGGGACCGTGCCGCGGTCCCGGGGAGAGGGCGCGTGCGACGAGACCAAGGCAGCGGGGGGTGGGCGTAGGTGTACACGACACTGGTCGTCCTCTTCACGCTGACGCAGGCCGGCTACCTCCTCGCGACCGCTTGCGAGATCTACATCCGGACCCGGCCGATCGACTGGGTCGACATGCACAGGGCGCCGATCGTCGCGGCGACGGGCGCGTATCCGCGGATCGTCCTCCTCTACCCGGTGCTGCGCGAGCTCGAGGAGACGATGCGGACCACGATCAGCGCGCTCGCGACGATGGAGTACCCGGCCGACCGCTTCCGGATCGTCGCGATCCCGAACTCGTCCGACCGGCCGACGATCGAGAGCCTTCGCCGGATACAGCGGGACTTCCCGTTCCTCGAGATCCTCGAGGTGCCGCCGACGTCCGATCCTTCGTGGGCACCTGTCTGGCGCGCCTGGGACGAGACGCCGGCGGCCTACTGGTGGCACGACACGCGCCAGGCGCGGAACCGAGACCTGCCGCCGAAGAAGACGCGCCAGCTGACGTACGCGCTCTACACCCTGCTCGAGAGCGACCCGGACGGGGACTGGCTGCTCGACTACATCGACGCCGACAGCGTGCCCCCGCCCGACCACTTCCTCGCCGGCGCGATCGGCATGCGCACCTTCGACGTCCTCCAGAGCACGAACATCGCCGGCAACCTGCTCGACACGTGGCCGGCGTCGTGGCACGCGATGGACCACATGTCGTGGGACGGCAACCGCTATCCGCACCTGAGCGCGGACGGGAAGCACCCGTTCTGGGTGCTCGGCAAGGGCCTCTTCTACTGGGCGAGAGACCTCGACGAGGTCGGCGGCTTCAACCCGTGGCTCGCGATCGAGGACCCCGAGATCGGCATGCGCCTCTGGGCGAGCGGAAAGCGGCTCGGCATCATCGAGGCGCCGCTGATCGAGGAGGTGCCGCGGACGATCACCGGCGGCATCACGCAGCGGAAGCGCTGGGTCTGCGGCTTCTTCCAGTCGCTGACCGCGCCGACGAAGGCGATCGGCCTGACGCCCGGCGAGCGAGCGCTGGCCTGGGTCAACTTCCTGCCGTGCCTGCTCCTCGCCGTCAACCCGATCGGCATCCCGGTCGGCGTCTGGGCGCTCGTCGAGTCGGTCGAGCACCACGGATACCTGCCGAGCTTCCTGCTCGGCCTCGGGGCGTTCAACGTCGCCGCGTGGATCGCGAACCTGACGCTCATCTACCTCGCGACCTGGCGGCGGACGCGAATCGTGCTCGAGAGCCGGATGGAGCGGCTGCGCTACATGCTGCGCGTCAACCCGCTCTGCATGCTCGTCTTCTGGTTGATCTGGGTCATTCCGCTCGTGCTCGGCTTGCAGATGTACCTGCGTGACAAAGGGCTCGTCTGGGAGCGCACCGAGAAGGTGGACGCGAACCACGACCTGGTGCTCGCGCTGAACGAGCAGGCGGTCATGGCTCGCCTCTCGTCGGGCGCGGCGGCCGCGCCGGCGTTCGAGCGGCTGCCGGCGGCGACCGAAGAGCCTGCCGACGCGTCGGGCTAGTGCCCGAGCGGGTGCTGATCACCGGCGGGGCCGGCTTCATCGGCTCGCACGTCGCCGACGAGCTCCTCGCGCGCGGCTACGCCGTTCGCGCGCTCGACAACCTGACGGCCCAGGTGCACGGCGAGTCGAAGCGGCCCGACTACCTGGCGGCGGACGTCGAGCTACAGGTGGGCGACGTCCGCGACCCGGAAGCGGTCGGGCGCGCCCTCGACGGCGTCGACTCCGTCGTCCACCTCGCCGCACGCGTCGGCGTCGGACAGAGCATGTACGAGATCGCGAACTACACGCTCGCGAACTCCGGCGGCACCGCCGTCCTGCTCGAGACGCTGCTCGACCATCCGGTGCGGCGGCTCGTCGTCGCGTCGAGCATGAGCATCTACGGCGACGGCGCGTACCGGAACGAGAGCGGCGAGCTGGTGGAGCCCGGGCCGCGCGAGCGAGCGCAGCTCGAGCGCGGCGAGTGGGAACCGCACGGAGTCGACGGCGAGGTGATCGAGCCGGTGCCGACGCCGGAGACGACGCAGCCGTCGCTCACGTCGATCTACGCGTTGACGAAGTACGAGCAGGAACGCGCGTGCCTGATCTTCGGCAGCGCCTACTCGGTGCCGACCGTCGCCCTGCGCCTCTTCAACGCCTACGGGACGCGGCAGGCGCTCTCGAACCCGTACACGGGCGTGCTCGCGATCTTCGCGTCGCGCTTGCTCAACGACCGGCCGCCACCGGTGTTCGAGGACGGGCTGCAGCGCCGCGACTTCGTCTCGGTCCGCGACGTGGCCCGGGCGTTCCGGCTCGCGCTCGTGCGAGACGAGGCCGCCGGGCAGGCGATCAACGTCGGCAGCGGGGAGAGCGTCACCGTGCTCGAGATCGCGGCGAGGCTGGCGGCGATTCTCGACAAGCAGATCGAGCCCGAGGTGACGAGGCGCTACCGCGTCGGCGACGTCCGGCACTGCTTCGCCGACGTCTCCCGCGCCGAGCGTCTTCTCGGCTACGTGCCGGAGGTGCAGCTCGACGCCGGCATCGCCGAGCTCGCCAAGTGGCTCGAGGGGCAGGTCGCGACCGACCGCGTCGAGCAGGCGAGCGCGGAGCTGGCCGCGCGCGGTCTCACGTTCTAGGCCGCAGCTCCGACTCGATCGCGGCCCATGCGGGCTTCGGCCGGTACTCGACGTCGAACGGGAGCGCCTCGGCCGCTGCGCCGAGCCACGACACCTTGTCGGTGAACCCCCAGGTCGTGAACGTGAAGCACGACGGCGAGTCCTCGCAGGCGCGCGCGGCGGCGGCGTAGATCTGCGCCTCCGTCGCGAGCTTGGCGGCCCCGGTGCCGGCGAAGTGCGACGTGTCGACGTCCAGCTCGGTCACGTCCGTGCGGAGCCCGAGCGCACCGAGCCGCGCCATGTTCGCCTTCAGGTCGGTGTACGGCACCGGCCAGCGCGTGTCGGAGTGGAGCTGGAAGCCGATCCCGTCGAGCGGCACACCCGACGCGAGCAGGTTCTGGGCGAGCGCGTAGAGCGCGTCGCTCTTCGGCCACCGGTACTCCGTCGAGTACTCGTTGACGTAGAGGAGCGCCGACGGGTCGGCCGCGTGCGCAGCTTCGAGCGCGAGGCTGATGTAGTCGGGCCCGATCACCCGCTCCCAGAGGCTCCGCGCGAGCGTGCCGTCGTCGTTCAGCGGCTCGTTGACGACGTCCCACTCGCGGATGCGGCCGGCGTAGCGCCTGACCATCGTCGTGATCCACTGGTCCAGGACCGGGAGCAGCGTCGCGCGCGTCCACGGCACCGCCGGGCTGGTCAGCCAGCCCGGCAACTGCCGGCCCCACACGAGCACGTGGCCACGGATCGCGAGCCCGTGTTCCTGCGCGAACGCGACCTGCGCGTCGGGAAGCGAGAAGTCGAACTCCCCCGGCTGCTTCTCGACCTGACCGAGGTAGAGCTCGAACTCAGGCGTCAGCACCTGGTAGCCGTGCGAGAGGAGCTGCCGGCGGTAGGTCGGATCGGTCTGCACGAGGCGCTCCCGGAACGCCGTCCCGAGCAGCACCTGACTCGCCCTCGTGCGCACGCAGACGGTCTTCACGCCGGTGCTCGTCCGGCAGGCGAGGGCGAGCCTCCGGACGGCCGGCGCGTGGCCTCCGTCCCGCCGGGCGGCGTCGGTCGGCGCCGCGGCGGACGCGATCAGCCCGACGGCGCCGAGCAGCGTCGTCGCGAGCGAGACCTGCAACCGTCGCCGACGGCGTCCGCGCGCCATGCCGGTCGCATCGGCCCCGGCTGGGCCCGTTCTCGCTCCCTCGTTCGAGGGACGGGGCGGCGGCGCGGTCAGGCGACCGAGTCGAGCAGCGCCGAGACGCAGAAGCTGTCGAGCTGCGACGGCGCCGACCGCTGCAGCTCGTCGACGACCTCGTCGAGCGCCAGGGCTCGCCGGTAGGGGCGCGCCTCGCGCATGGCGATGAACGCATCCGCCGTGGCCACGATCCGGGCCGCGAGCGGAATGCCGTAACCGCCGAGCCCGTCGGGGTAGCCGTTGCCGTCCCAGCGCTCGTGGTGCGAGCGGACGACCGCGAGCACGGTCGCGTCGGCGATCGTCGGCTTCAGAAACGCCTCGCCGAGGACCGTGTGGAGTCGGATCGCCTCGGCCTCGACGCGCGCGAGCGGTCCGCTCTTGCTGAGGAGCTTCGTCTGGATGAAGACCTTGCCGATGTCGTGCAGCAGCGCGCCGAGCGCGAGCGCCGGCAGCTCGGCTTCGCGGACCTCGAGCTCGCGCGCGATCGCGAGCGCGTGCTCGCAGACGGCGACGCTGTGTCCCGGCACGTAGCCCTCGCGCCGGTCGAGGTCGGCGAGGAACCGACGAAACCGTCCGTCGAGGTGGGCGACGATCGAGCCGTCGCCGATCGCCCGCGAGCCACGGCCCGAGCGCAAGCGCGTCACCCGTCGTGGTTCGCCCAACGTCGGAGCGCTCCTCCGCGAGAAGGAGCCGCCCTGCGGGCCTGGAAAGCATCCACCCGATGCGGCCGTTTCGGTTCACGGTCTCTCTGCTCGCCGTCGGGGTGCTCGTCGTCGTCGCCGGCTTCCTCTGGGGCCCACGGCTCCTGGGGAACGCGCCGAACCTGCCGCGCTCGTCGTCGCCGGCACCGACCCCGGTCGAGCCGAACGCGGGTGCGTTCCTGCCGCCGCCGGCGCGGCCGGCCCGACGGCGGCCGGCGAGCGCGCAGCACGCGCGCGCGCAGCGGACGCGCCACCGCGCGCGCCGGAGACGCGCGGCGGTCGTCGCGCCGCTCGTCCACACGACGCGAACGGCGCCCGTGAGCCCGCCACCGCCACCGCCACCGGTCGCGCACGCGAGCGTGGACATGCCGCCGTCCGGCGAGTCGAGCGCGGCGACGACGAGGACGTCCCGCCCCTCGACGCCGGTCGTTCGCCCCGCGACGACGACCTCGCCGCACCGGCCGGTGACGACCCCGCACCTCCGGAGGCCGCCGACGCCGTCCGTTCCCGTCGTCGCCGCGCCCGCGGTTCCGGCTCTCCCGGCGGTGCCGGCGCCCGTCCCCGTCCCGCCGACGCCCGCACCCGTCCCCGCGCCGCAGGTCACGCCCGTGCCTGCCGTCACCCCGCCGGCCCCGAGCGACGGCACCGTCGCGGCGGGCCAGCCCCCGGCGCCCGCTCCGACGACGAACGACCAGCCCGCGCCCCAGGACGCGCAGCCGCCGGCGCCGACGACCCCCGGCCCGCCCTCGCCGCAGCCGCCGCCGACGCAGCCGCCGCCCGCGCCCCCCTCGCCCACGCAGCCACCGGCCGTCACACCGCCGACGCAGGCCGCCGGAGCCGGCGGCTCGGCCGCGGCCGGCGGCGACTGCGGCAGCGGCGACGGCTCCGACCGCGACGACGACCACGCCGGCGGCCACGAGCGCGACCGAGCCGACTGGCGTGACAAGTCGAGCTGGCGCTAGCCGTGGCGGACGACGCCCGCTACCTGCTCGACGAGGCGGCCCCCGCTCCCACCCGGCACCGCCGCCGACGCGCAGTCGTCGGCGGCGTCGAGATCCTGAGCCGGCGCGTCCGGCGCGTCGTCCAGCGTCACGTCTCCGAGGACGAAGCCGTGCTCTTCTGCCTGCGCGGCAGCCTCGCCCACTCGCTCGTGGCGCTGGACGAGCGGCTGCTGATCATCAAGCCCGGCTTCCACGCCGGCACGACATTCGGCACCCTGACGACGACCTTCTACTACCAGGACGTGACCGGCATCCAGCTGCACACGTTCCTCGTCAGCGGCTGGATCGAGGTCTCGACGCCGAGCTTCCAGGGGCGTGAGCGCAAGCGCAACCGCCAGCCGCGCCGATCGGACCGCGACGTCTACAAGCTCCCGAACTGCGTCCCGATCTCGAAACGCCGCGTCGCCGAGTACGAGGAGGCGCTCGCCCGCCTGCGGCAACGGATCGAGTTCTGCAAGCGGTTCGTCCGCGCTTCCGCGGACACGCCGCCGCTGATCGGAACGCTCGAGCGGATCGCCAACCTCCGCAGCAGCGGCGCGCTGTCCGAGACCGAGTACGAGCGGTTGAAGAGCGTGCTGCTCGAGAACGCCTCCGACGGCGCGTTGACCGTCTCGACGCGGCTGCCGTTCTAGTCGAGCTAGGCGATCGCCGGCAGCCCTTCGGTCGCCCGCAGCGCACGCTCGAGCTCGGCGTCGTCGAGCGCGAGGTCGACGAGCTTGCCCGCGAGGTAGTTGTCGTAGGCGGCCATGTCGAAGTGCCCGTGGCCCGAGAGGTTGAACAGGATCGTGCGCCGCGTGCCGGCCTCGTCCGCCGCCCGCGCCGCCCGCGCCGCGCCGTGGATCGCATGCGCCGACTCCGGCGCCGGCACGATGCCCTCGCTGCCTGCGAAGCGCACGGCGGAGGCGAACACGTCGTTCTGGAGGTAGGCCTCGGCACGGATCAGCCCGTCGCGGACGAGCTGCGAGACGAGCGGCGCGGCGCCGTGGTAGCGAAGCCCGCCGGCGTGGATCGGCGCGGGCACGAAGTCGTGCCCGAGCGTGTGCATCGGCACGAGCGGGGTCAGCTTGCCGGTGTCGCCGAAGTCGTACGCGAAGTGCCCGCGCGTCAGAGTCGGGCAGGCGGCCGGCTCGCAGGCGAGGAAGTCGATCTCGCGCCCGGCGAGCTTCTCGCGCAGGAACGGGAACGCCAGCCCCGCGAAGTTCGAGCCGCCCCCGAAGCAGCCGACGACGAGGTCGGGGAACGCGTCCGCCTGCGCCAGCTGCTTCAGCGCCTCCTGGCCGATCACGGTCTGGTGGAGCAGCACGTGCCCGAGCACGCTGCCGAGCGAGTAGGCGGTGTCGGCGCGACCGGCCGCGTCCTCGACCGCCTCCGAGATCGCGATCCCGAGGCTGCCCGGCGAGTCGGGCTGCTCGGCGAGGACGGCGCGGCCCGCGTGCGTGTCCGCCGACGGGCTCGCGACGACCGACGCGCCCCACGTCTCGATCAGCGAGCGTCGGAACGGCTTCTGGTCGTACGAGACGCGCACCATGTAGACCTTGCACTCGAGGCCGAGCAGCTTGCAGGCGAGCGCGAGCGCGCTCCCCCACTGGCCGGCGCCGGTCTCGGTCGCGAGCCGCGACCGTCCCTCTCGCTTGTTGTAGAACGCCTGCGCGACCGCTGTGTTCGGCTTGTGGCTCCCCGCCGGGCTGACGCCTTCGTACTTGTAGAAGATCCGGGAGCGCGTGCCGATCGCCTGCTCGAACCGCCGCGCGCGGTACAGCGGCGTCGGCCGCCAGAGCGCGTAGAGCTCGAGCACCTCGTCGGGGATCGCGATCTCGGGCTCCTCGCTCACCTCCTGGGCGATCAGCTCCATCGGGAAGAGCGGCGCGAGATCGTCGGGACCGACCGGCTGCCCCGTCCCCGGATGCAGGATCGGCTGCATGGGGTTCGGCATCTCGGCGCGGACGTTGTACCAGCGCCGCGGCAGCTCCGACTCGGGCAGCACGAACTTCGTCTGCTCCACGGGCGGAGCTTAGTGCGCCGATGCGGCGCCCGTAGACTCGACGCGCGGCCGGCCGCCGCGAGCGGCGGTCGGCAGCGGCGAGCAGGCGCTGCACGCGCTCGAGCGGCGCGAGCTCGTCCGTCGCAAGCGGCAGTCGTCGGTCGCCGGCGAGCGAGGCAATCGTCATGGCCGAGCAGCTCGGGCTCAAGGGCTCTGACCGACGCGGCCTTCTGCCGCCTTGCAGCGGCGCGGCTCGGAATCGGCACGCAGCAGCAGGCCGAGCAGGTGCTCGCCTTCTACCGCTCACTTGGTGCGAGCCGTTACGTGCGGGAGTGTCAGTCGCTGGTACCGGCGCAACGCCTCGCGTAGTTCAGTAGGGTTCGTGTCGGCGTGCGCCATCGGGCCTCGTTCCTTCAGCTTGCGCTGATCGCGGTCGGATCGGCCGTCG
>DASRGD010000082.1:0-17864 GCA_035651195.1 Gaiellaceae bacterium | reverse complement strand
TTGGCCCAGAACGGCTCCATGTCGACGACGAGGTCCTTGAGGATCGGGAGGTTCCCCATCGCCGAGATCGTCGGCACGTGGCCGGACTGCGCGATGTCGTACATGCGCGTCTTGCACGCAAGCACGGCCGCTCCGTCCATGCGCATGCCGCAGGAGCCGCAGATCATCATCCGGCAGCTCTTGCGGAACGCGAGCGACCCGTCGATGCGGTCCTTGACGAGGTCGAGGCAGTCGAGCAGCGTCGCCTCCTCGGGCGCGTCGAACTCGTACTCGCGCAGGGCGCGGTCGCCCGTCGACGAGTCGTAGCGCCAGATCTTCAATGCGACGTCCATCAGTACTTCCGCTCCTCGGGCTCCCACTTCGTCACGCGCACCGGGCTCGTCGAGAGCTCGACGCCGCCGTCGCGCCAGCGCGTGATGGAGTGCACCATGAACCTCTCGTCGTCGCGCGTGGGATAGTCGTGCGGCCGAGCGTGCGCCCCGCGCGACTCCTTGCGCCAGATGCCTCCCTCGACCATGCAGAGCGCAGTGTCGAGCATGTTGCCGAGCTCGATCGCCTGTGTCAGGTCGCTGTTGAAGACCTCGCCCTTGTCCTCGACGACGACGCGCGCGAAGCGCTCACGCAGCCGCTCGACGATACGCCCCTGCTCTCGCATCTGCTCTTCTCGGCGGAAAACGCCGAAGTTCTCGTGCATCGTCTCGGCGAGCGTCTGGCGGATCGACCACGGCCGCTCGCCGTCCGTCCGACCGAGCAGCTCGCCGAGCTCGCGCTCCGCCTCGCGCACCGCCGACTCCGGCAGGCCGCCGCCGCCGCCGAGATTCTCCGCCGCGTGGCGCCCGGCCCGCTTGCCGAACGTGATCGTCTCCATCAGCGCGTTGCCGCCGAGCCGGTTCGCGCCGTGCACCGAGACACACGCCACCTCGCCGGCGGCGTAGAGGCCGTCGATCGCCGTCCGCCCCCAGACGTCGGTGTCGATCCCCCCCATGTGGTAGTGCGCCCCCGGCCGCACCGGGATCGGGTCGTAGATCGGGTCGACGCCCGCGAAGACCATCGACAGCTCCCTCGTCCCGTGTAGCCGCTCGAGGATCCGCTCCGCCCCGAGGTGCCTCAGGTCGAGCATCACGTTGCCGTCCACGCCGCGGCCGGCGTCGATCTCCGTCTGCTCGGCGCGCGAGATGACGTCGCGCGACGCGAGCTCCATCGTGTTCGGCGCGTACCGCTTGAGGAAGCGCTCGCCGGTCGCGTTCAGCAGGTAGGCGCCCTCGCCCCGGCACCCCTCGGTGATCAGCACGCCCGTCGGCGCGAGCGTGGTCGGATGGAACTGCATCATCTCCATGTCCTTCAGCGGCAGGCCCGCGCGGAGCGCCATCGCCATCCCGTCGCCGGTACACGCGAACGCGTTCGTGGTGCCGACGTAGAGCCGGCCGGCGCCGCCGGTGGCGACGATCGTCGCCTTCGCCGCGACCGCCCTCAGGCCGCCGTTCAGCAGGTCCCAGGCGATGACCCCGACACAGCGCCCGCCGTCGACGACGAGCCGCCACGCGAACCACTCCTCGTAGACCGGGATCGCCCGCTTCACGACCTGCTCGTAGAGCACCTGCACGAGCACGTGGCCCGTGATGTCGGCGGCGTACGCGGTGCGCGGCACGCCGGCCGCGCCGAACGGCCGCTGCGCGATCCGGCCGTCGTCGGTGCGCGAGAAGACGGCGCCCCAGTGCTCGAGCTCGTACACGTCGCCCGGCGCCTCCTCGCAGAGGATCTCGACCGCGTCCTGGTCGGCGAGGTAGTCCGAGCCCTTGACCGTGTCGAAGGCGTGGATCTCCGGGTTGTCGTCCGACGCGTTGCCGAGCGCGGCGTTGATGCCGCCCTCGGCGGCGCCCGAATGGCTGCGAGTCGGATGGAGCTTCGAGAGCAGGGCGACGTCGGCGCCTGCGTCGTGAGCCTCGATTGCCGCCCGCATGCCTGCACAGCCGGCGCCGACAACGAGTACGTCGTGCGTCGCGTCCACGGGACTCGGACGCTAACAGGATCGCCGAAAACGCCGTCACGCCTTCGGCCCGGCGGCGGCGACCTCGCGGTCGACGTCGTCGAACCTGGTGAAGTTCTCGGCGAACAGCTCCGCGAGGCGGCTCGCAGCGAGGTCGTACGCGGTCGGGTCGCGCCAGGTCGAGCGCGGGTCGAGGAGGCCCGGCTCCACGCCCGGCACCTCGACCGGCACCTCGAAGCCGAAGACCGGGTCGCGCCGGTAGCCGACGTGCTCGAGCCGGCCGGCGAGCGCGGCGCGCAGGAGCGCACGGGTCGCCTGGATCGGCATCCGCCGGCCGTCGCCGTACCGACCGCCGGTCCAGCCGGTGTTGACGAGCCAGACGTTCGGGCGGTGCCGCTCGAGTCGCTCGCCGAGCAGGCGCGCGTAGACGGCCGGCGGCTGCGGCAGGAACGGCCCCGCGAAGCAGGGCGAGAACGCCGGCACCGGCTCGGTCACGCCGATCTCGGTCCCGGCCAGGCGGGCGGTGAACCCGGAGAGGAAGTGGTAGCGCGCCTGCGCGTTCGAGAGCCGCGCGATCGGCGGCATGACGCCGAACGCGTCGGCGGTCAGGAAGACGACGTTCTCCGGGTGCCCCGCCATCTTGGCCGGCAGCGCGTTCGAGATGCGCTCGAGCTCGTACGCCGCGCGCGTGTTCTCGGTCTTCGCGTCGCTCTCGAGGTCGAGCGTGCCGCGCTCGTCGACGACGACGTTCTCGAGGATCGTCCCGAACGTGCGCGTCGTCTCGTAGATCGCGGGCTCTGCCTCGGGCGAGAGGCGGATCACCTTCGCGTAGCAGCCACCCTCGAAGTTGAACACGCCCGCGTCGCCCCAGCCGTGCTCGTCGTCCCCGATCAGCCGCCGCTCCGGGTCGGCGGAGAGGGTCGTCTTGCCGGTGCCGGAGAGGCCGAAGAAGATCGCGACGTCACCGCGCTCGCCGACGTTCGCGGAGCAGTGCATCGGGAAGACGCCCTGCTGCGGCAGGAGATCGTTCATGAGCGTGAAGATCGACTTCTTGATCTCGCCGGCGTAGAGCGTGCCGCCGATCAGGATCTCCTGACGCGACGGGTGCAGGACGATGAAGGTGCCGCTACGGGTGCCGTCCTCCTCCGGGTCGGCCTCGAGGGCCGGCGCGTGCAGGACGAGCGCGTCCGGGTCGAAGCCGTCGAGCTCGTCCAACGGCGGCGTGATGAACATCGTCCGTGCGAACAGCGCGCAGTAGGCGACCGGGGTGACGACCCGCAGGCGGATCCGGTGGCCCGGGTCGGCGCCCGCGTAGGCGTCGACGACGTACAGGTCGCGCTCCGCGAGGTGCGCGAGCACCTTCTCGCGCAATCCTTCGTGGTGCTCCTCCTCGAGCGGCTGGTTGACCTTGCCCCACCAGATCCGGTCGTCGGAGCCGGGTTCGCGGACGACGAACTTGTCGTTCGGCGACCGGCCCGTGTGCCTTCCCGTGTCGACGACGAGCGGGCCGCCGTGCGCGAGCACGCCCTCCCCACGCCGCAGCGCGTGCATGTAGAGGACGGGCGTCGTCAGGTTCGAGTGGACGTCGCCGCGCGCCTCGAGCCCGAGGCCGCTGCGCTCCTCCGTCTTCGCCATGAGGCGGAGAAGTCTAGAGCTGCCAGTCGCCGCGACGGAGCACCGGCACCCGCTCGCCTTCGCGCGTCACGCCGTCGACGTCGACCTCCGGCGAGCCGATCATGAAGTCGACGTGCGTCCCGCTTCGGTTCACGCGTTCGCGGTCGACCTCGCCGACCGCGAACGGAAACCCGAAGCCGAGCGCGATGTGACTCGCCGCGTTCTCGTCGAGCAGCGTGTCGTAGAAGACGGTGCCGAGCGGGCCGACGCGTCCGCGCCCGTCCACGAGCGCGACCTCGCCGAGCCGCGCCGCGCCCTCGTCGATCTCGACGCGCGCGCGGAGCGCGGCCCCGTTCTCGTCGGCGTCGATCTCGACGGCGCGCCCGCCTTCGAAGCGGACGCGCAGGCCGCGGATGATCGTGCCGCCCCGGAGCACGAGCGGCTTCGTCGCCGTGACGTGGCCTTCGGTGCGGAGCGGATCCGGGCTCGTGAACACCTCTTCGGTCGGCAGGTTCGGCAGATGGCGGACGCCGAACCGGGTCGTGAAGTCGCCGGCCTCCCAGGTGCTCGTCGCGAGGAGACCGATCGAGAGCTCGGTCCCCGGCCCCCGCAGCTCGATCGCGTCGAAGCGCCGCTCGGTCAGCGCGGCCGCCGAGCGCTTCAGCTCGGCGACGCGCTCCTCCCACGCGGCCGCCGGGTCGGGCTCGTCGAGCCGCAGCACGTGCGCGAGCTCCTGCCACAGCCGGTCGTACGCCGCCTGGTCGTCGAGCCCGGGGTAGACGAGCCTCGCCCAGGCACGGCTCGGGCACGGGAGGCCGCACCAGTTCGTCGACCGGTCGGCGATCAGCTGCGACGTCTCCTCCAGCCAGGGCAGCTGGTCGCGTCCTGCGAGCGCCGGGTCGACTCCCTCGAGCGCCTCCGGCGCGACGACTCCGTTCAGGCTGATGCGCGCGCTCCTCCGCTCCGCGAGAGCGAGAAGCCGCTCGCCGTACCACGGGGGCACGAACCCGAGCGTCTCGGGGTCGGCATGCTCGATCCGCGCGCGCTTGACCCACGGGTCGAAGTACGCGACGTCGACGAAGAGCGCCCCGCGGCGGTACGCGGCGCGCGCGACGGCCCGCGCCGCCTCCTCCTGCCCGATCGACGCGCCGACGCCGACGATCTGCCCTGGCTGCACGTTCGCGCCGTGGACGGCGAGCTCGGCCAGAGCAGCGAAGCGCTCGTCCACGGCAGGCGATCGTAGCGGCGCCGCGAATCCCGACGGCATGACGGTCGCCCAGGCCACCGACCGCTTCCTGACTGCGGCGGGGATCTCCGCCGCGACCCGCCGCGCCTACGGGAGCGATCTGCGCGACTTCGCGTCCTGGTACGGCGACAGGCCGCTCGAGCAGGTGGACGTGCGCGTGCTCGCCGAGTACGCGGCCGAGCTGGGACGGGCGCGTCGCGGCGGCAAGCTCGCGCCGACGACGATCGCGCGCCGGCTCGCCGCCGTGCGCAGCCTGCTCCGCTTCACGCTCGGAGCCGAGCACGTCCCCGACGCGTCGCTCGCCCCGCGCCGGCCGCGCCGGCTCCCGGACGCGCCGAAACCGAAGGAAGTCGACGAGCTGCTCGCGTCGCTCCTCGGCGACGACGTGCTCGACCTGCGAAACCGCGCGCTCGTCGAGCTCGTCTATTCCGCCGGGCTGCGCAGCGCCGAGGCGGTCGGCCTCGACGTCGGCGACGTCGACTTCGAGCAGGAGCGCGTCCACGTTCGCCGCGGCAAGGGCGCCAAGGAGCGGGTCGTGCCGCTCGGCGAGGAGGCGGCGCACTGGCTCGCCCGCTACCTCCGCGAGGCGCGCCCGAAGCTCTGCCGCGGCGGCGAGAGCGCGCTCTTCCTCTCCGCGCGCGGCCGGCGGCTCGAGACGTCGACGCTGCGCCGAGTCGCGCCCCACCCGCACCGGCTCCGCCACGCGTTCGCGACGCACCTGCTCGAGGGCGGCGCCGACCTGCGCGTGATCCAGGAGCTCCTCGGCCACTCGTCGCTCTCGACGACGCAGGCCTACAGCCACGTCGACGGCAAGCGCCTCCGCCGTGTCTACGACCGAGCGCACCCGCGATCCTGAGGTCGAGGCGTTCCTCGCGTTGCTCGCCGCACGGCGGGCGCCGAGGACGGTCGACGCCTACCGCCGCGACCTCGCGCGGGTCGCCGCGTTCCTCGGCAAGCCGGTCGGCCGCGCGACCGTCGGCGAGCTCGAGACGTACGTCGCGCAGCTCCGTGCCGACGGCCTCTCGGCGGCCACGATCGCACGCCGGACGGCGTCCGCCCGCAGCTTCTTCCGCCACCAGCAGCTCGTCGGCGCCCGAACCGACAACCCTGCGGCGGCGGTCGACCTGCCGCGCCGGACCCGCCGCCTGCCGCGGACGCTGTCGGCAGGCGAGGCGGAACGATTGATCGACGCCGCCGCGGGCGTCTCCCCGCGCGCGCTGCGCGACCGCGCGCTCGTCGAGCTCCTCTACGGGGCCGGCCTCCGCGTGTCGGAGGCGGTCGGCCTCGATCGCCGCGGCGTCGACCTCGACGACCGGCTCGTCCGCGTGACCGGCAAGGGCGGCAAGGAACGGGTGGTGCCGATCGGCCGCCAGGCCGCCGACGCCGTCCGCCGCTACCTCGCCCGTGGCCGGCCCCACCTCGACCGCCGCCATCGGGCCGAGCTGTTCCTGAACGCCAAAGGCGGTCCGCTGACGCGGGCAGGGGCGTTCCTCGTCCTGCGCCGACTGGCGGCGGCTGCCGGGCTCGAGCCGGAGCGCGTGCACCCCCACCTGCTGCGCCACTCGTTCGCGACGCACCTGCTCGAGGGCGGCGCCGACCTGCGCAGCGTCCAGGAGATGCTCGGCCACGCCGACCTGGCGACGACCGAGCTGTACACGCACGTAACCGACGCCCGCCGACGGGCGTTGTACTTCCAGGCGCATCCGCATGCGCGGCGGCGCCCCGACGGGGAGAACCGATGATGCTGCAACTCCACGGACTGGTCGTGACGGTGCTCGTGCTGGTCGTCGGGTGGCTGATGCTCCAGGCCGGCCTCGCGAAGAAGGCGCTCGAGCTCAGGCACCCGCCCCGCGCCTGTCCGTCGTGCGGAAGGCCGAGCACCGCTTGCCGCTGCGTCGGGCGCGCGTAGCGCTCGCCCGCGCTCACCTGCCCTTGCGGCGCAGGGCTTGCGCGACCTTGGCGGCTGCGTCGCGGAGCTCGCGCTGCTCGTCGTCGTCGTCGGCGAGCGCGGCGAGGATCCGGATCGTCTCCGGCTGCGGTGAGCCGTTTCTGAGCGCCATGATCGCGAGCCGCCGTACCGCCTCGTTGTCGTCGCGCGTGGCGAGCTCGTGCAGTGTTCGCCGCACGCCGTTGACGACGCTCGGATGGTCGCGCGAGAGCCGCTCGAGCGCGAGCAGCGCCGAGCCGCGGCAGGCGGGGCTCTCGTCCTCGAGACCGCGCGCGAGCAGCTCGACCTTCTGCCGGTAGCGGAACTGGGCGATCGCGCGGAACGCGACCACCCGCTCGCGGTAGTCGGACGAGCGCGCCGCCGCCTCGACCTCGTCGTCCCACTGCCGGCGCAGCTCCGCGAGCTCTTGCTCCTTGCCCTCCTCCGCGAGCGCGTCGGCCTGTGCCGCCGCGTCGGCGAGCGTCATCGGCCGTCCAGGTGCCTGGCGGGCGGCCCGACGTAGCGCGCGGAGGGTCGGATCAGCCGTCCCGTCCGCTTCTCCTCGATCATGTGCGCCGACCAGCCGGCGACGCGGGCGCACGCGAACATCGCCGGGAACATCTCGTGCGGGATCTGCGCGATATCGAGCACGACCGCCGCCCAGAACTCGACGTTCGTCTCGAGCGGCCGCTCGGGATGTGCCTCGCGCAGGGCCTCGATGGCGGCGCGCTCGAGCGCCTCAGCCACCTCGAAGCGCGGCGAGCCGAGCTCGCGCGCGGTGCGGCGGAGGACGCGGGCCCGCGGGTCCTCCGCGCGATAGACCCGGTGGCCGAAGCCCATGATCCGCTCCCGGCGGGAGAGCAGCTCGTGGACGTAGCCCTGCGGATCGCCCGACTCCGCGACGGCGTCGAGCATCACGAGGACGCGCGCGGGCGCGCCACCGTGGAGCGGCCCCGAGAGCGCTCCGACAGCCGCCGACATCGCCGCCGCGCAGTCCGCGCCCGTCGAGGCGACGACGCGCGCGGTGAACGTCGACGCGTTCATGCCGTGCTCGGCCGCCGAGACCCAGTACGTGTCGATCGCGCGCACGTGGCGGGGATCGGCCTCGCCGCGCCAGCGGATCAGGAACTGTGCAGCCGCGTTCTCGCCCTGGTGGACCAGGTGCTCGGGCACGGGCGGCTCGTCGTCGCCGCGGGCCGCCTGCGCGACGAGCGAGAGCGCCGCGGCCGAGAGGCGAGCGAGGTCGTCGCGGGCGGCGTCGGCCCCGATGTCGACGAGCTTCCGCAGCTTCCACTTGGCCCCGAGCGTGGCGAGCCCGGCCTGCAGGTCGGCCATGACCGAGCCGCTCGCCTCCTCCAGCTCGATCCGTTCCGCACGTGGCATGCCCGGCTCGAGGCTGCCGTCGACCAGCAGGCCCCAGACCTTCTCGAACGGGTATCGCCCGACGAGCTCCTCGATGTCGATGCCGCGATACCGGAGCGAGCCGCCCTCGCGGTCCGGCTCGGCGATCTCCGTCTCGAACGCGATGACCCCTTCGAGGCCGGGCCGGAAGTCGTCCACGCGTGCAACGGTACCCAATCGGCCTCCGTAGAATCGGCCGCCGATGGCGCACCGCGTCACGCTCATCCCCGGCGACGGCATCGGCCCCGAGATCACCCAGGCGACCCGCCGCGTGCTCGACGCGACCGGCGTCGAGTTCGAGTGGGACGTGCAGCTTGCGGGCGCCGAGGTGATGGACGCGCACGGCGGCGATCCGCTGCCGCCGGAGACGCTCGAGTCGATCAGGCGCAACGGCGTCGCGCTCAAGGGCCCGATCACGACGCCGGTCGGCGAGGGGTTCCGCTCGGTCAACGTGCGCCTGCGAAACGAGCTCGACCTCTACGCGCAGGTGCGGCCGTGCAAGACCTATCCCGGCGTCCGCACCCGCTTCGACGAGATCGACCTCGTGATCGTCCGCGAGACGACCGAGGACAACTATGCCGGCATCGAGTATTCGTACGGATCGCCGGAGGAGCAGGAGCTGGCCGCGTGGATCGAGGCGCACGGCGACCGGCTCCCGAATCCCGACTCGGGCCTCTCGATCAAGCCGATCTCGATCACGGGCACGCGCCGCGTCTTCGAGTTCGCCTTCGACTACGCACGCCGCATGGGTCGCAAGCACATCACCTGCGTGCACAAGGCGAACATCATGAAGTTCACCGACGGCCTCTGGCTGCGCACCGCGCGCGAGGTCGCGACCGGGCACGCCGACATCCGGTTCGACGACCGGATCGCGGACAACATGTGCATGCAGATGGTCCAGTGGCCGGAGGACTACGACATGCTCGTCGCACCGAACCTGTACGGCGACATGTTCTCGGACCTTGCCGCCGGCCTGATCGGCGGGCTCGGCGTCGCACCGGGCGCGAACTACGGCGACGGCGTCGCCGTCTTCGAGCCGACGCACGGGTCGGCGCCGAAGTACGCGGGCCAGAACCGGGTCAACCCGATCGCGCAGCTCCTCTCGGGGATGATGATGCTGCACCACCTCCACGAGCACGAGGCGGGCGACCGGCTCGAGCGCGCGATCGCCGACCTGATCCGCGAGGGCAAGAACGTCACCTACGACATGAAGCCGCGGCGCGACGACCCGACTGCGGTCGGCACGAGCGACGTGGCGGACGCGCTGATCGCGAGACTCCGGGAGTGAGCCGTCCGAAGGTCACGATCGTCGGCGCCGGAAACGTCGGCGCCACCGTTGCGCAGGTGCTGGCGTCACGCGACCACGCCGACGTCGTCCTCGTCGACGTCAAGGAGGGCCTGCCGCAGGGGAAGGCGCTCGACATCGACCAGATGGGCGCAGTCCGGGGCTTCGAGCCGCGGGTGACCGGGACGAACCGCTACGACGAGACGGCCGGCTCGGCGCTCGTCGTGATCACCGCGGGCCTGCCGCGGTCGCCGGGGATGAGCCGCGACGACCTCGTGACGACGAACGAGGCGATCGTCAAGGAGGTAACCGAGCGGGCGATCGAGCAGTCGCCGGACGCGATCGTCGTCGTCGTCTCGAATCCGCTCGATGCGATGTGCCACGTGGCGAAGAACGTGTCCGGGTTTCCGCGCGAGCGCGTCTTCGGCATGGCCGGCATCCTCGACACGGCGCGCTTCTCGACCTTCGTCGCCTGGGAGACCGGCTCGGCCGTGAAGGACGTGACGGCGATGGTGCTCGGCGGCCACGGCGACCAGATGGTGCCGGTCGTGAGCGCGACGACCGTCGGGGGCGTCCCGCTCCGCGCGCTCGTCGCCGCCGACCGGATCGAGGCGATCGTCGAGCGCACCGCGAAGGGCGGCGGCGAGATCGTCGAGCTGCTCGGCACCTCGGCCTGGTACGCGCCCGGCGCGGCGGTGGCGCAGATGGTCGACTCGGTCCTGCTCGACGAGAAGCGCGTCCTCCCTTGCACGGCGTACCTCGAGGGCGAGTACGGGATCGACGGGCTCTACCTCGGCGTGCCGGTCAAGCTCGGCGCCGCCGGCATCGAGCAGATCGTCGAGCTCGAGCTCGAGGAAGCCGAGCGGGCGGCGCTGACGCGGTCGGCCGACGCCGTCCGCGACGTCGTCGGCGTGCTGACGACGTGACGGAGGGCAGCGCTAACCTGACTCCGTGCGCTTGCTGCGGCCCGGTCTGAGACTCCTCACGCCCGCGCGCTTGCTCATCGCCGGCCTGGCGCTCCTGGCTGCCGGCCTCGCGCTCTGGGTCCTGCCGTCGAACAACTACATCTTCCTGCCGGATCGCGCGCACGCGGTCGCCCCGCTCGTGTCGGTGGCGGGCAAGCACGCAACCCGCGACCCGAGCGGGGGCATCTACTACGTCGACGTCTTCGTCCGCAAGGCGTCGCTGCTCGAGAGCCTGCTCGGCGGCCTCCACGACGGGGCGAACATCGAGAGCCCGTCCGACGTCGGGCCGCCCGGGATCAGCAATGCCGAGCGGCTCGCGATCCAGGAGCGCGAGATGAAGCTCTCGCAGCAGCGTGCAGCGACCGTCGCCCTCCGCGCCGCGGGCTTCAGGGTACGGACGGTGCCGAGCGGCGTTCTCGTTTCCGACGTCGCCACCGGCCTCCCGGCAGCCGGCAAGCTCGAGCCGACCGACGTGATCGTGGCCGTCGACGGCCACCGCGTCGTCCGGCCGGCGGCGCTGATCGCGCGCCTGGGGAAGACGCGCGTCGGCGACCCGGTCACGTTCACCGTGCTGCGCGGCTCCCAGAAGAAGGTCGTCCGGATGCGAACCGTCGCGGGGGACTCCGGCTCGAAGCGCGCGATCGTGGGCATCCTCGTCGACCAGGCCGTCCACATCCACCTCCCGATCCCGATCGCCATCGACGCCGGCAACGTCGGCGGCCCCTCCGCCGGGCTCGCGTTCGCGCTCGAGGTGCTCGAGCAGCTCGGCATCAACGTCGACCACGGCTACAAGATCGCCGCGACCGGCGAGATGTTCCTCGACGGCCACGTCGGCCCGATCGGCGGCATCAAGCAGAAGACGATCGGCGCCCGCGAAGCGGGTGTGGACGCTTTCCTCGTGCCGGCGGGGAGCAACACCGCCGTCGCCCGCAAGTACGCGCACGGGCTCCGGATCATCCCTGTGGACAGTTTTCGACAGGCGTTGCACGCACTGGCAACGCTGCCGCCGAACGCCTAGAAATCGGCATATTCGGGCCGTCCGAAACGGCCGGAAACTGCGCGTTTTCCTTTCTGGCAAGCACTTGATCGCAGCGCGTGCGGCCGTAGGATCGCTGCTCGTTGCAGGCCCCCCCGAGACAGACTGCGGCGCCCTTCGCGATCCCGAAGGACGCGACGTGCGCGGACTGCTACTTCCGCCGGCAGGGCCTCTGCGCGCTCTCGCTCGAGCAGCCGTGCCCGACCTTCCGCGCCGCCGGCCGCACGCTCGAGCCGCCGCAGCAGGCACGGCTCGTTCCCCGCACGATCGCGGTCGCGTACTAGTAGATCGTCGGCAGCTCGAGGATGCGGGTGAGGGCTTCCTCCAGCGTCGAGGTCTGGAGGATCTCGATCGTGTTCCACTGACCGAGCCTGCCCTGCCAGGCGAACTCTCGGACGCTGTTCGCGTCGTCCGCCTCGACGGCGACGAAGACCTGGTGATTCGTCATCGGCACGTACGTCGCCAGGATCTTGACGCCGAGCTTCTCGGCCAGTGCAGGCATTTGCTCGCCGCCCTCACGGGCGAGCGCACGAATTCGCTCGTTCGACGACGGACACAGGTCGGGCGGGTGCTGACCGACGATCAGGTACTGCATCGGAACCTCCGTCTACGCGTGGGCTTGAGGAGGCTCGAACTTACTCCACCCGCGAGCTGCGCAGCAAGCCCTAGCTCAGCGCAGCCGCGAGCCGCTCGACGCCCTGCTCGATCTCGTCCGGCGAGACGTAGCTGTACGCGAGGCGCGCCGTGTTCGGCGCGCCGCCGAAGTCGGTGCCCAGCACGAACGTGACGCCCTTGGCTCGTTGCGCGAGCTCGGCGGCGTCCGTGCCGTCGGGCAGCTCGAGCCAGATGAAGTAGCCGCCCTCCGGCCGTGACCAGCGCGCCCGCGACAGGTGCCGCTCGAGCGCGCCGAGCATCGCGTCCCGCCGTGCCTTCAGCAGGCCGTTGACGCGCACGAGGTTCGGCTCGAAGCTGCCGCGCGCGATGAATTCGTACACCGTCGCCTCGCCGAGCAGGACGGGCGTGATGTAGGTGTCGGTGGCTGCGCGCTCGAGGTCGAGTGCGAGCCGGTCCGGCAGGACGAACCAGCCGACGCGGACGCCGGGGCCGACGGTCTTCGAGAACGAGGACGTGTAGATCGTGCGGCCGCCGGCGAGCTCGAACAGCGACGGCGGCGCCTCGCCCTCGAACCGGACCAGCCCGTACGGGTCGTCCTCGAGCACGAGCAGGTCGTGCTCGGCCGCGACCTCCGCGACGCGCCGGCGGCGCTCGGGCGAGAGGGTGCGCCCGCTCGGGTTCTGGAAGGTCGGGATCGTGTACAGGAAGGCAGGCGGGTCGCCGCTCGCGAGCGCCGCCTCGAGCGCGTCGGGCTCGAGCCCCTCGTCGTCCATGTCGAGCGCGTCGATCGTCGCGCCCAGCTCGCGCAGGACCTTGAGCGGCCGGTCGTAGGTCGGACGCTCGACGAGGACGCGTCGCCCGCGGGCGAGGAGCTGCGCGAGCAGCACGAATCCCTGCAGGCCGCCGTTCGTGAGCACGACGCGGCTCGGGTCGACGCCGTGGCGGTCGGCGAGCCAGCGGCGCAGCGGCGCGTAGCCGCCACCGGGGCCGTAGGAGAGGATCGTCCTGCCGTCGCGCTCGATCGCAGCGCGCGCGCAGTCGGCGAGCGCCTCGACCGGCAGGCACTCCGGCGCCGGCACGCCGCGGGCGAGCGAGATCGTCTCGACGGAGGTCGTCGTCACCGCCGCCAGTCTAGGCGGACGTTGCCGCGAGTCGGTGGCGACTAGCGGCTCGCGGGCCGTCCGCCGAAGGTCTGGACGACGAGCTCCCGGAGCCCGACGGGCGGCCGGCCATAGCGGGCCGCGACGACGTCGAGCGCTGCGCCCGGGTGCCAGTCCGGCGCGAGCTCCTCGGGCGAGGCGCCGAGGTAGGCGGCGACGAGCTGCAGGGCCTCGGGAGCGAATGGGTCGCTCATCGCTGCTCCCTTTCTCGCATCGCAGGCGATCAAACACGCCGTGCCTGAACGGCGGCTGAACGTTTCCGAAAAACGGCCTAAAGAGAGCGCGGAAGCCGCTACCGTCCGGCGACGAGCCTGGCGACCTCGGTCGGCGTCGTCCCGACCGCGACCCCGGCCGCCTCGAGCGCGTCCTTCTTCGCCTGCGCCGTGCCGATCGAGCCCGAGACGATCGCGCCCGCGTGGCCCATCGTCTTCCCCGGCGGCGCCGAGAAGCCGGCGATGTACGCGAAGACGGGCTTGGCCATCCGCTCGGCCACGAAAGCGGCCGCCTTCTCCTCCTCGTCGCCGCCGATCTCGCCGACGAGCACGACCGAGTCCGTCTCGGCGTCCGCTTCGAAGCGGGCGAGGATGTCGGTGAACGACGACCCGACCACCGGATCGCCGCCGATGCCGACGATCGTCGAGTTGCCGAGCCCGAGCTGGGCGAGCTCGTAGCCGATCTGGTAGGTGAGCGTGCCGGAGCGCGAGACGAGGCCGATGCGTCCTGGTGCGAAGACCTCGGCCGGGATGATGCCCGCGTTCGCCTTGCCGGGCGAGAGCACGCCCGGGCAGTTCGGTCCGACCATCGTCGTGCCCCTGCTACGGAGGTACGCGTAGAGGCGCAGCATCTCGTGCGCGGGCACGTGCTCCGTGATGCAGATCACGGTTGCGACGCCGGCGTCGACCGCCTCGTAGATCGCGTCAGCGGCTGCAGGAGCGGGCACGAAGATCAGCGTCGTGTTCGCGGCGGTCTCGGCGACGGCCTCGGCGACGGTGTCGAAGACGGGGATGCCCTCGACGTCCTCCCCGCCCTTGCCGGGCGTGACGCCGGCGACGACATTGGTGCCGTAGGCGCGGTTGCGGAGGCCGTGGAAGCGCCCCTCGCTGCCGGTCAGGCCCTGGACGAGGAGGCGCGTGCCGGTGTCGACGAGGATCGCTATCGCTCCACCCTCGAGCGAAGGGCGATGCGCTGCATCGCGAGCGCGCCGTCTGCGATCCGGTCGGCGAGGAGCTCCCGCGCGCGTGCCGCCTGCTCGCCGGCGCAGCCGGTGCGGGCGAGCCAGTCGTCGAGGTCGATCGGAACCTCGAAGACGCGCACCTCCTCGACGACGAGGCCGGCGTCGGCCAGGAACGACCGCCACTCGGTCTCGCTGTAGTTGCGAACGTGCGACGGGTCTCGAAGCCGCTCCGCCTGCTCGCCGGTCTCACCCTGGTAGAGCGTGTCGACGACGAGCACGCCGGCGCGCGCGACGCGGGCGAGCTCGCGGACCGCGGCGCGGACGTCGGCGAAGTGGTGCGCGGCGACGCGCGTGACCGCGATGTCGAAGCTCGCGTCCGCGAACGGCAGCGCCTCGGCGCGGCAGACGACGTCGGGTTGCATTCCCGGCGCAGGGTCGGCGGTCACGACCAGGAGCCCCGCCTCGCGCAGCCGCCGCGCGACGTGGCCGCCGCCGGTCGCGACGTCGAGCGCGGTACGCGCGCCCTCCGCCCACGCGACGAGCACGTCGAGGTCGGGTCCCTCGCTGTGCGCGGAGCTCCTCCGGTACCGCTCCGCCCGCTCGCTCCACGGATCGCTCACCGGGGATCGCTCGTCACGCTGCGCGACTCATGCGGCCAGCTCCACGGCGCGCTCGGCGGCGGCGATCATCGTCGGCTCGACGTGGAGCTGCTCGCGCTTCGCCTCGCCGAGGATGCGGCGCCCTGCCTCCGCGTTCGTCCCGTCGAGCCGCACGACGATCGGCACCGCGATCTCGGTCCGCTCGAGCGCCGCGAGGATCCCTCGCGCGACCTCGTCGCCGCGCGTCAAACCGCCGAAGATGTTGAAGAAGATCGACCGCACCTGCGGGTCGCGCGTGATCACGTCGAGCGCGTCGACGACTCCTTCGGCGCGGCCGCCGCCGCCGAGGTCGCAGAAGTTCGCCGGCCTGCCACCGGCGAGGACGACGAGGTCGACGGTGGCCATCGCGAGCCCCGCGCCGTTGGCGAGGATGCCGACGGAGCCGTCGAGGCGCACGTAGGTGACGCCCGTCTCGCGCGCCAGCGACTCGAGCGGATCGTCCGCGGCGGTGTCGCGCATCGCTGCGACCTCGGGGTGCCGGAAGAGCGCGGAGTCGTCGATCGTCACCTTCGCGTCGAGCGCCTTCAGCTCGCCGTCGGGCGTCACGATCAGCGGATTGATCTCGCACAGCATCGCCTCCTCGGCGGCGAAGCAGCGGTACAGCTTCTCGACGATCGCGAGCAGCTGGCGGCGCTCGTCCGGGTCGGCGATCCCGGCCGCGTGCGCGAGCCGCCGCCCTTCGTACGGCTGGTAGCCGACGAGCGGGTCGACGTGTACGCGCGCGAGCGCGGCCGGACTGCGCGCCGCCACCTCCTCGATCTCGACGCCGCCCTCCGTCGTCAGCAGGAGGAGCGGCTTCTTCGCGCCGCGGTCGAACGTCACCGAGAGGTAGTACTCCTTCACGATCTCGGAGGCGCGTTCGAGCCACACGCTCCGCACCGCGTGGCCGCGAATCTCGAGGCCGAGGATCGCCCCCGCGCACGCCTCCGCCTCGTCCGGCGTCGCGGCGAGCTTGACGCCGCCCGCCTTCCCACGCCCGCCGGTGAGCACCTGCGCCTTGACGACGACCTTGCCGGCGAGCTCCTCCGCCGCGCGCCGCGCCTCGGCCGCGGTCGAGGCGAGACGCCCGTCCGAGACGGGGATGCCGTAGCGCCGGAACAGCTCCTTGCCCTGGTGCTCGTACAGGTCCAGGGCGCCGACTCTAGCTCCGGCTCCCCCGCGAGAGCCGGTCACCGCTGCACGAGCCGAGCGCCGGACCGGCGGCGCTCGCCCTACCCGGATTCCCCGCGCGGCACGACGAGGCAGATCGTCTGGCCGATCGTCACCGGGCTGCCGGCGGCGACGCCGAGCTCCGCGATCACCCCGGCGCGTGGCGCGCTGACCTCGTTCTCCATCTTCATCGCCTCGACGATGCAGATCACGGCCCCGGCTTCGACCTCGTCGCCGTCGCCGACCCGCAGCTCGAGGACCGTTCCCTGCATCGGGCTGACGACCGCTCCGGCCGAGCCGCCGCGCCCGCGCGCGTGCCCGCGCTCGCGCCTTCGTCTCGCGAGCGCGCGATACGGCGGCTCCGGCCGCGAGACCCTGACCTCGACCCGCCTACCGTCGATCTCGACGATCGTCGTCTTCGTCGACAACGCTCCGTCCGCTGCCGCCGCTAGCGTTGTTTCCTGATGAGAGAACTGCCTCGCACGTTCCGCAAGCTCGCGCGACTCGACGATCCCGCGGCACGTCTCGCCCGCCGCGAAGCACGGCTCCGAGAGGAGTGCGCGGTGGAAGCCGAGCAGCGTCTCGACGCCGCCGATCTCGAACTCTGCGAGTGCGCGCAGCATGCGGCGGCGCGCCCGCTCGCGGTCCGTGTCGTGCACGACCAGCTTGGCGAGCAGCGGATCGAACAGGTCCGAGACCGTCGAGCCCGCCGCGACACCCGAGTCGACGCGCACCCCCGGCCCCGCCGGCTCGCGGTAGCTCGCGATCCGCCCCGGTGACGGCAGGAAGCCGTTGGACGGGTCCTCGGCATTGATCCGGCACTCGATCGCGTGCCCGCGCAGGCTGACCTCCTCCTGGCGCAGCGAGAGCGGCCTCCCGGCCGCGATGAGGAGCTGCTCGCGGACGAGGTCGAGTCCCGTCACGAGCTCGGTCACCGTGTGCTCGACCTGGATGCGCGTGTTCATCTCCAGGAAGAAGTAGTCGCCGTCGGGACCAAGGAGGCCCTCGATCGTCCCGGCCGAGCGGTAGCCGACGGCGCGCGCGGCGTCGACTGCGATCCGGCCGATCCGGTCTCGCAGCTCGGGCGAGACCGCCGGCGACGGCGTCTCCTCGACGAGCTTCTGGTGACGCCTCTGGATCGTGCAGTCGCGCTCGCCGAGATGCACGACGTTGCCGTGTGCGTCGGCGAGGACCTGCACCTCGACGTGGCGGGGATCTTCGAGGTAGCGCTCGATGTAGACCGACGAGTCGGCGAAGTAGGCGCCGCCCTCGCGGCGCGCCGCCTCGAATGCCCCCCTCACCTCGTCCGGCGAGCCGACGACCCGCATCCCCTTGCCGCCGCCGCCGGCAGCGGCCTTGATCAGGAGCGGGTAGCCGAGCTGCTCGCCGAGCGCGACGACCTCGTCGGCGGAGCCGACCACGCCCTCGGAGCCCGGGATCACCGGCACGCCGGCGGCCTGCATGCGCGCCCGCGCGGCCGTCTTCAAGCCCATCAGCTCGATCGCCTCGGCCGGCGGGCCGATCCACACGAGCCCGGCCTCCTCGACGGCCCGCGCGAACGCAGCACTCTCGGCGAGGAAGCCGTAGCCGGGGTGGATCGCATCGGCGCCGGCGCTGCGAGCTGCGGCGATCAGCTTCGGGACGTC
>DASRGD010000081.1:0-8521 GCA_035651195.1 Gaiellaceae bacterium | reverse complement strand
TCCCCACTGCTGCCTCCCGTAGGAGTCTGGGCCGTGTCTCAGTCCCAGTGTGGCTGATCGTCCTCTCAGACCAGCTACGGATCGTCGCCTTGGTGGGCCGTTACCCCACCAACAAGCTAATCCGCCGCGGGCTCGTCCCCGACCGGAGGCCGAAGCTACCTTCTCCAGCCGCTCCGAGGAGCTGCTGGGCCGTCCGGTATTAATCCGGGTTTCCCCGGGCTATCCCGGTGTCGGGGGTTGATTACCCACGTGTTACTCACCCGTTCGCCGCTGTCCCCGGACCCGAAGGCCCGGTTCTCGCTCGACTTGCATGTGTTAAGCGCGCCGCCAGCGTTCGTCCTGAGCCAGGATCAAACTCTCCGTGAAGGACTTGGCGTGGACCCGGAGGTCCACGAGCTTCACTTTGAGCTCGAGCTCAAAGGTCGTGACCGAAGTCACGACGAGGATACGCCCAGCCAGGATCGCGCGAGCGAGCCTGGCAAGGTCTCGACGTTCTGAACGCTCGCTGTTGAGTTTTCAAAGACCGGTGCCGTTCCGGCGGCGTAAAAAAGCCTCCGACTCGCGCCAGAGGCCCCCGCGTCCACCACGTCGTATCGGGTACGAGTCGGGCTCGGAGGCTCCTGTCGTCGAGTTATAGGGACTCTTCCACGCCGCCCGGTCGAGCGGCCGAGGAAGTATAGCAGCGCCCGAGCGACTGCGTCAGGCGGCCGTCAAACGGCCGAAGCGGCGCTTCCCGACCTGGACGAGCGCGCCGGCGAGCCGCTGCCGGGCGACGTCGAGGTCGGTGACCGGCTCGCCTCCGATCTTGAGGCCGCCTTGCTCGATCAACCGCCTCGCCTCGGAGGTCGAGCGGATGTCGAAGCACGTGACGAGCAGCAGAGGCAGGTGGACGGGATCCCCTTCCGGCAGCCGCACCTCCGGCACTTCCGCGGGCGCCTGGTGTCGCCGCACGACACGCGTGAAGTGCTCCTCCGCCGCCAGCGCCGCCTCGTCGCCGTGCGAGCGCGCCACGATCCAGCGTGCGAGCGCGAGCTTCTGCGCCATCGGCTCCGCCGGCGGCGGCTCCCGCTCGGCGACGAGCCGCCACCATTCCGGCAGCAGCTCGTCGGGGATCCGCATCGTCCGCCCGAACATCTCGTCCGGCGGCGCCGTGAGCGGGATGTTGTTGCCGAGCGACGACGACATCTTCTCCCCGTCCCACGAGACGAGGAGCGGCGTCGTCAGCGCGACCTGCGGCTCGAGGCCGTAGTGCGCCATCACCTCGCGGCCGGTCAGCAGGTTGTAGAGCTGGTCGGTGCCGCCGAGCTCGACGTCGGCGCGGATCGCGACCGAGTCGTACGCCTGCATCAGCGGATACAGGAGCTCCGACACCGAGATCGGCTGGTTCGCGCGCATCCGCTGCTCGAAGTCGTCGCGCTCGAGCAGACGGGCGACCGTGATCGTGCGCGCGAGCCGCACGACGTCGGCGTACGACAGCGTCGACAGCCACTCGCCGTTGTAGCGAACCTCGGTCCGGTCGGCGTCGAGCACGACCATCGCCTGCTCGAGGTAGGTCTTCGCGTTCGCGTCGATCTCCTCGTCGGAGAGGATCGGCCGCTCGGCCGAGCGGCCCGACGGGTCGCCGATCCGCGTCGTGTAGTCGCCGATGATCAGCACGCCGACGTGGCCCGCGTCCTGGAAGGCGCGCATCCGCTGCAGCGGGATCGCCCGGCCGATGTGGATGTCGGGCGAGGTGACGTCGATGCCCAGCTTGACGCGGAGCGGCCGCCCGAGCCGGAGCTTCGCCTCGAGGCCGCCGACGGGCAGGACGTCGACGGCGTTGCGCGTCAGATTCTCGTCCACGGCGGGGCTAGACTACCCACCGCCTTGGCGCTTCTCCGGAGACGCCGCGCCCCAAAACGTCGGCGCATCCGCAAGCTTCGACTCGTGCTTCTCGCGTTCGTCCTCGCGCTGCTCGGGCTGGCCGCCTTCACCTTCGGGCTGCTGACGGCGATCGCGGCGCAGATCCCGCAGCTGGAGACGCCGTCGCCGCAGGCGAACACCTACGTCTACGCGAGCGACGGCCATACGATCCTCGCGATCCTGCGCGGCTCGCAGGCCCGCGTGATCGTCCCGTCGAGCGCGATCTCGCCGTGGATCAAGCACGCGATCGTCGCCGTCGAGGACAAGCGCTTTTACGAGCATCGCGGCGTCGACCTGCGCGGGATCCTGCGGGCGGCGTGGAACGACCTCCGCGGCCGCCCCGTGCAGGGCGGCTCGACGATCACGCAGCAGTTCATCAAGAACTCGATCAACGGCAGCGCGCCGACGCTCGCCCGCAAGCTGCGCGAGGCAGCGCTCGCGTGGGAGCTCGAGCAGCGGTGGCCGAAGGAGAAGATCCTGACGGCGTACCTGAACACGATCTACTTCGGCAACGGCGCGTACGGTGTCGAGCAGGCGGCGCGCGTCTACTTCGGACACGACGCGCGCACGATGACGCCGGCCGAGGCGGCGCTGCTCGCGGGCATCCCGGAAGACCCGAGCCTGTGGGATCCGGTCTCGCACCCGAAGCTCGCGCGCGCGCGCCGCAAGCTCGTCCTGCGGCAGATGCTCGATCAGGGCTACCTCGACCGGCCGCAGTACGCGACGGCGATCGCCGCGCCGATGCCGAAGCCGCAGGACGTCCGGCTGCCATCGACCCAGAGCCTCGCCGCGCCGTACTTCGCGAACTACGTGCGCGACCAGCTCGTCCAGCGCTACGGCGCGAAGCAGGTCCTCGGCGGCGGCATGCACGTGACGACGACGATCGATCTCGGGCTGCAGAAGCTCGCGCGCGAGGCGATTGCCCAGGTGCTGCCGCCCTCGGTCGGCCCGACGGCCGCGCTCGTCGCGCTCGACGCGCAGACGGGTGCGGTGCTCGCGATGGTCGGCGGGCGCAACTACCACCAGAGCCAGTTCAACCTGGCGACCCAGGGCGAGCGGCAGCCGGGCTCCGCCTTCAAGCCGTTCGTCCTCGCCGCGGCGCTCAGGGAGGGAATCGCGCCCTCGACGGTCTTCATCTCGCACCCGGTCACCATCGACGCCGGCGGCCGGCTCTGGAAGGTCAACAACTACGAAGGCGAGTACCTCGGCCCGATCACCCTGTCGCAGGCGCTCGCCTACTCCGACAACTCGGTGTTCGCGCAGCTGACGAACGTCGTCGGGCCGCCGAACGTCGTCGCCGCCGCGCACGCGCTCGGGATCACGAGCCCGCTGCGGCCATACTTCTCGATCGGCCTCGGCGGCGAGGCGGCGACGCCGGTCGAGATGGCGCGCGCCTTCGGCAGCCTCGCCGACAACGGCTTCCGGGTCGACGGCTCGATCTTCGGCAACGTGCCGCGCGCGATCCAGTGCGTGCAGAAGCCGAAGGACGAGACGTGCCTCACGAACGAGCCCGAGCAGCGGCCGGCGCTCGCCGCCAGCCCGGAGCTCTCGCAGGAGCGCGCGGCGATCATCGACAGCCTGCTGCAGGGTGTCGTCCAGTACGGAACGGGCACGGCTGCGCGTATCCCCGGCCGCTACGTCGCCGGCAAGACGGGGACGACCGAGAACTACGGCGACGCGTGGTTCGTCGGCTTCACGCCTCAGATCGTGGCGGCCGTGTGGGTCGGCTACCCGAACAAGCTCGTTCCGATGCTGAGCGAGTACCACGGGCGCGCGGTCGCGGGCGGCACGTACCCGGCACAGATCTGGAAGGCGTTCATGACGAAGGCGCTCGCCTACTTGAAGCTGCCCGTGGTCGCCTTCCCGCCGCCGCCGCCGCTCTCCGGAGCGCCGGTGAGCGTGACGTTCCGCAACGGCAGGCTCGTGCGCGACAACGGGTACTGCAAGGTGACCGAGACCGTCGACTTCTTCGCCGGCTACCAGCCCCCGCTCGCCGATTGCAAGAAGAACGAGGTCGACGTCCCCGATGTGCGCGGGACGACGCTCGCGGCGGCGAAGGCGCGCCTCTACCGGCAGCCGTTGCTGTCGTCGGTCGTGTACAAGCCGGCGCGGCCGGGCCAGCGCGTCAGCGTCGTCGTCGGCCAGATCCCGCTCGGCGGCACGCTCTCCGCTTGGGACCGGGTGACGCTCGTCCTGCCGAAGGCCCAGCACGGCGTGGTGCCGCGGCTCGTCGGGCTGACGGTGGCGCGAGCCGAGGCGAGGCTGGCGCGGCTGAAGGTGGACGTGCGACTCCGCGGCGGCTCGAAGGGGACGGTCGTCGCGCAACGCCCCGGCTGGGGCGTCGCGGCCGCGCCGGGCATGCGCGTCGTGCTCAACGTCGGCTGACCCTCGGCGTTCAGGGACCCCGACGCGGACGGACGCGCCGGCGAAGCCGGCACGTCCCGACGGTCGGCGCCGTCAAGCGGCGCCGCGGCGTTCGAACGGCCGGCTGAGGAAGGGCGAGCCGGCGAGGCCGTACCGCCAGGGCTGCTCGGCCGCCTTCGTGATCCCGACCCGTGGCCCCCGCGCGAGCACGACCGGGCCGCGGCGCTCGCGGAGCTCGAACGGCGGCCGGTCGAGCGGCGCGCCGTCGTGCTCGCGGGTGACGCCGAGCGCCTGACAGAGCCGGCCCGGACCAGAGCAGAGGAGACGCGGCTCGTCGACCGCACGGCGAGCCCGCATCTCCTCCAGCCCCTGAGTCGGCGCGAGCGCCCGAATCAGGACCGCGCTCGCCACTCCCTCACCGTCGCAAACGAAGTTCAGGCACCAGTGGATACCGTAGGAGCGGTAGACGTACGCGTGGCCCGGCGGACCGAACATGGACGCGTTCCGGGCCGTACGGCCGCGGAAGCCGTGCGCGGCCGGATCCTCGTGGTCGTAGGCCTCGACCTCGACGATCGTGCCGCCGACACCAGCGACGTAGAGCTCGGTGCCGACCAGTTCCGGCGCGACCTCGTGCACGTCGCGCGCGAAGAACGAGCGCCGGATCAGAACAGGCGCTCCGCCTCCCGCCTCGTCGTCGACGCGAGCAGCCGCCGCGCCCGACGGCCGAGGTCGCCGACGTCGAAGCGCCCCTGCTCCGCCGCCTCGGCGACGCGCTGCGCGAGGTCGAGCGCGTCGTCGAGCAGCCGCGCCTCGCCGGCCGGCGTGCTGCCCATCGCGGCGATGATCGCGCGCTCCGTACGCGAGGCGACGATCGGCTCGGCGATCCCCTCGACGTAGACGCGCGTTCGCGCGCCGTGCCCGCGCTCGCCCTCGCCGAGCGGCTCGAGCGCGTAGATCTTGTCGGCGCGGACGTACTTGCCGAAGCCGAGGAAGATCATGCGCGGCGCGCCGCCGGTCACTGCAACACCGAGCGTAACGCGTCGGCGACGCGTTCCTGGTCCGCGCGCTCGAGCCGGGCGTGGAACGGGATCGCCATCGTGCGCGCGCTCGCGTCCTCGCTCACCGGGCAGAGCCCCTCGCGGAAGCCGTAGCGCTCGCGCATGTAGCTCTGGAGGTGGATCGAGGGCAGGTACGGCGCGCAGTCGATCCCGAGCGCGGCGAGCCGGCGGATCAGCCCGTCCCGGTCGACGCCGCGCGGGAGCTCCACGACGTAGACGAACCACGAGCGCACGTGGTTCGCGTCGTCCGCGAGCGGGGTCTCGAGGTCGAGACCGGCGAGGAGCTCGGTGTACCGCGCCGCGACCTCGCGCCGCGCGGCGAGGATCTGGTCGAGCCGCTCGAGCTGCGCGAGCCCGAGGGCGGCGGAGACGTCGTCGAGACGGTAGTTGTAGCCGAGCCGTCCGTGCTGGAGCCAGCTCGCGGTCTCGAGCCGGCCCTGGTTGCGGAGCGAGACGAGCAGCTCGTGCTCGACCTCGGAGGCGGTCGTCACGGCGCCGCCTTCGCCGGTCGTGATCTGCTTGTTCGGGTAGAAGGCGAAGACGGCGGGGTGGCCGTGCGAGCCGAGCGGCCGGCCCTTGTAGGCGGCGCCGAGCGCCTCGCAGGCGTCCTCGACGAGGTAGAGGCCGTGCCGGTCGCAGAGCGCGCGCAGCTCGTCGAGCTCGCAGGGATAGCCGTAGATGTCGACGGCCACGACCGCCTTCGTCCGCGGCGTGATCGCGGCGTCGACCGCCGCCGGGTCGAGGTTCAGCGTGCGCGCGTCGATGTCGGCGAACACCGGCGTCGCGCCCTCGTAGACGGCGCAGTTCGCCGAGGCGACGAACGAGTACGGCGACGTGATCACCTCGTCGCCGGGGCCGACGCCGGCGAGGCGCATGCAGAGGTGGAGGCCGGCGGTGCCGGACGAGACGGCGGCGCAGTGCTCCGCGCCGACGGCGTCCGCGAGCGCGCGTTCGAAGCGCGGCCCGGCCGGGCCGAGCGAGAGACGGCCGGAGCGGAGCACGTCGAGCACGAGCTCCTCCTCGCGCTCGTCGAGCCACGGCGCCGAGAGCTGGATCCGCCGTGTCGCGGTGCTCAAGCCGCGCGCGACATGCTCGGCACGGGCTCGCGCCAGTCCGCGAAGCGGTCGCTGACGCCGCGCACCGTGTCGAGATACGCCTGCTGGATCTCCCGCGTCACGGGGCCGACGCCGATCTCGTGATCGTCGACGGCGCGCAGTGGCGTCACCTCCGCGGCGGTGCCGCACATGAACACCTCGTCGGCGAGGTAGAGGTCGGAGCGGATCAGCGTCGTCTCCACCACCTCGTAGCCGAGCCCGCGCGCGATCTGGATCACGGAGTCGCGCGTGATCCCGTGCAGGATCCCCGTCGCCAGGTCCGGCGTGAAGAGCCTGCCGCCCCTGACGACGAAGATCGTCTCGCCGGGCCCGTCGGCGACCGTCCCCTCCGGCGTCAGCATGATCGCCTCGTCGTAGCCCGCCCGTTGCGCCTCGGAGACGGCGAGCATCGAGTTCAGGTAGACACCGGTCGCCTTCGAGGCGTGCGGGATCACGTTCGGCGGGATCCGCTGCCAGGTCGAGATCTTGGCGCGGATGCCGTTCTCGAGCGCCTCGTCGCCGAGGTAGGTCCCCCACGGCCACGCCATGATCGCGACGTCGACGGGATTCCCGCGCGCCGCGACGCCGAGCTGGCCGAAGCCGTAGACCGCGATCGGCCGGATGTAGCACTCGCGGAGGGCGTTCGCGTCGAGCAGCTCCCGGGTCGCGGCCCGTAGCTCGGCGACCGAGTACGGGAGCTCCATGTAGAGGAGGCGCGCGGAGTTGTGGAGCCGCTCGAGGTGGTCGGTGAGCCGGAAGACCGCCGGCCCCTTCGGCGTGTCGTAGCAGCGGATGCCCTCGAACACCCCGGAGCCGTAGTGGAGGCCGTGCGAGCCGACGTGGATCCGCGCATCCGCCCAGTCGACGAGCTCGCCGTTCATCCAGATCTTGTCGGTCTCCTGCACCGCCGGCTCCTTTTTCCGCGGGGACCCACCCGAGCGGCAAGTCTAGCCGCCGTCGACCAGATCGACCGCCCGCGCCTCGGTGAGGCGCTGCAGGTCGGCGGGCGGCAGCGACGCCATGTGCGCGTGCGTGCCCGCGCCGATCCAGACGACGTCGTGGCGAAGCAACGAGGGGTCGATCAGCGTCCGCGTCACCGCCCGCTGGGGAAACGGGGCGACGCCGCCGGGCTCGAAGCCGGTGGCGTGGACGACCTCGTCCGCCTTCGCGACGCGCACGCGATCGGCGGGCAGGGCCGCGGCGATCGCCGTCTCGTTCGCGCGCCGGTCGCCGGGCACGAGCGCGAGGACGTAGGCGCCGTCGCAGACGAACACGAGGGACTTGACGATCTGCGCCAGCTCGCATCCCACCGCCTCCGCCGCCTCGCGCGCCGTCGGGGTGCCGACCGGGAACTCCTCGATGCGCGCCTCCACCGCGGCGCCGCGCAGCACGGCCGCGACGCGCTCCACCGGCTCGGGCCAGCGCGCCGTGTCCGTCACGACAGCACGTAGGCCTCGTCGACGCCTTCGCGCAGCCGCTCGACCAGCTCCGGCGGCGCCTCCGAGTCGAGCGACAGCGCCATCAGCGCCTTCCCGCCCTCGCGGTTCCGCGAGACGGCCATGTTGGCGATGTTGACACCGGCCTCGCCGAACATCGTGCCGACGCGCCCGATCACGCCCGGGACGTCGTCGTAGCGGAGGAGGAGCATGCGCTCGGCCAGCTCGATCTCGAGCTCGAACCCCAGCGCGGAGACGAGCCAGTGGCGGTGGTCGGTGCCGATCGTCGTCCCGGCCACGCGCGCGCCGTCCGCGGAGACGGCGAGCAGGTTCGTGAAGTCGCGGCTCGAGCGCCGCTTCTCCTCGACGACCTCGATGCCGCGCTCGGCGGCGATGATCGGCGCGTTGACGTAGTTGACGGGCTGCTCGACGCTGCCCTGCAACCCGCCGTTCAGTACGGCGACGGTGAGCAGCCGCGTGTCGTAGTCGGCGAGCTGCCCGTACACCTCGACCTGGACGCGGTCGACGTCGGGGGGCGCCAGCTGGAGGGCGAGCCGCCCCAGCCGCGCCGCGAGCGGCAGGAACGGGCCGAGCACCTCGAGGTCGTCCGGCCCGATCGTCGGGATGTTCACCGCGTTCGTCACCAGCCCCCCGTCGAGCGCGGCCG
>DASRGD010000080.1:0-26886 GCA_035651195.1 Gaiellaceae bacterium | reverse complement strand
CCGGCCGGTGGTGGTCGGTGACCACGACCTCGAGGCCGAGCTCGTGCGCACGCGCCACCTCGTCGACGGCGGTGATGCCGCAGTCGACGGTGAGCACGGTGTCGAAGCCGTCGCCGGCGAGCCGCTCGAGCGTCTGCCCGTTGAGGCCGTAGCCCTCGTCGAAGCGGCTCGGCAGGTGCCACGACACGTCGGCGCCGAGCTCGCGCAGCAGCAGCACGGCGAGCGCGGTCGCGCAGATGCCGTCGGCGTCGTAGTCGCCGTGGACGCAGATGCGCTTGCCCGCGCGCACCGCTGCGCGGATCGTCTCGACCGCCGCGCGCATGTCTCCGAGCGCGAACGGGTCGTGGCCGGGGAAAGCAGCGGCGAGGAAGGCGCGCGCGGCCTCCGGCGAGTCGTGGCCGCGCCGCACGAGCACGGACGACGTCGTCGCGCTCAGGCCGAGCTCGTCGACGAGCGCGCGCACGCGCCCGGGCGGGCAGGGCGCGATCGTCCACGTGCCGTTTTCCATCGGACGATCGAGGGTACGGCTGCGGTCGGACGGATCGACATGCTGGCTTTTCCCTGCACATCTCGGGTACGGTCCGCTCCGTGCTGAGGGCTCTGAGGACGATCGCCGCCTTCCTCGCCGCCGCCGGCGTCCCCTGCGCGACCGCCCCCGCCGCCGAGCAGCTGACGGCGATCTCCCCCGGCGTGACCGTGCTCGGCTTGCCGCTCGGCGGGCTGACCGCCCAGCCGGCCGGCTCCCGGATCAGCGCCCGCTTCGCCCGGCCGATCGTGATCGTCGCCGGCCGGAAACGGATCACGGTCGCGCCCGCCCGCCTGGACGCTCGCGCATCGGTCGACGCTGCCGTCCGCTCCGCGCTGAGCGCCACGCCCGCGAGCCGAATCGCCCTCCCGGTTCGCTACTCGCCGGCAAGGGTGGCGGCGTTCGTCGCCGCGCTCGCGAAACAGACCGACCGCCCGCCGCGGAACGCGGCCGTGATCGGCGCGAGCCCCGCCGCCCCGCTCTTCCGCCCCGAGCACGACGGGCTCGCCGTGCAGCAGCGGACGATGCGCGCCGCGATCGTGCAGGAGCTCCTGAGCGGGTCGCGCGCTCCACTCGTCCTGCTGACGCGACCGGTCGTGCCGCGGCGGACGGTCGAGAACTACGGCCCCGTGATCGTGATCACGCGCGGCGCCAACACGCTGCGCCTGTACGACGGGAGGCAGCTCGTGCGCACGTTCCCGGTCGCGACCGGCCAGGCGATCTACCCGACGCCGGCCGGCGTGTTCAGCATCCAGGACAAGCAGCTCAACCCGTGGTGGTACCCGCCGACGTACGACTCCTGGGCGCGCGGCCTGAAGCCGGTGCCGCCCGGCCCCGGCAACCCGCTCGGCACCCGCTGGATGGGCCTCACCGCGCCCGGCGTCGGCATCCACGCGACGAACAACGACTCGTCGATCGGCTACTCCGTCTCGCACGGCTGCATCCGGATGCACGTTGCGGACGCGGAGTGGCTGTTCGAGCGCGTGCGCATCGGCACGCCGGTCGTCATTCTCTAGGCAGCTCGACGCCGAGGTAGGTCAGCAACGCGACCGCGCCCGCGAGGACGCCGAAGCCGAGGTAGATCAGGCGCTTGTGCCCACTCTCACGTACCGAATGCGCGAGCGCCCGCCCGAGCAGGATCAGCGAGCCGAGGACGAGGCCGCCGCCGACCACGAACGCCGGCGCGAGCGTGATCAGGCGCTGCCAGAGCGGTGCCGACGCGACCACGCCCACACCGTAACCGGTTGAAAGACGCGCTTCCGTGGTTATTCTGCGTTCGTGCCCGAGCCAGGCGAAGACACGAACTACACCTCGGGCGATGACTACGTCGTCGAGTTCCTCGGCTACCGGTTCTGCTTCAACGCCTACGACTTCGAGCAGCGCGTCGTCGCCGCGGCCGTCAAGCTCGGGCTCGTCGAGGTCAACGAGCTCGACGAGGACGAGACGAGCGACCTCGTCACACTGGCGGCGCAGGGACTGATCGACGCGCCGCAGTCGCGCCTCGGTCGCTACCTGGCGCGCAACTGGGAGCGGGTGTCGCTCGTACAGGGCGAGTCGCTCGTCTACTGGCTGCGCAAGCTGATCTTCCGAGGCGCCTGGCTCGACCACCAGGTGAAGCGCGGCACCCTCGAGGTGGTCTGGGACGAGGGCGACGCCGAGTTCGCCTACCAGCACCCCGGCGGCGGCCGTCCGCTGCTCGAGCTCGCGCCCGTTCCCTCGTGGCACGAGCTGCAGTTCCGTGGGTGACGCGCGAGCCGGGCTTGGACGGACGCACGGGCAAAGCCCGCACGTCCTCTAGACGGCGCCGACGAGCGGCGCCTCAGGTCCCAGCCGTGGCAGGAGCTGCGGTTCAGGGGCTGGTGCGCGAGCCGGGCTTGGACGGACGCACGGGCAAAGCCCGCACGTCCTCCAGACGGCGCCGACGAGCGGCGCCTCAGGTCCCCGCCGTGGCAGGAGCTGCGGTTCAGGGGCTGGCGGGCGTCGCGTCGCTGGCGGCGCTGCTCGCGGCCGACCACTTCGCGTCCTTCCGCGACCAGGTGGGCCTCGGCGTCCTCACCTGCGGCGCCTTCCTGCTGGCGCTGGCGCGCTTCCCGCTCGAGCGGCGCGCGCAGGCGATCGGCGTCGTCCTCTTCGCCTCGCTCGGCGAGCTCACGGGCTCGATCGTCTGGGGCGTCTACCACTACCGGCTCCACAACCTGCCGGTGTTCGTGCCGCCTGCGCACGGGCTCGTCTATCTGACCGGGATCTCGCTCGCCGCGGCGCTGCGACGGCACGCGCGCGTGACCGTCGCGCTCGCGGCCGCGGTCGCCGCCACGTGGGGGCTGCTCGGCCTGACGGTGCTGCCGCGGCGCGACGTCGCGGGCGCGGTCGGCGTGCCGCTGCTCCTGCTCTTCCTCTGGCGCTCCCGGAATCGCACGATCTACGCGAGCGTCTTCCTCGTCGTCACGGCGCTCGAGCTCTACGGGACAGCGCTGGGCACCTGGCGCTGGGCAGCGAAGCTGCCGGGCCTCGGCATCCCCGACGGCAACCCGCCCTCCGGCGTCGCCTCCGGCTACGTGTGGTTCGACGTCATGGCGCTTCTCGTCGCGCCGGCGCTGTTGCGGCTCGTCAGCCTTCGAGCTCCGCGAAAGCGCTCTGCAGCCGAGCCGACTCCGCTGCCGTCCACTCACGGGTGACCGCGACGCCGAGGATCGCCGCCGCGACCTCGGCAAGGCGCAGCCCGAGGCGCCGGCAGAGGAGCGTGAAGCCGCGCGGCGCCGCATCGGTATGGGCGACGAAGAGGACGCCGCGCGCCGCGCCGGACAGGGCGAGCAGGTAGTAGGAGCGGATACCCGGATCGCCGGCGAGGGCGCCGGGCGGCGGCGCGCGGTGCGCGTCCTGGACGCACTGCGGAAACTCCTGCGACTGCAACGTCGCACGCAGCGCGGCAGCGAGGTCGCGCTCCGGCGCCGGGCTCGGCCAGCCGCGCTCGGAGACCGCGATGCGGTCGCCGTCGGCGAGGTAGACGATCCCGAGCTCACACGAGAGCGCCTCCGCCGCGACGCCGGCGAGCGCCGTCATCGCGCCCGCGACGGTCGCCTGCGGGACGCTGAGCGCGGTGCGCACCGCCTCGAGCAGCTCGAGCTCGTCCGCCAGCTGCTTCGCCGGCGTGACGCGCTCGATCTCGCCCGCGAATGCGTGCGCGGCGGCGTCGAGCGTCTCGTCGTCGACGTCGAGCTCGCCGTCGCCGGCGCCGAAGACGACGACGACGTCCGGGAGCACCGGCACGACCGCCGCCCCGCGCGCGTAGTACGGCCCGAACACGAGCTCGCGGTCGCGGTGCGCGAGCCTGACGGCGCGCCCACTGTGGAGCGCCTGCGCGAGCGGAACCTCGTCCTCGACCGAGACCTCGACGATGCCGGCCCACCCCTCGGCGCGACCGCGGCCGCCGAGCTGGACGAACCGCTGGCCCGAGACGCGTCGCAGCACGAAGACGTCCGCCGCGCCGACCGCGTCCGCGGGCGTCGTCGCCTCTGACGGGGGCACAACCACAGTATGGGCTAGAAGAGCGCGGATGTCTCGCGCAGCGCCCCGACGTGCGCGCGTCCCAGCTCGGTGACGATGCGGCCGCGCGGCGTCCGCTGCAGGAACCCGAGCTGAAGCAGGTACGGCTCGTAGACGTCCTCGATCGTCTCGGCCTCCTCGCCGAGTGCGACGGCCAGGCTCGAGAGCCCGACGGGGCCGCCGCCGAACCGGTCGGCGATCGCGAGCAGGAGCTCGCGGTCGAAGCGCTCGAGGCCCGCCTGGTCGACCTCGAGCAGGTCGAGCGCCTCGTCGGCGATCTCGGCCGTGATCGCGCCGGCGTGCCGGACCTCGGCGACGTCGCGCACCCGCCGCAGGATGCGGTTCGCGATCCGCGGCGTCCCGCGAGCACGCCGCGCGATCTCGTCGGCGGCCGCGCCGTCGATCTCGACCGCGAGGATGCGCGCGCTGCGGCGGACGATCGCCCCCAGCTCCGCGCCCGAGTAGAGGTCGAGCCGGAAGGTCAGCCCGAAGCGGTCGCGCAGCGGCGTCGTCAGCAGGCCGGTCCGCGTCGTCGCCCCGACGAGCGTGAAGGGCGGCAGGTCGAGGGCGAGCGTGCGCGCCGCCGGCCCCTGGCCGACGACGATGTCGAGCCGGAAATCCTCGAGCGCCGGGTACAGGATCTCCTCGACCGCACGGTTCAGGCGGTGGATCTCGTCGACGAAGAGCACGTCGCGCGGCTCGAGCGCGGTGAGGATGGCCGCGACGTCCCCCTTGCGCTCGAGGGCCGGCCCGGCCACCTGCCGGATGCCGACGCCGAGCTCGCGGCGGACGATCTGCGCGAGCGACGTCTTGCCGAGCCCGGGTGGTCCGGCGAGCAGGACGTGGTCGAGCGCCTCGCCTCTCCCCTTCGCCGCATCGAGCGCGATCGCGAGTTGCTCCTTGACGCGTTCCTGACCGACGAAGTCGGCGAGCGACTGCGGCCGGAGCGACCGCTCGAGCTCTTCGCCCCCGTCCTCGAGCACAGGCGTCAGCAGGCCGCTCCTCATGCCGCCCGCCGCAACGCCGCGCGCACCTGCTCCTCGACCGGCAGCGACGCGTCGAGCTCCGCCAGCGCGCGCTCCGCGTCGACCACCGACCAGCCGAGCTCGACGAGGGCGTCCCGAGCCAAGACCGCACCGCTCGCCGTCTCGGCGTCAGCCGAGATGGCCGTCATCTTCTCCTTCAGCTCGAGCACGACCCGCTGCGCCGTCTTCCGCCCGATGCCGTGGATCGCCTCGAAGCGCGCCGTGTCCTCGCGCGCGATCGCCCGGCGCAGGTCGGCGGGCGTCGAGCCGGAGACGATCGCGAGCGCCACCTTCGGCCCGACCCCGGAGACACCGAGCAGGAGCTCGAACAGCTCGCGCTCGTCGGGCGACGCGAAGCCGTACAGCTGCAGCGCGTCCTCGCGCACGTGCAAGTACGTCTCGAGCGTCGTCTCCTCGCCGACGCGAGCGGCGACGCGCGGGGTCGCGGCGACGAGGTAGCCGACACCGCCGACGTCGATCACGACCCCGGCGGCCGTGCGCGCGGCGACCGTGCCGCGCAGGCGCGCGATCACGAGGCGCCCTCCAGGAGCGGCGAGGCGAGCGCGTGACAGATCGCGACCGCGAGCGCGTCGGCCGCATGGTGCGGCCGCGGCAGCTCGTCGAGGCCGAGGATCGCCTTCACCATCCGCTGCACCTGCGTCTTGTCGGCCCGCCCGTAGCCGCAGACCGACTGCTTGACGCGGGCGGGTGCGTACTCGACGCACTCACGGCCGACGGACGAGGCGGCGACGAGGACGGCGCCCCGCGCCTGCCCGACGGAGAGCGCGATGCGGGCGTCGGCGCCGACGTACGACTCCTCGAGCGCGACGACATCCGGCTCGTGCTCGCCGATCAGCCCGACCACTGCCTCGAAGATCGCCCGCAGCCGCAGCTCCAGGCGCAAGGCAGGCGGCGTCTGCCACCACCCGTGGCAGTCGGCCCTGAGGCGCCCGTCGCTTTCGTGGACGATCCCGAACCCGCACGCAGCCGTCCCTGGATCGATGCCGAGAACCTTCACGTGGAGAGGTTAGGGGTGTGTGCGGACGTTCCTGCCGGCCGCAACCGGCCGACGTCGTCGTCGCGACGGCGGACGCGGTCGTCGAGGGCGGCCGGACGGGGGAGATGGGCGACGGCAAGATCCTCGTCCTGCCGGTCGACTCGGTGATCCGGACCGCACGCGGGCCCCGCCTACGCGTTCGGCGCCACGCTCGTCCGCCTGCGCGATCGGCGCCGTGATGCCGCTGCGGGTCAGCGAGCGCGACGAGGCGCTCGGCCTCGACGTGACGCAGGACGACGAGGAAGCGCACGCGCACGGCGAGGGGATGGTGCCGATCAGCCCGGAAGCGGGCCTCGCGTTCGAGCGGCCCGTCGGCAGCCCTGACGCGGGCGGCACGAAGCCGGCGGTCGAGACCCGTTTGCAAGAATCGCGGCTAGCGGCGGCCGGGCCTGGTCCGTGCACGCAGGTCTGGCGCACTTCGGGCCTCGGCTCTGACGGCCGGGAGAAGGGAGTCTGGATGCTTCGGTCACGTGCGTGGCAGGCAGGTGTGGCGGCGGTTGCAGCGGCGGCGGTTGCCGTCCTCGGCGGCTCGGCGGCGCGGGCTTCGAGCGTCGGCATCGTTCGGTGCTCGGGCCCGGGCGGCGGCGCGGCCGGCCTGATCGCAGCCGTGAACACTGCGAACGCGAGCGGCGGCGGCATCATCGTCCTCGCGCCGGGCTGCACCTACTCGCTCACATCGGCGAACAACACGACCGCCGGCGCGAATGGTCTGCCCGTCATCACCTCGCCGATCACGATCATCGGCAACGGCGCGACGATCGCCGGGAACAACAGCAACTTCCGGATCATCATGATCTCGGGTGCCGCGGGCGGGAGCCTGAGGCTGATCGGCACGACCGTCACCGGCGGCAACGCCGCCGGCGAGCAGCCGCCCGCGAACTTCGGCGGCGGCATCTTCAACGTCGCCGGCACGCTGACGCTCGACCAGAGCGTCGTCACCCGGAACAGCGCTTCGGGCGCGGGCGGCGGGATCGCGAGCGGCACGATGGGGCAGGGCCCCGGCGCGACGGCGACGCTGAACAACAGCGAGGTGAGCTGGAACACCGTCCCTTCGGACGGCATGGGCGCCGGCGGCATCCTCAGCATCTCCGGGACGCTGACGCTCAACAACAGCGTCGTCGACAACAACAGCGCCTCCGGCGGCGGCGGCATCGCGAGCGGGAACGGCATGGGCGGCGGATCCGGCAGCTTCATGACGCTCAACAACAGCGTCATCCGCGACAACGCGGCGACCGGCGGTGCCGACTCGGGCGGGGGCGGCGTCTCGAACGGCGGCACGCTCGAGAGCAACAACACGCAGTTCATCGACAACAGCGCGCCGGGCGGAACCGGCGGCGGCTTCCTGAACCACGCGACGGCGACCCTCAACAACGCGTACGTGTCCGGCAACAGCGCGGGCGTCGGAGCCGGGGTCGCGAACCTCAACCTCCAGGGGGTCGGCGCGCCGCCCCTGCCCGTCCTGGTGATGAACAACGGCACCGTGACCGGAAACACGGCCTCGGTCGCCGGCGGCGGCATCGCCAACGTCGCGGTGATGACGCCGACCCTCGGCACGGTCGCGCTCAGGAACACACAGGTCACGGGCAACAGCCCGAACAACTGCATCCCGGTCGGGACGATCGGCGGCTGCAACGACAGCGTCTTCGTCTTCACCGCGACGTTGGACGGAGCGAGCCAGAACCCGCCGCTGGCAGTGCCGGGAACCGGCGCCGCGACGGTGACCTGGGACACCGCCACCAACCAGATGACGGTCACCGCCACCTTCGGCGGCCTTACCTCGAGTACGACGGCCGCGCACATCCACTGCTGCGTCAGCCCGCCGGGCAACACCGGAGTCGCGACGGCGGTGCCGACGTTCCCGGGCTTTCCGCTCGGGGTGACGTCCGGGAGCTACGCACACGCGTTCGACATGACCGACCCGGCCAGCTACAACCCGGCATTCGTGACGGCGAACGGCGGCACGACGGCGAGCGCGGCGGCTGCGCTTCTCGCCGGCCTCCGAGCGGGACAGGCGTACCTCAACATCCACACGACGACGTTCCCCGGCGGCGAGATTCGCGGCTTCCTGCAGGAGCCCTGACCGGCGCGGCCGGGAGCCGAAGCGAGACACATGTCCCGGTGCCGGCCGGCAGGCCGGCACCGGTCGCCGCCGAGCGCCCGCGACCGCGTAGCCGCCTTCGTCGCGGCCGGCGCCGCCGATTCTCGCACTCTCGGCGTTCCCTGCCGGCGTGCACCTCGCGACCGCGAAGCCGCCAGCGCCCGGGCAGGCGCTCCCGAGGCCGGAGCGACGGCTCTACGACGCGACCGCTTCGAGCACCTGGTCCGGGATGTCGAAGTTCGCGTAGACGTCCTGGACGTCGTCGTTGTCCTCGAGTTCCTCGATCAGGCGCATGACGCGCTTCGCGGCGGTCGCGTCCTCGACCGCGACGGTGTTCTTCGGGACCATCGAGAGCTCCGCTGACTCGGCCGTGAAGCCGGCGGCCTCGATCGCATTTCGGACGGCGGCGAGGTTCTCCGGCGCGCTCGTGATCTCGAACACGTCGCCGTCGCGCTCGATGTCCTCGGCGCCGCCGTCGGCTGCGGCGAGGAAGAGCTCGTCCTCGTCGACGCCGTCGGCGCCGACGACGACGACGCCGCGACGCTCGAACTGCCAGGCGACCGCCCCGGTCGCGCCGAGGGAGCCGCCGTGGCGCGTGAACGCGTGCCGGATCTCGGAGGCGGTGCGGTTGCGGTTGTCGGTGAGCGCCTCGACGATCACCGCGACGCCCTCCGGGCCGTAGCCCTCGTAGATCACGGTCGCGAACTCGGCCGCGTCGGTCCCCTCGCCTGCGCCCTTGGCGATCGCACGCTCGATGTTGTCCTTCGGCATCGAGTAGGAGCGCGCCTTCTCGATCGCGTTCTGGAGCGCGAGGTTGCCGCCCGGGTCGGCGCCGCCCTCCTTCGCCGCGACGATGATCGCGCGCGAGAGCTTCGAGAAGAGCTTGCCGCGCTTCGCGTCGGCGGCGCCCTTCTTGTGCTTGATCGACGACCACTTGCTATGTCCGGACAAGGCTCGCCTCCTCGAGGAAGAGCTCGTGCAGCCGGGTGTCGTCGGTCAGCTCGGGGTGGAACGACGCGACCAGGAACCGGCCCTGGCGCGCGAGCACGGGGTGACCGTCGACCTCGGCGAGCACCTCGACGTCGGCGCCGACGTCCTCGATCCACGGCGCACGGATGAAGACGGCGCGGAGCGGGCGCGGGTCGTCGGGCAGCTCGAGGTCGGTCTCGAACGAGGCCACCTGGCGGCCGAATGCGTTTCGGCGCACGCCGATGTCGACGAGCCCGAGGTGGTCGCGGTCGAGCACGATCATCCCCGCGCAGGTGCCGAAGACGGGGCCGTCGAAGGCGCGGATCGCCTCGTCGAGTCCATAGAGCCGCATCAGGCGCATGAAGGTCGTCGACTCGCCCCCGGGGATCACGAGTCCGTCGAGGCCGGCGAGCTCGTCGGGCTTGCGCACCTCAACCGGCGCCGCCCCGAGCCGCCGCAGCATTGCCGCGTGCTCGCGGAAGTTTCCCTGCACGGCGAGGACGCCGATCCGAAGCGGCTTCATGCCGGAGATGGTATCTCGGGGCGGTGACCGCCCTCGCCGTCGTGCTCGCACTCGGCTCGTCTGCCGTCTGGGGCATCGCCGACTTCTCCGGCGGGCTCGTCTCGCGCCGGCTGCCGACGCTGTCGGTCACCGTCGTCTCGCAGTCGGCGGGGTTCGTCGCGCTGCTCGCTGCCCTCGCCGTCCACGGCGGCCGGCTCGACGGGCGCTCGTTCTGGCTCGGTCTCGTGGCGGGGGTCGGCGGCGGGGCGGGGCTCGCCGCCTTCTACCAGGCGCTCTCGCTCGGGACGATGAGCATCGTCTCGCCGCTCGTCGCCTGCGGCGCGCTGGTGCCGTTCGCGGTGTCGCTCGCGACGGGCGAGCGGCCGTCGCCGGTCTCGCTCGCCGGGGCCGCAGCGGCGCTCGCGGGCGCGCTGCTGGCGTCGGTCGAGGAGCGGCGGGCGCCGGCGCGCGAGCGCGCCGACGCGGTCGTCCTCGCGCTCGCGGCCGCCGTGGCGCTCGGCGGCTTCGTCTACTTCCTCGGCCTCGGCAGCCGCGAGGGAAGCGCGCTCTCGACGCTCGTCGGCGCGCGGGTCGGCTCGCTGTCGCTCCTCCTCTCGCTCACGCTCGTCCGCGGCGCCCCGCTCGCGCTCGGTCGGCGGTCGCTCGCGGTCGTCGCGGCGATCGGCCTCTGCGACGTCTCCGCCAACGCGCTGTTCGCGTTGGCGAGCGGCCATGGACTGCTCGCCCTCGTCTCCGTGCTCGGCTCGCTCTACCCCGTGATGACCGTCGTCCTCGCGCACGTGCTGCTCGGGGAGCGGCTGACGCCGACGCAGGTCGGCGGGGTCGCCCTGGCGCTGACGGGCGTTGCCGTTCTGAGCAGCGGCTGAGCGGACGTACGATCATGAGGACATGTCGCTCCAGGGCCAGCTCCTGATCTCCTCGCCGGCGCTCGTCGACCCCAACTTCCGCCGCACCGTCGTCCTGATCACGCACCACGACGAGGACGGCGCGATGGGTCTGGTACTGACGCGGCCCTCGCAGGTCACCGTCGCCGACGCTGTGCCCGAGCTGGCGGCGCTACCCGGCGCCGACGGCGTCGTCCACGTCGGCGGACCGGTTCAGCCGGAGGCGATCATGGCGCTCGCCGAGTTCGACGACCCGGAGGACGCGGTCGCGCCAATCGTCGGCTCGGTCGGCTTCGTCTCGGCGGAGGCGACGCTGGAGGAGCTCTCGATCCGGCGCATCCGCGTCTTCGCCGGCTACTCCGGCTGGGGTGCGGGGCAACTCGAGGCCGAGCTCGGCGAGCCCTCGTGGATCGTCGCCGAGGCCGAGCCGGGCGACGCTTTCGTCGACGACCCCGACGAGCTCTGGCGGACGGTGCTGCAGCGCAAGGGCGGCCGCTTCGCGCTGATCGCGTCGATGCCGTTCGACCCGCGGCTGAACTGACTGCCGCCGCGGCGCCGACCCCAGCCTCGAACCCGGGGTCAGACACCGTGACGGGAACGTGGCGGCTTCGTGCCGAAATCGGAAAAAGCGCTGGCCCCGCCGCCGCCCCGCCGCGATCATCCGGTGTCAGACACCGCCGTGCCGGGCGGAACCGACGCGACGCGCCGCGATCGAGGCGGAGACCGGGTTCGGGCTTCCTCCCCGCGGTCAGCCGTTTCGCGGACCGCTAGCTCGACCAGCGCGGCTGGCGCTTCTCGAGGAACGCGGCGACGCCCTCCTTGCCGTCCGGCGACCCGAGCGCTCGCACGAACGCAGCGTGCTCAGTCGCGTCGCTCCGCTCGTCGCGCGTCTCGCGGAGCACGTGCTTGATCTCGCGCAGCGCGTTCGGGCTCTGGCGCGCGAGCGTCCCCGCGACACGCTCGATCCCCGCGTCGAGGTCGTCGACGACGAACTCGACGAGCCCCCACCTCTCCGCCTGCGGCGCGGGAATGCGCTCACCCGACATGACGAGCCAGGCCGCGCGGCCGCGGCCGATCAGCCGAGGCGCACGCTGCGTACCGCCGCCGCCCGGGAGCAGTCCGAGCCGCACCTCGGGGAAGCCGAGCTCGGCACCCTCGTGGGCGATCCGCAGGTCGCAGCCGAGCGCGAGCTCGAGGCCGCCGCCGAGGCAGTAGCCGTGGATCGCGGCCACGACCGGCACCGGCGCCGCCTCGAGCAGGTCGGCCGTCTTCTGGATCGCACGCGCGCCTCCTTCGGACTCCTTGAACGCGCCGACATCGGCCCCGGCAGAAAATGCGCGCTCGCCGCGGCCGCGCAGAACCAGCACCCGCGTCTCTTCCCCCGGTTCCTCGACCGCCGCGCGGATCGCGGCGATCACGTCCGGGTTGACGGCGTTGACCGGTGGGTTGTCGAGCCAGACGGTCCGGATCACGCCGCCGCCGAGGCTACGCCGCCTCGCGGTCCTCGACCAGGAGGCAGAGCTCCGGGTCGAGCGGCTCGTTCGCGTCGCGGCAATCCTGGCAGCGGAGCGAGCCGCCGAGCAACAACGCCTCCGGCAGCTGCTCGCCGCAAGCCAGACAGGATCCGCAGTGCGCGTCCATCTCACCGAATGTAACGCCGGAACCGGACGAAAAGTTGCCGTCCGCCGACAACCGTACTTTCGGCGGGTGTCCACCGCCCGGCTCGAGACGTTCGCCGACGGCGTGTTTGCCATCGCGGCGACGCTCCTGATACTCGACGTCCACGCCGACGCGCACGGCCGCCGACTGACGCAGGCGCTGCAGCACTCGTGGCCGCAGTACGCGGCCTACGCGGTGTCGTTCCTGACGATCGGGATCATCTGGGTGAACCACCATGCGTGCTTCGACCAGATTGGACGCGCCGACCGCCGATTCCTCTTTATCAATGTCGCGTTCCTCGCCTGTGTCGCGTTCATCCCGTTCCCGACCCACCTGGTCGCGGAGCACCTCCGCGACGGCGGCCTCCGCGCGGCCGCGATCGCGTACGGGCTGACGCTGGTCGCGACGGCGCTCGGCTTCGCCGCCCTCTGGTTCTACGCTGCGCTCGGCCGCCGCCTGATCCGCGAGGACGCGGACCAGCGGGTCGTCAGCGGCATCTCGCGCTCGTACCTGCCGGGTGCGCCGAGCTACGCGGCGGCGACGCTCGTCGCCCTCTGGAGCCCGACGGCGGCCGTGCTCCTGTTCGCGGCCATCGCCCTCTTCTACGTGCTCGAGAGCTCGCTCTTCGGACGAGAGGCGCCTAGCGGAGTCGAACCGCTGTAAACGGCTTTGCAGGCCGCTGCCTAACCACTCGGCCAAGGCGCCCGGAGGGCTTCATGGTAGTGCGCGCAGCGCCGCGCGAGCAGCTCGACGCGCGCTCGCGCGCGAACGCCGCGAACGCGGGCGGTGCTTGCCGGTCAGGCAGGCCGTTCGCCGGCGGGAAGCACGCTCGACCCGCGACCGGAGCTGCCGATCGCACGCATCCGCGTTCGCAGCACCGTCGCTGGCGGGGTTTCCGACCGACGGCCATACGGGTACAAGAGCCGTGATGGCCAGACTCGACGCGGGGCAGGCTGGGCGGCTCGCCCACGCCGGCGGTTTCGTCGTCGAGTCGGCGGAGGGCGAGCTCGGGTGGGTCGAGGAAATCTGGTTCGGCGAGGACGATGAGCCGAGCGCGCTCGCCGTCTGCACCGGCAACGGCAGGCGAGGGCTCATCTTCGCCGAGGACGTCCTCGCAGTCGACGAGGAGTACGAGTGGGTCGTCGTCCGCCCGCAGCCGACGCTCCTCGAGCTCGCGCCTCCGCGCCTCGCGCGCGCAGACGGCGAGAGCGTCGTCGCGTCCTGGGCGACGACGGGCGAGACGATCCCGGCCACACCGGTCCGCGTCGGTCGCAGGTTCCGGCGAAACGCCGTGCGCGTCGGTCGCTCCGGCGGCGGCGGAGAGGAAACGCCGGTCGGGCAGACGATCGCCGTCCTCTACGGCGGGATCGTCCTGCTCGCCGCGCTGATGATGATCTCCGCCTTCGTGATCGCCAAGATCGTCACCGGCGCCGCGTACTAGCGCTTGCGAGCGACGACGTGGAAGAGGTGCCAGTGCTTGCGCGCGCCGACCACGGTCGACCCTTCCTCGTCGAGCTCGTCGAGTCGCTCGATCGTGAACGGCTCGAGCAGCTCCTCGACCTGCGCGCGCGTCTGGACGACGAGGCCGGTGCCGGCCCACTCGTCGTGGTCGCCGAACAGCTGACCGCTGAACCGGCCACCGGGGCGCAGCGAGTCGACGATCCGCTGCCACACGTCGGGAAACCGGTCGGGCCGCACGAAGGGAAGCACGAAGCTCGCGTTGACGAGGTCGCTCTGCGGCCAGCGCGCGTCCTCGAGACGGGCGACTTGCGTCCGCAGCCGGCCGTCCCCGCCGCCGGCGGCGGCGCGCACCCGCTCGATCGCCTCGGGCTCGCGGTCGATCGCGATCACGCTCCAGCCTGCACGCAGGAGCGCGATCGTGTCGCGACCGGTCCCGCAACCCAGGTCGACGGCGAGGCCGGGGACGTCGAAGCCGCGCATCGCCTCGACGAGCGTCTCGCGCGGCGCGTCGTCGGCGCGCTCGAAGTAGCGCCGCCAGGGCTGCCAAGTGCGGTCGAGAACGCGCAGCCAGTTGCGGTGAGTGATCTTCGCGACCGCCTCGTCGTCGTAGCCGTGGGCGCGCAGCGCGTCGACGAGCTTCGGCAGGCCGCGGACGCCGCCGAGCGCGTCGGGCAGCGTCGCCCCCTCGAAGTCGGAGCCGAAGGCGACGTGGTCGACGCCGACCCGCTCGGCGATGTAGTCGACGTGGCGCACGATCTCGTCGAGCGGCGTCGCCGGATCGGGCCGGCCGTCCGCGCGCAGGTACGAGACGGCGAAGTTGACGCCGACGACGCCTCCGGACGAGCCGATCGCGTCCAGCTGCTCGTCGGTCAGGTTGCACGACGACGGGCAGAGCGCGTGCGCGTTCGAATGCGTCGCGACGAGCGGCGCCGCCGTCGCCCCGGCGACGTCCCAGAAGCCGACCTCGGTCAGGTGCGAGACGTCGATGACGATGCCGAACTGATTGCACGCGCGCACGAGGCGACGGCCCGCGTCCGTCAAACCCGGCCCGGTGTCGCCCGACGAAGGAAAGGCGAACCGAGCGCCCTCGCCGAACGCGTTCCGCCGCGCCCAGGCGATCCCGAGCGAGCGCAGGCCGCGGTCGCGCCACGCCTGCAGGTCGGAGAGGTCGGGCGCCAGCGGCTCGGCCCCCTCGAGGTGGAGGATCGCCGTGACCCGGCCGGGCTGGAAGTCGTCGGCGCGATGGGCGATCGTCACGTCGAGGCGCTCGAGGATCGCCGTCTGCTCCTCGGCGACGCGACGCGCCTCGTCCCGCGCGATCGGCTCCGCGAGCGGCTGCGAGTACGGCGGCTCGGGATCGTCGAGGCCGGAAACGGCTCCGGGCACGAACACGGCGAAGAATCCGCCGGCGAAGCCGCTCTCGGCGGCGCGCGCGAGGTCGAGGTGGCGCAGCGGCTGGCCGCGCCACCTGCGCAGGAGGACGTCGTTGTGACCGTCGACGATCACCGCCCGATGGTCTCACGAACGCGCGGCGCCGGGCCGGTCGGCGTCCGACAGGTCGACGCCGACCGGCCCCGCCTTGCGACTGGGACTGCAGCGAGGGGGCGGGCCCCGCTGCTCTGCGGCGTGGAGGCCGGCGGAGGGTCGGTCCCCGGCCGCCCACTATGTGCGGTGTAGTCGGTGTGGGGCCGCCGCAGCGAGAATCCTGCGCGGCTTCCGCTAGCGAGCGCGCGTCGTCTCCCCCCCGTCCGGCCGGCGCGGAAGCGAACGGCCGATGCATTCGCAGAGCGTGCGCGTCGATCTCCGCCTCGCCGAGCTGCGGGGAGGGTCGGACGCGCGCCAGCGGCGGCCGAAGGCCTCGAACTCGTAGCCGGGGCCGAAGTCGGGGGGCGCATCGATCGTCGTCTCGTGGACGCGACCGTTCGGGTAGATGAGCGCGACAGGCCACTCCACCGCGTTCTCCCATCGGCACCGTTCGCCTCCCGGTTGAGCCTCGTCGGTCCTCGCGCTCGTCCGTCGTCCTGTCGGGACGACGCCGACTGACGTTCTCCCGAGCTAGAGCAGTCCGGTGCCCGATCGCGGCTAGCCCGTCATGCGAAAGGCGACGTCGTACTTCGCCACTGACGTCCGTCGCCCGGGAGTCTCGCTCGGGGGCATCGCGTCCAGGATCTGGTCTCCACGCCGGTAGTCGTCCTCGGTCTCGAAGAAAAGAAGAACGAGCGACCGCTCCGCATCTGGATCGTGTAGGACGATGATCTCCTTGGCCGGCACGTTCTCAGGCCGCTCTCCGCCCTCCATCTCGCGCTGCATCTCGGCCATTCGATCTTTGCTGACGCCGTCGAAGGACACGACACGTGCGAAGGGCATAACCGCCTCCTTGTCGGATGAAGCACCGACTCTAGCCCGCCGCCGCGTCAGAGAGGTGACACAGAGCGACGAGTGCCGGAGGCGACGTCGAAGGGCTGCCCGTCGGCGATCGGAACGTGCGAGAGCTCGCCGCCCGACCAACGGCGCTGCTTCACCTTCGGGGCGTCTCTTCGAGGTCGAGCTCGAACCAGACGTGGGAGTCGCCGTCGGCGTTCGTCCCCCAGCGGTCGGCGAGCCGCTCGACGAGACGGAGGCCGCGGCCCGAGGCAGCAAGCCCTCGGCGCTTCCCCCGGACCGGGCTGAGGCCGGGACCGTCGTCGTGCACCTCGACTTTCAGGCGCTGCTCATCGAGGTCGGCGTGGAGGCGAATCGTTCCCGTGTGCGCGTGGCGGACGCTGTTCGTGACGAGCTCGCTTACGAGCAGGCGCATGTCGCACGCCCGTTCACGGTCCAGGGCGGCCCAGCCGGCGAGCTGATCCGAGAGCTCGCGCGCGCGCTGCGGTGCGCGTTCGGTCAGGGGGAGATTCAGCTCGACGGCCATGGGCGCGCCTTGTGTATGCGAGCTCACATCGGTTGAACGGCACGGGATGTTTATCCGTTACGGGCGCGGGCGCCGGCGCAGGTTTCCGACTGTGCGGGGGAGGGAACCGCTCGTTTGCCGCTGCCGCCCCGTGTGGCGGCGGCTGAAAGGAGCAAGCCATGAAAACACGGATGTTGTACGTCGGTGTCGTGGCCGTGCTTGCAGTGACGAGTTTCGTTCTCGCGAGCGCGGCTGGCGCACGGACGCTCGCGGGCGATGGGGCGACGATCTCCGGTGTCGCGCCCGCACACGCCATCGCCGGTCAGCGCGTGACGATCTACGGCTCGAACCTGAACGGCATGTCGACCGTCACCTTCGGCGGCGTTCCCGCGCGATCGGTGGTCGTCGATCCCGGCGGGAACTGGGTCCGTGCAGTCATCCCAGCCGGCGTGCCGACCGGCCAGGTGCCGATCACGCTCAGCGACGGCAGCATCGAGTTGAGCGTCAACCTGCAGATCGGGGCGGGTAGCGTCCCGGCTGCGGCAAACCGGCCGCCGAGCTACACGTCCCCAGGCGCCCATGTCAAGGTGATGGTGGTGCCGCAGATCAGCGGCTTCTCGCCGACGATGGGTCACATCGGGGCGAGAGTCAGGATCACGGGCGCCTACCTGAACGGCGCGCAGTGGCTGAAGTTCGGTGGCATCCGGGCGCAGATCATGCACGCATCAGCGCACTCGATCATCGCGCTCGTACCCAAGCACGCGCACACAGGAAAGATCAGGGTCCACACCGCGGGAGGCACGGGCGTCTCAACCGGCGTCTTCCGTGTGCTCGCGCCCAGCGCAGGCGTCTAGCACCGTCGTGCACCTCTGCCAGGCGACAAGCGCCTGGCAGAGGGGGGCTCGCCCGCGCTCGACGGGATCCGTGGCACCGCACGAAACGAGGAAGGCCCGCGACCGCGGGCCTTCCGAGGAGGAGGAGCGGATGATGGGACTCGAACCCACGACCTTCTGCATGGCAAGCAGACGCTCTAGCCAACTGAGCTACATCCGCGCGAGTCCGGGCAGTATAGCCTCGTTCAGGCGCTGCAACCGTCCGGGCGCGGGTGGGTCGCGACCGCGAGCGTCCAGTACCTCGCGAGCGGCCTGGTCGTCCAGCGGGGCGGCTTGAACTGGTTCGCGACCGGGGCGTTCACGCCCTTGCTGATCACGACGTAGCCGACGTTGTCGCGGTATGCGCTCGCGAGCGCGGTCAGCGACGGCAGGAACGAGACGCGCCGGTCGAGCTTCGGGCCCCAGAGGAGGTAGGCCCAGTCGTCGGGGTCGAGCACGGCGCCGACGCAGGCTCCGTGCGGCACGGTGGCCTCGTAGGCGCGGACGCCGGCGGCGGCGCGCCGGCCGGTCGGCTCGCCCGGGCTCTCGGCGAGCACGCTGGCTTCGTCGAGCTGCCACGGGCGCCCGACCGCGCCGCCCGCGAGCGGCTTCGACGCGTCGTACTCGAGCGCGTAAAAGCCGGTCCAGCCCGCGACGACGAGGACGGCGAGCGCAGCGAGCCGGGGCCGGACGAGCACGGCGAAAAGGGGCGCCGCGACCACGAGCGGCACGAGCATGAACCGCGTCAGCCAGATGTTGTACTTCGCGTACAGCCCGAGCAGGAGCAGGTAGCTGGGGAACGCGAGCGCGAGCGCGACCCGGCGGCGGTCGGCGCGGTCGCGCAGGAGCGTCGCGATCGGCACGCCGAGGACGGCGAGGGCGCCGATCGCGCCGAAGGCCGAGAAGTCCTCGTTCGCCGCCCGGTTGAGGCTGAAGCCGTAGACCGCGTCCTCCACCGGCAGGTGGACGCCCTTCGCGATCCAGCCGAGGACGGGCGCCGCAGCGAGCACGAGGAGCGGCGACGCGAGCGCAATCCCGACGAGCGCCGGCTCCGTGACGCCGCGTGTCGCGATCGCGTACACGGCAGCCGCGGCGAGGCCTGCGGCGGCGAGCCCCCAGATCTGCTCGTTCGAGAGCAGCCCGAGGTCGAGCATCCGGTACGTGACACGCGCGAACGTGTGCAGCACCGTTACCGCCGACGGCGACACCGCTTCCTCGACACGGCCCTGGCCGTGGCCGAGCGGGTGGCCCGTGTGCGCGAGGTTGAGGACGAAGCTCCAGATCCCGACGGTGAGCAGCCCGCCGGCGACGCCGGCGAGCGCGCGGGTGACGACGCGGCGCCCGCCGAGCCAGGCGAGCCAGGCGAGCACGGGCCAGACGAGGACCGTCGTCAGCTTCGTGCCGACGCCGAGCCCGAGCGCGACGCCCGCGAGCACCGCCTCGACCTCGGCGCCGGCGAGGAGGAAGCACACCGCCGCGGCGGGAAACGATGCGGCGACGAGGTCGTTCTGCGCGGTCGTCGACTGCAGCGCGACGGCGCTGAACGTCGCGAGCACCGCGGCGCCGCGGGCGGCGGCGCGACGGTCGAAGCCGAGCCGGCGCGAGGCGCCGTAGACGGCGACGAGGATCGCCAGCTCGGCGACGAACTGCGGCAGCGCAAAGAGGGCACCGCTTCCGGCTGCGACGAACAGGAACAGGATCTCCTGCTCCGCGAGCGGTTGGAACTCGTTGTCGCGGCCGCTCGGCGCGTTCGCGATCCAGTGGATGCCGCCGTGCTGCTTCCACGCCGCCGCGCGCGTCAGGTGATAGGAGAGCGAGTCCCAGTTGTTCGGCGGCACGACGAGCGCGAGCATCAGCTCGTAGCCGAGGACGACGGTCAGCCCCGCGAGGAAGACGAGCGTGAGCGGGTCGCGTGCGAGGTCGCCGATCGCCGCACGCGCCGCCGCGAGCGGCGGGCGCGGGCGGCCGCGTACGGACCACGCGGCGACGGCTGCACCCAGGAGAACGAGCTCGGCGCCGAGCAGCCCCGAGCGCGTCACCGCGTGGAACGGCGACAACACCCACGTCGCGGCGCCGACGCCCGCGACCAGCAGCACGTAGAGCGCGAGCAGCGTGGCGACCGGGCTCGCCAGGCGCAGGCTCGCAGCCGCGAACGCGGCTGCCGCGATCGCGAGCGCCGGCAGGACGACGATCATTCGTCGAGAGCTTCGTTCACGAGCCGGTCGGCCAGCTCGTTGTGCTCGCGCAGCACGTGCCGGTACTCGACCCTGTCGAGCCGGCTCGCGAGGCGCGCGGCCTGCAGCGAGAGGTCGCGCAGAGTCTCGTTCCTGACGCGGTACTCGCCGCGCATCTGCTTCACGAGCAGCTCGGAGTCGGAGACGACCTCGACCTCCGGCAGCGCGAGCTCGAGGGCACGCTCGAGGCCCGCGATCAGCGCGCGGTACTCGGCGACGTTGTTCGTCGCGACCCCGATCCGCTCGCCGTGCGAGGCGAGCACCGTTCCGTCCTCGGCCTCGAGCACGTAGGCGAAGGCGGCGGGGCCGGGGTTGCCGCGCGCCCCGCCGTCGGTGTAGAGGGTCGCCTTCACAGGAGCGGGTAGACGTCGAACGCCGGCTCCTCGTACGGATGCGCGCGGCGCAGCGCTGCGACCACCTCCGCCTGCCGCTCCTCGGGGAAGACGGTCTCGAGCCGGAGCTCCGGCACGCGCTCCTCCACCCCGCGCTCGCCGACGGCCGGGCTCGTGGCCGCGCCGCCGAGGAAGGTCCCGGTCCCTTCGGTGTACCAGGAGCAGCGCTCGTAGTCGCCGATGCGGCCGGCGCCGGCGGCGAAGAGCGCGTCGCGGACGGCGTCGAGCGCGTCCGGCGGAACGAAGACGACCAGCTTTCGGTTCACGCGGCGAGCGTAGCCTCCGGCAGAGTGCGGCCGTGAAGCTCGCGCTCGCCGTCGCAGTCGCCGCCCTCGGCTGGCGCGCGGAGCCGCCGATGCCGCTGCCGCGCACCGAGGTCGCGGCGGCGGTCGCGGGGACGGAGATCGTCGTTGCCGGCGGCTTCCTCGCCGACGGCTCGACGACGGCTCGGACCGATCTCTTCGACCCGGCACGCGGAAGCTGGCGGCAGGGGCCCGATCTTCCGGAGCCGGTCAACCACGCCGCCGCGGCGACGCTCGGCGGCAAGGCGTACGTCGTCGGCGGCTACGCCGGCGGCGGTCCGACCCGCTCGGCCGAGGTGCTCGCCGGCGGCGCCTGGCAGCCGTTACCGCCGTTGCCGGCGCCGCGCGCGGCCGCCGCGGCGGCGGCGCTCGGGGGGCGACTGTACGTCGTCGGCGGCGTCGCGGCCCGCGGTCTCGCGCGGAACCTGCTCCAGTTCGATCCGGCGGCGCGGCGCTGGCGCTTCCTGCCCGGGCCGACGCCGCGTCAGCACCTCGCGGCCGCCGTCGCCGGCGGGCGCCTGTACGCGATCGCGGGCCGGACCGCCGGCGTCGACACGAACCTGCGCGTCGTGCAGTCCTGGGCGCCGGGCGAGACGCGCTGGCGCCGAGAGCCGCCGCTCCCCGAAGCCTGGGGCGGGACCGGCGCCGCGACGCTCGGCGGCAGGCTCGTCTCGGTCGGCGGCGAGTCGCTGCAGGGGACGCGCGCGAGCGTGTTCGCGCTCGCCCCCGGCACCCGCGCGTGGACGCGGCTGCCCGACCTGCCGATCCCACGGCACGGGCTCGGCGTCGTCGCCTACCGCGGCCGGATCTACGCCCTCGCGGGCGGACCGCAGCCCGGACTGACCGTCAGCAGCGCGGCGCAATCGCTCGGGCCAGGCAGGTGACGGACGGTCACCGCGGCGCCGGGCTCTCGACGTTGTCGATCTGGGCGCGTTGCAGCCTGCCCGAGTAGTCGACGTAGATCGACTTCCACTCGGTGAACACGTCGAGCGCCGCCTGCCCCGCCTCGCGGTGGCCGTTGCCGGTCGCCTTCACGCCGCCGAACGGCAGGTGCACCTCGGCGCCGATCGTGCCCGCGTTCACGTACGTGATCCCCGCCTGCAGGTCGCGCAGGGCGCGGAAGGCGCGGTTGACGTCGCGCGTATAGATCGAGGACGAGAGCCCGTACTGCACGGAGTTCGCCGCCGCCACCGCCTCCTCGAACGACGCGACCGGGATCAGCGCCGTCGTCGGCCCGAAGATCTCCTCCTGCGCGATCCGCATCGCCGGCTCGACGTCCGCGAACACGGTCGGCCGGTAGTAGAAGCCGGGCCCGTCGGCGAGCGGCTCGCCGCCGGTCAGCAGCTTCGCGCCCTCGTCGAGGCCGATCCGCGTGTACGCGTGCACCTTCTCGAGCGCGGCACGGTTGATCAGCGGCCCGACGTCGGTCTCGTCCTCCCACCCCGGCCCGAGCCGCAAGCGCTCGGCCGCGGCGACGAGCTTCGACTGCAGCTCCTCGTAGACGGCGTCGTGGACGATCACGCGTGACGCGGCCGTGCACCGCTGGCCGCTCGTCCCGAACGCCGACCAGACGATCCCTTCGACGGCGAGGTCGAGGTCGGCGTCGTCCATGACGATGATCGCGTTCTTGCCGCCGAGCTCGAGGTGGACGTGCTTGAGCAGGTCGGCGGCCGCCTTCGTGACGGCGACGCCGGTCTCGCGCGAGCCGGTGAACGTGATCACCGGCACGTCGGGGTGGCGAACGAGCGCGTCGCCCGCCTCCTCGCCGAAGCCGTGGACGACGGTGACGACGCCGTCCGGCAGCCCGGCCTCCGCGAGCAGCGCGACGAAGCGGTCGGCGAGGAGCGGCGTGTCCTCGGCCGGCTTGAACACGATCGTGTTCCCGCAGACGAGCGCCGGGCAGAGCTTCCACGCCGGGATCGCGATCGGGAAGTTCCACGGCGTGATCGCGCCGACGACGCCGACGGGCATCCGTACGCTCATCATGAACTTGTCGCGCAGCTCGCTCGGTGTCGTCTGCCCGAAGAGGCGCCGGCCTTCGCCGCCCATGTAGTAGCTCATGTCGATCGCTTCTTGGACGTCGCCGCCGGCCTCGGCCTTGACCTTCCCCATCTCGCGCGTCATCAGGTCGGTCAGCTCTGCCTTGTGCGCGCGCAGGAGCTCCGCGAACCGGAAGAGGATGTTGCCGCGCTCGGGGGCAGGCACGAGCCGCCAGTCCTCGAAAGCGGCGCGCGCGGACGCGACGGCGCGATCGACCTCAGCGGCGCCCGAGCGCGGGAACACGCCCAGGGTCTCGCCGGTCGCGGGCGCGATCGACTCGAACGTCTCGACTGCCATCGCAGCCGATGCTAGTCCCGCCGGTCGAGCCTAGGGCTCGGGCACGTCCGTGGGCGGAAACGTGCCGGGGACGCGCGGCCGGCGACGGTCGCGCGTCCGGCGTTTCTCCTGCACGTCGGCCTCGGCGGGCCCCCGGCGCCGGTCGGGGCCCGTGCGGCGATCGATGATCACCTGCACGTTCGGATTGTCCTTGTAGTACTCGACGAGTTTCTCGTACAGCTCCTCCTCGAGCTCCGGCGGGACGACGCAGTAGATCACGTTCGCAGTGTAGAGCCGCGGCGGCGACGTTTCGCCCGCTCAGAGGCGGGCGATGTCCGGGACGATTCGCCCGTCCGCTTCCATGTGCGCGTTCCACTCCGTGAACGACGCCTCGAGCTCGTCGAGCTCGTGGCCACGGCCGGCGAGCCGGACGGGCTGCGTCGAGTCGGGCGTGACGCGGTACTGGTACCAGGAGATCTCCCAGGCGACGGTGACGACGACGTCGGCGTTGACGCCCGAGAGGGGGACGACGGACACCTTCGGCTGCCCGAGGCTCCTGGCGATGCCGCCGACCGTCCGCCGGTACTGCGAGGCGTTGAAGTGGTCGGCCGCCTCGACCATCGCGACCTCCGGCTCCGACAGGCGGCGCAGGATCGGCTCGCTCGCGACCGTCTGCTCGGCGCGGCGCGGCGGGAAGCCGAGCAGCGCACCGAGCGAGAAGCCGCGCCGGCGCCGGTCGTTGTCGATCGTCAGCGTCGTCGGCGCGCCCTCCTTCACCCACCCGTACTCGAGCGCCGTCTCCTGGCAGAGCGGGCAGACGTCGACGTAGTGCGCGCCGCCGTTCGGCGAGTAGCGGACGGTCCGCTCGCCCATCAGGAGCGTCCGCTCGCAGATCGCGCAACGACGCTCGGTGGTGGCTCGCGTGACGCGCATCCCTCGAATCTAGCGCGCCGTCAGGCCGGGACCGCTTCCTTCTCCTTCTTCGCCGCCTCGATCAGCTTCTGCGCGATGTGCTGCGGCACCTCGTCGTAGCGCAGGAACTCCATGTGGTAGTCGCCGCGGCCGCCGGTCAGCGACGTCAGCGACTGCGAGTACGTGAGCACCTCGGCCATCGGCACCTCTGCCCGGATCGTCGTCATCCCCCCGGCCGGCTCCATGCCGAGCAGACGGCCGCGGCGCGAGTTGAGATCGCCGTTGACGCCGCCGACGGACTCGTCGGGCACCGTCACCTCGAGCAGCATGATCGGCTCGAGCAACGTCGGCTGCGCCTTCTCGTACGCGGACTTGAACGCCATCGAGCCCGCGACCTTGAACGCCATCTCGGACGAGTCGACGGTGTGGTACGAGCCGTCGACGAGCCGCACCCGCACGCCCTGCACCGGCGCGCCGGCCAGCTCGCCACGCGCCATCGCCTCCTGAATCCCCTTGTCGACCGCCGGGCGGAAGCCCTGCGGGATCACGCCGCCGACGATCTGGTCGACGAACTCGTAGCCGACGTTGCCCTCGATCGGCTCGATCTCGATCACCGCGTCGCCGAACTGGCCGCGCCCGCCCGTCTGCTTCTTGTAGCGCCCCTGCGCACGCGCCGCCGCCTTGATCGTCTCGACGTACGGGACGCGCGGCTGGTGCAGCTCGACGTCGACCCCGAAGCGGTTCTTCAGCCGGCCGACGGCGACCTCGACGTGCACCTGGCTCATGCCGGAGAGGAGCTGCTCGCCCGTCTGCGGGTCGCGCCGGAGCTGCAACGTCGGGTCCTCCTCGTGCAGCCGCCGCAGCGCCTGCGCCACCTTGTCCTCGTCGCCCTTCGTCTTCGGGGTGACGGCGAAGCTCATCACCGGCTCCGGGAACTCGAGCGTCGGCACCTCGACGTCGCGTTCGGCGTCGACGAGCAGGTCGCCCGTCTGCACGTCCTTCAGCTTCGCGACCGCGCCGATGTCACCCGGGCCGAAGCCGTCGGCCTTCTCGTGCTCCTTGCCCTGGAGCATCATCAGCGCGCCCAGACGCTCCTTCGCGTGGTCGCGGACGTTGACGAGGTTCGAGTCGGGCGAGACGGTGCCCGAGAACACGCGGAAGCACGAGATCCGGCCTGCGAACGGGTCGGCAACCGTCTTGAAGACGAACGCCTCGGTGCCGTCGCCGGCGAACGGCGACGGTTTGCGCGCCGGGGACGGCACGCCTTCGACGAGCAGGTCGAGGAGCGCGTGCGAGCCGAGGTTCTTCGTCGCGACGCCGCACGCAACCGGATAGAGCTCGTCGTTCGTCACCGCCGTCTTCAGCGCCGCCGCGACGTCCGCAGCGTCGAGCTCCTCGCCGCCGAGGTAGCGCTCCATCAGCGCCTCGTCCGTCTCGACGACCGCATCGAGCAGCTTCTCGCGGTACTCGGCCGCCGTCGCCTCGACCGCCGCCGGAATCGGGGCCGGTTCGCCCTCGCGCGCGCCGCCCGGGTCCAGGTACGCGCAGTTGTGCAGCAGGTCGACGATCCCGGTCAGCTCGTGCTCGGCGCCGATCGGAACCTGGATGGCGACGCAGCGTGGCGACAGCTGCTCCTGCAGCGCGGCGAGGGTGCGGAAGAAGTCGGCGCGCTCGCGGTCGAGCATGTTGACGAAGACGACACGCGAGAGCCCGAGCGTCTCGGCGCGCCGCCAGACGCGCGACGTGTTCACCTCGACGCCCATGACGCCCGAGACGACGACGAGCGCACCCTCGACGACGTACAGGGCGGCGATCGTGTCGGCCTGGAAGCCGCTGTCGCCGGGCGTGTCGACGAGGTTGATCTTGCGCCCCTCCCACTCCGCGTGGCAGAGCGACGCAGCGAGCGACATCTGGCGCCGCTGCTCCTCGTCGTCCCAGTCGGCGACCGTCGTGCCGGCCTCGACCGTGCCGAGGCGGTTGGTTGCGCCGGCCTGGAAGAGGATCGCCTCGACGAGCGAGGTCTTTCCCGTCCCGCGGTGGCCGACGACGGCCACGTTGCGGATCTTCCCCGGCTCCTGCGGCATCCGCTCCTATCCTAATCAGGGCGCTACGAACGCGCGGCGACGCCCGACAGCCGCGACTTCAGGCGCAGGATCGCCTTCGTGTGCAGCTGCGAGACACGCGACTCGGTCACCCCGAGCACCTCTCCGATCTCCCGCAGCGTCAGCTCCTCGTAGTAGTAGAGCGTGATCACGAGCTTCTCGCGCTCGGGCAGCCGCGAGATCGCGTCGGCGACGAGCTCCTTCAGCTCGGTCTCGTCGAGCGCGTCCGCGGGTCGCGAGCCGCTCGGGTCCTCGATCGTGTCGAGCAGCGAGATCTGATCGCCCTCGCCGCTGACCGACCACAGCTCGTCGAGCGCCGCGATCGACGAGCGCGAGATGTCGGTCAACGACTCCTCGAGCTCCTCTCCCGAGATGCCGATCTTCGCCGCGATCTCCTCGTCGCTCGGCGCGCGGCCGAGCTTCGCCTCGAGCTCGCCGATCGCGCGCTCGATCTCGCGCGCACGCGAACGCACCGAGCGCGGCACCCAGTCGAGCGCGCGCAGCTCGTCGATGATCGCGCCCTTGATGCGGGCGATCGCATACGTCTCGAACTTGATGTCGCGCTCGGGGTCGTACCGCTCGATCGCGCCGATCAGCCCGAGCAGCCCGTACGAGACGAGGTCGCCTTCGTCGACGTGCGCCGGAAGCCCGGAGCCGAGGCGACCGGCGACGTACTTGACGAGCGGCGCGTACGTCACGATCAGCCGCTCGCGAAGCGCCTTGTCGTTCGTGCGCCGGTACTCGAGCCAGACGCGCTGGATGTCTGCCTCCGCGGCCACGTCGAGAGAATACGAGCTAGCCCCGCCGTTTCCTCATCGCACTCGCCGCGAGGCTCGCCATCCACCCGGCGAGCACGCCGGCCGCCAGCGCGATCACCCACCGTCCTGCGAGCGCGCTCGCGGCCGCGATACCCGCGAGCGCACACGTGAGGACGGCGAACAGCAGTGCCATCGCCGCTCGATGATGCCGGAAGGCCGCCGATACAATCGCCTGGCGACCGAACCGAGGGGCGTAGCTCAACTGGCAGAGCACCGGTCTCCAAAACCGGGGGTTGGGGGTTCGAGTCCCTCCGCCCCTGTCGCTCCGCGCACTCGTCGCGAAGGAAGAGGACGGGCCGCGCCCAC
>DASRGD010000079.1:0-39643 GCA_035651195.1 Gaiellaceae bacterium | reverse complement strand
CCCTCATGCGGGGCAAGCCCGCGCACGAACACCTCCGCGGGACGCATCGACACCTCCTCGAATCGGATACGTCCCGATTCGACGGAAGGCCGACCGGACCCTCCCAGTTTCCCGTCAAACATTCTGAGAGGCCGCACTAGGAGGCTGCCATGCCTACGTGGACACTCATAGTCGTAGCGGATCAGGAGTACCGGATCCCGGTCGGGAAAGACGAGTCGGTAGCGGTTCAAGCGCTTGCAGAAGCGCGGACTCACATCGGCAAGAACGGGACGGTCACGATCGCGGACAGACTCGCCCTCCGCGCCGAAAGCATCACTTCGGTGCGGATCGAGGAGAAGCCCGATCCAGTCGGCCCGCGAGCTGGCTAGCGAACTCGACTCGCGGACGCCGCGATCAAATCCAGGAACATCGCCCGGCCGTTGTCGCGGCGGTTGTAACGCCACGTGTATTCGTTCAAGTAGCCCTGCAGCCACTTGATCGAGACCGAGTGGTAGACGCCCCGGACGCCGTTCTTGAACAGCGAGAAGAACCCCTCGATTGTCTGAGTGTGCGTTCCGCCGTCCGCGTAGATGCGCGCGGTGTGGTTGATCGTACGGCGCGTGTAGAGCCGCTCGATCCCGTCGTAGCCCTTGAAGTCATCGGTGTAGACAACCGATCCCGGCTCGACACGCTCGCGGATAGTGGCGCGCAGTGTGTAGCCGTACCTGCTCGGTATGTGCATCGCGACGACGCGCCCACTACGCTCCACGATTCCGAACACCGTCGCGCGCGCACGGACGTACTGCCCGGTGCGCGAGCGTCCCTCCGTGATTGCCCTGCGGCGGTCTCTGCTCCGGAGCTTCCCGCCGTGCCAGGTCTCGTCCGCCTCGACCTCGCCGGACAGCGGGCCTTCGGCGTCGTCGGCCATGACTTGGTTGCGGATCAGGTTGAACATGCGCCACGCGGTCTTGTACGTCACGCCAAGCTCGCGCTCCAGCTGCTTGGCCGAGACCCCGCATCGGGTGCTCGCCATGACGTACATGGCGTAAAACCACAGGTGCAGGGATGTGGCCGATTTGTGGAAGATCGTCCCGGCCAGCGGGTGAATGTGATGCCCGCAGGAGTCGCAGTCGTAAGACGGGCGATCCTTGACGCGGTGGAACTTGCGCTCCCGGTCGCACTTCGGGCAGTGCGTGTGGTGGCCGTCCGGCGCGTACATCTGACGCCACAGGAAGTCGAGGCAGGCGCGGTCGTCGGGGAACTCGCGCACGAACTCCATTATCGAGTAGGTCGATTCCGACGCCCGTCCGCGCTTCGGGTTATTGCGATCAACAGGAGGCATCAGTGAAGGATTCCCTTCTCGCCCAGGCCGAGAGTTTCGACCGGCGGAAACGCCGCGACGAGGCCACGCATCTGCTCAGCCAGGTCATCGAACGGCTTGACCGACTCGTCCCCGACCTGGCCCTTGGCGATCCCGTCAGCGAGTACGGCAAGCTCGGCCAAGGCCGCATTGACGACGTGAGCGAGCTTGTAGACAACGATGCGTAGTTCGGAATCAGCGGCCATCCGCGAGGATTGTCTCAGATCGTCTACCCCCTGTCAAGGGATAGTTACCACGGCTCAGCCCGCCGTCGCCGCGCCGCGTGCGACCGCCTCCGCCTCGGCCGGCTCGAGGACGACGATCATCGTTCCTGCCGTGACGACGAGCGCGCCGCCGAGGGCGACCTGCCAGCCGAACGACTGCCCGAGGATCGCCCACGTGAGCAGCGCCGCCGAGACCGGCTCGATGTAGGAGAGGATCCCCATCGCCTGCGCGGTCACGCGTCCGAGCAGCCCGATGTACAGGACGCCGGAGAGCCCCGTGAAGACGACGCCGAGCAAGACGATCCACGGCAGTTCACCGGGGTACGGCCGCACGCGCGGCGCGAAGACGAGGAACGGCGCGAGCGTCACCGTCGCGACGGCGTAGTCCCAGAACGTGATCGTCAGCGTCGGCAGCTCGGCGGTGAGCCGCTTGCTGATCACGACGAGCGCCGCATACGTCACCGCACCGAGCAGCCCGACGACGATCGCGAGCGGGCGGACGTGGCGGCCGCCGCCCCCGCCCGCGAGCGCGATCAGCAGCAGGCCGGCGCTCCCGGGCGCGAGCGCCGCGAGCACGACGCGGCTGCGCGTCTCCGGGAGGACGAGCGGCGCGACCGCGGCGAGCAGGATCGGCGCCGTGTACACCGTGAAGTTCGCGACGGCGGCGCCGGCGAGCTTGATCGTCTCGAAGTAGCACCACCAGTGCGCGGCGAGCAACGCACCGGAGAACGCGAGCAGCGCCCGCTCGCGCGGGACGCGGAGCAGGTCGAGGCGCCGCGTCAGCGCCAGCAGCACGACGATCGCGAGCGCGGCGAGGCCGGTCCGGTCGACGGTGAGCGGGAGCGGGCCGAGCGTGACGCCGACGACGATCACCGAGATGAAGCCCCACGACGTCGCGAGAGCGGCGACGGCGAGGTTCCAACGCATCGCGCGATCGTACGGTGCAGGCACGCGGGAGAGCTGGGCCGCGTTCGGCGGCCACGAGGAGCTCGCGGCGTCTCTGCGCGACTACTCGAGGTCGAGCAGCGCCTCGTAGAGCGCGAGCGAGCCCTCGGCCACGAGCTGCGGCAGCCCCGCGAGCCACTCGTCGCTGCTCGACGCGAGGCCGGGCAGCGAGACGACGCCACGGCGACTGACGTTCACGGAGCGCCCGCGGCCGACGGCGATCTGCCGCGGGAAGACGGGCTGGCGGCGGAGCTGCGCAGCTTCGACGGCGCCGCCCTCGTCGGAGACGGAGAATTTCCTCTCGCGCTTGACCGCGTGCACGCGCACCGGTGCGATCCCGTCGTAGGTGAGGCCCGTGTCGAGCACGAGCTCCCCGTGTTCGACCTCGCGGAGAGCCAGGATGTCGGTCGCGATCACGACCGAAGTTGTACCTCGCCTCCGACCACAGCGCCGCGCGGCGCCCGCCCGGCTCGACCTCGTCGGACTCCTCGCACGACGACGCAGCCGTGCAGCCTCCGGACACCTCGACGCCACGCTGCGGCAGCTGCGGACGATTCTCAGGCGACGATCTCGGCCGCCGTGGCGAGCATCCGCGAGAAGCGGGGAACGGTCGTGAGCAGGTTCTCCTGCGCGCAGTACTCGATGTCGGCCTCGAGCCCCGGCGGACCGTACGTCCGCGCGTTCAGCCCGGCAAGCGCGGTCGGGAACGATCGCGCGACGAGCTCGGCCGCGATCGCGGCATCCGTGGGCTCGCCGCCGAGCTCCTGCACGAGGCGGCCGGCGCAGTACGCATCGTCGAGCGCGAACGCGCCCTTGAACCCCGCGCAGAAGATCGCGACGTCGCCGCCGGCCGCACGCGCGGCCGCGGCCGTCGCCTGCAGGTTGAGGAGCGAGCCGACGAGCACCGTCTCGCACCGCGCCGCCGCCGTCAGGATCGCCGCGGTGCCGTTCGTCGTCGACAGGATCAGCGTCGTTGCGCGCGCGCCGGCGGCGAACTCGCGTGGCGACGCGCCGACGTCGAAGCCGGGGACGACGACACCCTCGCGCTCGCCGCCGACGACCGCGTCCTCGCCGAGCTCGGCACGCAGGGCGTGCGCCTCCTCGATCTCACGACAACAGAGCACGCGCTCGTAGCCGGCGGCCAGCGCGACGGCGATCGACGAGCTCGCGCGGATCACGTCGACGACGATCCCGACGCGCGCCGACCCCTCCTCCGCGGGCGTGAAAGCGGCGTGCACGCGCACCCGGGATACGCTAGTCCGATGTCCGCCGAGCCCCGCTACTGCTACCGCCATCCCGACCGCGAGACCGGGCTCTCGTGCTCGGAGTGCGGACGACCGATCTGCTACGAGTGCATGACGCCCGCGGCCGTCGGCCTGCGCTGTCCCGAGCATTCCGGCAAGCCGCAGGGAATTCGGCGCGTGCAGGCGGCGGCGACGGGGATCGGCGTGCGGCGACCGAACCTCGTGACGATGGTCCTGATCGGGATCAACCTCGCCGTCTACGCACTCGAGCTCGCGCTCGGCGGCAACATCAACGGCCAGAACAACTGGGTCTACGACCACGGCGTCCTGATCAAGAGCGGCGAGTACTGCTTCGGCTGTCAGCCGATCGGCGTCGCGCACGGCGAGTGGTGGCGGCTGATCACGGCGGCGTTCCTCCACTACGGCCCGCTGCACCTCGGCCTCAACATGTTCAGCCTCTACTTTGCCGGCTCGATCCTCGAGACGGTGATCGGCCGCTGGCGGTTCGTGCTCCTCTACGTCGTCGCCGGCCTCGCCGGCTCGGCCGGGGCGCTCTACGTCAACCCGAACTCGATCAGCGCCGGCGCGTCGGGGGCGATCTTCGGCGTCCTCGGCGGCCTCCTCGTCCTCGAGCGACGCGGGAGCATCGCGACCGGTGGCCAGGTGCTCGGCCTGATCGTCCTCAACCTCGTGCTCACGTTCGCGATCCCGGGCATCTCGATCGGCGCCCACATCGGCGGCCTGATCGCCGGCATCGTCGTCATGCTCGGCTTCTCGCGGTTCCGCCGCTCGCCGCAGCTGAGCATCGCGGCGGCCGCGGCGGTCGCGCTCGTGGCGGTGCTCGTCGCCTACGCGGCGGCGTAGCGCCCGACGAGCCGCGCCGTCGCGAGCACCTTCCCGTGCGCGTCGAGCGCCTGGAGGGTGAAGACGTAGTGGTGCGCCGGGCCCGCGGGTGGGCACGGCCCCGTCCAGCCGCGGCCGCCGGCGCTGTTGGCGCCCTCCACCGGCGCGTGCTGGCCTGCGCGCAGCCCGCGCGCGCTCGCCGGAATCGCCGACGCGCGCCAGTGGACGAAGCCGCCGCCGGGGGCGTCGGGATCGACGACGGTCAACCTGAAGCTGCGCGTCCCGCGTGGCGGCGCCGTCCAGCGGAGCGGCGGCGAGGACCCGCGCCCGTTGCACGTGTAGCGGACGGGGATCGTCCCGCCGTTCGCGAACGCGGGGCTCGTCAGCGTCAGGACGGCGGCGGCGAGGAGGACCATCCGGGCCTCGTCGACATCGCGGCCGGCTGCACGGCCGCCGCGGTCCTCGGCTCGCTCCGCCGGAGCAGGCGCCCGAGCTCGAGCAGGACTACGAACCAGGCCAGGCTCGCGATCGTACAGAGAGCGCCGGCCCCCTCGACGAAGGCGCCGGAGGCTTCGACCGAGCTGCCGCCGAGCACGACCATGACGCTCCCTTCGGTAGCTGACGTTGCAGGCCGATCATCCGCCGCGCGACGGCGGGATTCAACCGCCGGCGGCGACGTACTGCGCCGAGCCCGCCTCCTCGAGCGCGGCCTGGGCGGCGGCGAGCCGCGCGAGCGGCACGCGGTACGGCGAGCAGGAGACGTAGTCGAGGCCGAGCCGGTGGCAGAACGCGACCGAGCTCGGCTCGCCGCCGTGCTCGCCGCAGATACCGAGCTTGAGCTCGCGCCTCGACGCGCGGCCGCGCTCGACGGCGACCCGCATCAGGCCGCCGACGCCGTCCTGGTCGAGGACCTCGAACGGGTTCCGCTCGAGGACGCCGTCGTTCAGGTAGCGCGTGAGGAACTTGCCCTCGGCGTCGTCGCGCGAGACGCCGAGCGTGGTCTGCGTGAGGTCGTTGGTGCCGAACGAGAAGAAGTCCGCGTACCCGGCGATCTCGCCCGCCTGCATGCACGCGCGCGGCAACTCGACCATCGTCCCGATCAGCCGCGGCGCCTCGGGCGCCTCCTCCGCCCACACGCGCTCGGTCAGCTCGCGCAGCCGCCGCAGCTCCTCGGCGAAGCCGACAAGCGGATGCATGATCTCGACGACCGCGCTCGCGCCGACCGTGCGCGCCGCACGCGCGATCGCACGCACCTGCATCTCGTAGATCTCCGGGTAGACGAGGCCGAGGCGACAGCCCCGGAAGCCGAGCATCGGGTTCTGCTCGTGCAGCGCGCGGATGCGTGCGCGCAGCTTCTCGTCCGTCGCCTCGTCCGCCGCCGGCAGGAACTCGTGCAGGGGCGGGTCGAGGAGGCGGATCGTCACCGGCAGCCCGGCCATCGCCTCGAAGATGCCCTCGAAGTCGCCCTGCTGGAACGGCAACAGCCGCTCGAGCGCGGCGCGCCTGCCCTCCTCGGTGTCGGCGAGGATCATCTCCTGGACGATCGGGAGCCGCTCGGGCCCGAAGAACATGTGCTCGGTGCGGCAGAGCCCGATGCCCTGCGCGCCGAACTCGCGTGCGCGCGCCGCGTCCTCGGGCGTGTCGGCGTTCGCGCGCACGCCGAGCCGGCGCACGTCGTCGGCCCATGCGAGCACCGTCTCGAAGTCCTCGTTCAGCCGCGGCGCGACGAGCGGGACCTCGCCGACGAAGACGCGCCCGGTGCCGCCGTCGATCGTGATCACGTCCCCCTCGCGCAGCTCGTGGCCACCGATGCGGGCGACCCCGTCGGCGAGCGAGAGGTCCTCGCACCCGGCGACGCACGGCTTGCCCATGCCGCGCGCGACGACCGCGGCGTGCGAGGTCATGCCGCCGTGCACGGTCAGGATCCCCTGCGCCGCGATCATCCCGTGGATGTCGTCCGGCGTCGTCTCCCAGCGCACGAGGATCACCGGCCCGTCCTTCGCGCGGTCGACTGCGGTGTCGGCGTCGAAGACGATGCCGCCGCTTGCCGCCCCGGGGCTGGCGTTCAGGCCCTTGCCGGCGACCTCGAGCCGCGCGTTCGGGTCGATCGTCGGGTGCAGGAGCTGGTCGAGCTGGCGCGGGTCGATCCGCGCCACCGCCTCCTCGCGCGTGATCAAGCCCTCGTCGACCATGTCGACGGCCGACTTCAGCGCTGCCGCCGCCGTGCGCTTCGCGGCCCGCGTCTGCAGCATGTAGAGCGCGCCGTCCTCGACGGTGAACTCGACGTCCTGCACGTCGCGGTAGTGCTCCTCGAGCCTCCGCATCGTGTCGAGCAGCTGCTCGTACGCCTCCGGGATCGTGTCGCGCATCGTCTCGAGCGGCTGCGGCGTCCGGATCCCGGCGACGACGTCCTCGCCCTGCGCGTTGGCGAGGAACTCGCCGTAGACGCCCGGCTCGCCCGTCGAGGGGTTGCGCGTGAACGCGACGCCGGTGCCGGAGCGCTCGCCCTTGTTGCCGAACACCATCTGCACGACGTTGACGGCGGTGCCGAGGTCGTCGGGGATGTCGTTTGCCCGCCGGTACACCTGCGCGCGCGGCGTGTTCCACGAGTCGAAGACGGCCCGCACGGAGCGCAGCAACTGCGCGCGCGCGTCCTGAGGGAACGTCGGGTAGATCTCCTCGTACGTCGCGACGAGCTCGCGCAGGTCGTCGGCGCTCAGGTCGGTGTCCTGGCGCGCGTTCCGCCGCTGCTTCAGGTCGGCGAGCGCGTCCTCGAAGCGCTGCGCCTCGACGCCGTCGACGACCTCGCCGAACATCTGGATCAGCCGCCGGTAGGAGTCGTACGCGAAGCGCGGGTTGCCGGTCCGCGCAGCGAGCCCTTCGGCCGCGGCGTCGTTCAGGCCGAGGTTGAGGATCGTGTCCATCATCCCCGGCATCGAGATCGCGGCGCCCGAGCGGACGGAGACGAGCAGCGGGTCGGTCTCGTCGCCGAAGCGCTTGCCGGTACGCTCCTCGAGCCGGCGGACGTGCTGCTCGACCTCCTCCTCGAGGCCCGCCGGCAGGTCGTTCGCCTGCATGTAGGCGCGGCAGGCGTCGGTCGTGATCGTGAACCCGGCCGGCACCGGCAGGCCGAGCAGCGTCATCTCCGCGAGCCCGATCCCCTTCCCGCCGAGCAGCTCGCGTCCCCCGCCCGACGGCTCGTCGAAGTCGAAGACGAACCGGCCCATGGTCGCGAGATTGTTACCACGAAAGCCGCCGCCGAAATCCGTTAGCGGCGCCGCCGGGCACGGAACTCGGCCAGCCAGGCGAGCGCGCGCAGGCCGAACCAGACCGGCGTGAAGAGCACGTAGAAGACGACGAGCGCAAGCGCGAGCGTCGCCAGCCAAAGCGCCCAGCGCCAGAGCGGAACCGGCGGCTTCGGCTTCAGCCCCCGCTCCTCTCCGCGACGGCGCCGATGATGGCGAACGCGACCTCGGTCGAGAGCTCGGTGACGTCGAGCGCCGGGCACCCGAGGCGGCGCTGGGTCGTCGCGCCGTGCTCGACGACGGCCGTCTCGCCGGTCGCGTCGGAGACGATGTGGAGCTCGGCCGGACCGTCCGCCGTCACTTCGATAGTTTCACCGCATGGCGCAGCTCGAGGGATACCAGGGCGCGGCGACGATCGAGAAGGTCGCGGCTCTCGCGCGGCGGCGTGGCTTCGTCTACCCCTCCTCCGACATCTACGGCGGCCTCGGCTCCTCGTACGACTACGGCCACTACGGCGTCCTGCTCAAGCAGAACGTCAAGGCCGAGTGGCAGCGGGCGATGGTGCAGGAGCGCGAGGACATCGTCCTGCTCGACTCCGCGATCATCCTCCACCCCCAAGTCTGGGTCGCGTCGGGCCACCTCGCGGGCTTCTCCGACCCGCTCGTCGACTGCAGGACCTGCAAGCTCCGCTTCCGCGCCGACAAGCTCGAGGCCGCGCAGTGCGGCCGCAAGCCGTCGAAGCACCCGGGCGCGACCCCCGACTGCGACCTGACCGAGCCACGGCAGTTCAACCTCATGTTCGAGACGTCGATCGGCCCGGTTCGGGACGAGGGCTCGGTCGCCTACCTGCGGCCGGAGACGGCACAGGGGATCTTCGTCAACTTCAAGAACGTCACCTCGTCGCTGCGCGTGAGGCCGCCGTTCGGGATCGCGCAGATCGGCAAGAGCTTCCGCAACGAGATCACGCCGGGCAACTTCCTCTTCCGCATGCGCGAGTTCGAGCAGATGGAGATGGAGTTCTTCGTCCCGCCGGCCGAGGCCGAGGAGTGGTACGAGACGTGGATCGAGCTGCGCAGGCAATGGTACCTCGACCTCGGCCTGCGCGAGAGCCACCTGCGCGTGCGCGCGCATGAGGCCGACGAGCTCTCGCACTACTCGCGTGGCACGAGCGACCTCGAGTACCTCTTCCCGATCGGCTGGTCGGAGCTCGAGGGGATCGCGAACCGCGGCGACTTCGACCTGACGCAGCACGCGAAGCACTCGGGCACGAAGCTCGAGTGGATCGGACACGACGAGCGCTACGTCCCGCACGTGATCGAGCCGGCGGCGGGCGCCGACCGCGCCGCGCTCGCGTTCATGGTCGACGCCTACGACGAGGACGAGATCGGAGGCGAGTCGCGCACGGTGCTGCGCCTCCATCCGCGGCTCGCGCCGGTGAAGGCCGCGGTGCTGCCGCTGATCGGGAAGGACACGGCGCTCGTGGAGAAGGCGCACGGCCTCTACAGGGAGCTGCGGCGGCTCGTGCCGGCCGAGTACGACGACGCTGCGTCGATCGGCAAGCGCTACCGCCGCCAGGACGAGATCGGCACGCCGTGGGCGCTGACGATCGACCACCAGACGCTCGAGGACGGCACGATCACGATCCGCGACCGCGACACGCTCGCGCAGGAGCGGATTCCGATCGCAGCCGCGCCCGAGCTCGTGCGCGCCCGGCTCGACGAGCCCTGGTCGCCGCGCGACTGATGGGCTGGCAGGAGCTCGCGCTCGAGAGCGAGGCCCTGCGCGACAACCCGCTCGGCGACCCGGCGACGCGACCGCTCTTCGTGTGGACGCCGACGGCGACGTCGCGGCCGCTGCCGGCGCTGTTCGTCCTCCACGCGATGACCGGGCAGGCGCGGGCCTGGTTCAACGTCTCGCCGTTCGTCCGCAACGTGCCGGCGGAGGTCGAGGCGCTCGGCCTCGAGGCGATCGTCGTCCTGGTCGACGGCTGGACGGCGCTCGGTGGCTCGCAGTGGGTCGACTCGGCGGCGATCGGGCGGTACGGAACCTACCTCTGCGACGACGTCGTGCAGTTCGTCGACGCCCGCTTCGACGTGTCGGCGCGCGCGCTCGCCGGCCGCTCCTCGGGCGGCTTCGGGGCGATGTTCTGGGCGCTGCGGCGGCCCGACCTCTTCGCCGGCTTCGCCTCGCACGCCGGCGACGCGCTCTTCGAGGTCGTCTACCCCGCCGAGTTCGCCGCCGCGGCACAGGCGTTGCGGAACCTCTACGGCGGCTCGTTCGAGCGTTTCTGGGAGGACTTCCGGTCCGGTCGGCGCGTGTTCGAGAATCGGACCGATCCGTTGCTGCAGAACGTCTACGCGGCCGCTGCGGCGTTCTCGGAGGGCGAGCTTCCCTTTCGCGTCGAAAGCGGCGAGCTCGTGCCCGAGGTCTGGCAGCGCTGGCTCGCGTGGGACCCGGTGCGGCTGATTCCCGGCCACGCCGACGCGGTGCGCGCCGCGCGGGCGGTCTGGATCGACGCCGGCAGGAACGACGAATACTTCCTCGACCTGGCCGCGACGGCCGTACGCGACGCGCTGCACGCCGCGGGAGCGGGGTTCGTGCGCTTCGAGCTGCACGAGGGCGGCCACCGCGGCGGCAACTGGCGGCTTCCGCTCAGCCTCGCCTTCCTCGCCGAGCAGCTCGCTTAACCGGCGGTTAACGCAGAGCGCGCTGCCGCTTCGCCGATGGGACTCCCGGTGCGGTCGACGACCGGAATCTGCGCGACGGTAGGCGCGACGCTCGGCGGCTTCCTCCCGGGGTTGTGGGGCGCGGGTCAGCTGTCGCTCGCGTCGATCGCGTTCGGCGCAGCCGGCGCCGTCGCCGGCGCCTGGCTCGGGAGGCGGCTGCTCGACGCCTAGCGCGGCGGGCGCTCGAGCAGCTCGTCGCCCGGCTCGGCGAAGCCGAAGCGGCGGTACAGCTCGTGCGCGTCCTCCGTGTGCAGCAGCCACTTCGCGTCGGCGTGTGGGCCGTGCTCGAGCATCTCGCGCACGAGCTCGACGCCGAGCCCGCGGCCGCGATACCCCTCGAGCACGTACACGTCCGCGAGGTAGAAGAGCCCCGGCGAGCAGCGTGCGGCGCGGCAGAAGCCGACCATCTCGCCGCCGCGGTAGAGGCCGACGACGCGCGCAGCCTCGCGCACGAGCAGTTCCTGCGTCGCGAGCTCGCGTCCGCGCGCCCAGTACGCACGCCCGGAGAGGAAGTGATGCGCCGCGGCGACGTCGACACGCGCGCGGTCGTCGTCGAGCTCGAAGCCGTCGCCGAGGAGGCGCTTCACGCCGACAGCGTGCGCAGCCGGAAACCGCCGTGCTCCTCGTACGACGACGTGACGACTGCGAGGGCCTCGCGGCACGCGCGGTCGGTGAGCTGTGCGCGCGCCGCGCCCGCGAGCGGCGCGGACAGGAGCGCCTCGATGCCCGCAAGCCCGTCCGCGGAGAGCGCGAGCGAGCCCTGGCCGTGGACGCGGCAGACGGCGCCGCCGGCGCGGGCGGAGAAGCCGACGAGCTCGCCGGTGCCGCACTCGACGCAGCCCGTCAGGTGCGGCAGGTACCCCGAGAGCCAGAGCAGCTTGAGCTGGAACGCGAGCGCGAGCGGGTCGAGCGCCGGCCGGCTCGCGGCGGCCGCGGCCGCGTCGAGCGCGTCGAGGAAGCGCGTCAGCGCCGTGAAGGCGCGGCCGTTCGCCTCCGGCTCGCTGAAGAGACGGAGCATCGCCTCCGCCCCGATCAGCCCGACCTCGAGCCGGTACCCGTCCTCGCGCACTGCACGGTGCGACGCGAGGAGCGACGCGCCGGTGACGGTGTCGAGCTCGCCCGAGCCCTCGTGCAAGAGCAGCTCGACGTGCGAGAGCGGCTCGAGCCGGGCGCCGAAGCGCGACGTCGTCTTGCGGACCCCCTTCGCGATCGCGCCGACCCGGCCCCGGTCGAGCGTGTACAGATGCAGGATCCGGTCGGCCTCGGCGAAGCGGAGCGAGCGCAAGACGACCGCTTCGGTCTTGTAGGTGCGCCCTGCCACTCGGACCAAGTCTAGAAGCGCGGCCGGGAATCGCCGGCGGGTCTCTCTCCGTTTCAACTTTCATGGCACGAATCCGGATGTACACGACGCGCTGGTGCGGTTTCTGCGTCCGCGCCAGGGCGCTGCTCGACGCGAAGGGGGTCGAGTACGAGGAGGTCGACCTCGACGACGATCCCGGCTTCCGCACCACGCTGCTCGAGCTGACGGGGAACTGGACGGTGCCGCAGATCCTGATCGACGACCGCCCGATCGGCGGCTACGCCGAGCTCTGGCGCCTCGACCGCGAGGGCCGGCTCGACGAGCTGCTCGCCGCCTGAGGCGGTCGCTGGCAGCGCGGGCAGTACCACGTCCCCCGGCCGCCGACCCGGATCTTCTCGATCGGCGTTCCGCAGCGGCGGCAGGGCTCGCCGGTGCGGCCGTAGACGTTGAGCTCGGTCTGCATGCGGCCGAAGCTCCCGTCCGGCAGCCGGTAGTCGGTCAACGTCGACCCCTGCCTGGCGATCCCGACCTCGAGCGCACGCCGGATGCCGCGGTGAACGGCCCGGACCTCGTCCGCGGTCAGCGCGCCGGCCGGCTGGAGGGGGTGGACGCGCGCCCGCCACAGCGCTTCGTCCGCGTAGATATTGCCTATACCGGCAACGGTGCGCTGGTCGAGCAGCGCCGCCTTGATGGGCGCCCGGCGCTTGGCGAGCCGGGCGCCGAGGTCGCGTGGCCGGAACGCGCCGCCCAGCGGCTCCTGTCCGACTCGCGCATCGACGTACGCGGCGACGTCGGCCGGCTCGAGCAGCGACCACGTCCCGAACCGGCGTACGTCTCGATAGGCGACGTCCGAGCCGTCGTCTAGCCTGACAACCGCGCGCCGGTGGGGATCGTCCGGGAGCGTTCCCGCCGGCGCATGGAGAAGCGACCCCGTCATCCGGAGGTGGACCAGGAGCGCCCGACCCGACTCGAACCGGACGATCAGATACTTGCCGCGGCGGTCGACGCAGTCGATCAGCTCACGCTCGAGCTCCCGCGCGACCTCCTGCGGCCGCAGCGGTCGCGTGAGACGCGGATCGGTGATCTCGACCTGCTCGATGCGCCTGCCCTCGAGCAGCGGGGCGAGCCGGGTGCGGACCGATTCGACCTCGGGCAGCTCGGGCACGGGCGCACGCTAGCTGCGGATGCGCGCCTGTCGTCCGCCGGGCTGCGCGTCAGTCGACGACCTCGAGCAGGATCGAGCGCGGAGGCGGCGCGTCGCCGCCGAGCTCGTAGGCTGCGAGCACCTCGCGCGCTGCAGCGTCCGCCGAGGCTTCGTCGCGCGCGTGTACCTCGGCGAGGACGGTGCCTCGCTCGACCTCGTCGCCGCGTTTTCGCACGCAGACGACACCCACGGCGTGGTCGATCGCGTCGCCCTTCGCGCGCCGGCCGGCGCCGAGGTGGAGCGCCGCGTTCCCGATCGCGGTCGCGCCGAGCCGTGTGATCGCACCGGACGTCGCCGCCTCGACGACGCGGACGACGGGCGCGCGTTCGAGCGCGTCCTCGTCGGGCGAGCCGCCCTGCGCCTCGAGCCAGCGCCGCCAGACCGATTCGGCCGTCCCGTCGGCGACCGCTGCTGCGACCCGCCGGCGGGCCTCGGTTTCGTCGACACCGAGATCCGAGAGCATCAGCAGGCGTGCGCAGGCGGTCTCGACGAGCTCCCTGAAGTCGGGCGGCCCCTCCCCGCGGACCGTCGCGAGCGCCTCGCGCACCTCGAGCGCGTTGCCGACCGCGTGCCCGAGCGGCTGATCCATGTCCGTCAGCAGGCAGACGACACGGCGGCCCGCTTGCCGGCCGAGCGCGAGCATCGCGTCGGCGAGCCGGCGCGCGTCGTCGAGCGTCTTCATGAAAGCGCCGTCGCCGACCTTCACGTCGAGCACGATCGCCTGGGCGCCCGCGGCGATCTTCTTCGACATGATCGACGCCGCGATCAGCGAGATCTGGTCGACGGTGGCCGTCACGTCGCGCAGCGCGTAGAGCGCCTTGTCCGCCGGGACGAGCTCGGCCGTCTGCCCGATGATCGCGACCCCGACCGTGCGCACCTGCTCGACGAACCGGGCGAGCGGAAGCTCGACGCGGAACCCGGGCACCGATTCGAGCTTGTCCAGGGTCCCGCCGGTGTGCCCGAGGCCGCGCCCGCTCATCTTCCCGAACGGGACGCCGCAGGCGGCGACGATCGGCCCGACCGCGAGCGACGTCTTGTCGCCGACGCCCCCGGTCGAGTGCTTGTCGACGACACGCCGCCCGAGCGCGCCACTCAGGTCGATCGTCTCGCCGCTTCGAACCAGCGCGTCGGTGAGCGCGTGGGTCTCGCGCGGCGTGAGGCCGCGGAAGTAGACGGCCATGCAGAACGCAGCGAGCTGGTAGTCGGGGATGTCGCCACGGCCGTAGCCGAGGATGAGCTCCGCGATCTCCTCCGGCGCGAGCTCCGCGCCGTCACGCTTGCGCTGGATCAGCTCCGCCGGCCTGATCGCCGGCGCGGAGACGTCCGTCACGGCTCGACGATCCGCTTGCCCGGCATGCCGCGCGCCGACCGCGGCGCCGCGAGCCAGGCGCCGACCGTGGCCCCCACGTCGGCGAACTCGCCGTCCTCGTGCAGCTGTCCTGCCGCATTTCGTCCCTCGACGTACGCGAGCAGCAGGGCGTGCTCGCGCGAGTGGTCCGTCGACGGCGTCGTCGGATCGCAACCATGATCGGACGTCAGGATGAGCAGGTCGTCCTTGCGCAGCGCGTCGAGCAGGTCCGGCAGCCTGCGGTCGAAGTCCTGCAGGCAGCGGTGGAAGTTGACCGGGTCGTTCCGGTGGCCCCAGAGCATGTCCGTCTCGACGAGATTCGTGAACACGAGCCCTTCGTCGACCTCGCGCAGGAGCTCCTCCGTGCGCTGGATACCCTCGACGTTCGACTTCGTCGGAAACGAGGCGTCGATGTCACAGCCGGCGAAGATGTCGCTGATCTTCCCGACGCCGTAGACCTTCCTGCCCGCCTCGCGGACGAGCGAGAGGTAGTTCGGACGACGCGGCTCGAGCGAGAAGTCGTGTCGGTTCGGGGTCCGGACGTAGTTCCCCGGCTCGCCGACGAAAGGCCGCGCGATCACGCGTCCGACCGCGTGCTTCCCGGTCAGGATCTCGCGCGCGATACGGCAGGCGGCATAGAGCTCCTGGAGCGGGATCGTCTCTTCGTGCGCGGCGACCTGGAAGACGGAGTCGGCGCTCGTGTACACGATCCACTTGCCCGTGCGCTGGTGCTCCTCCCCGAGCTCCTGGATGATCTCCGTCCCGCTCGCGGGATAGTTCCCGAGAACGCCGCGACCCGTCCGGTTCATGAACGGGTCGATCACCTGGTCGGGAAAGCCGTGCGGATAGGTCGGCATCGGCTGCGGGGTCACGATCCCCATCAGCTCCCAGTGGCCGGTCGTCGTGTCCTTGCCGCGCGAGCGCTCGAGCAGCCTGCCGGCGACGGCCGGCGCATCGGGTTGCGGCGGGCAGCCCTCGAGCTCCTCGACGTTCCCGAGGCCGAGCGCCTCCAGCGTCGGCAAGTCGAGTCCGCCGACGGCCCGGGCGACGTTCGCGAGCGTGTTCGACCCCTCGTCGCCGAACTCGGCCGCATCCGGCAGCTCGCCCGCCCCGACCGCATCGAGGACGATCACGCATGCGCGGGGCATGCGGCTATCCTAATCGGGTGGGTACGGCCCTCGGCCTCGTCGGCGTCGCGTTCTTCATCGCCGCTGTCGTCGCGCTCGCGGCCGGCGTGACCTGGGTCGTCGTCAGGTTCAGCCCGAACCCGCAGGCGAAGCAGAAGAGCTAGCCGGGGCCGCCGAGCGCGTGCTCGAGCGGCGTGTACGCGAGGCCGTGCGCCTCGGCCACTGCTGCGTACGTGACCTTGCCGCCGAGCACGTTGACGCCCTTCGCGAGCGCCGGGTCGCCGAGCACGGCATCGCGCAGCCCGCGCTCGGCGATCGCCTCGACGTAGGGCAGCGTCGCGTTCGTCAGCGCCCGCGTCGACGTGATCGGCACCCCGCCGGGCATGTTCGTGACGCAGTAGTGGATGACGTCGTCGACGACGAAGACGGGGTCGGAGTGCGTGGTCGGACGCGACGTCTCGAAGCAGCCGCCCTGGTCGATCGCCACATCGACCACCACCGACCCGCTCTTCATGTCGGCGATCATCTGGCGGGTGACGAGCTTCGGGGCGCGCGCGCCCGGAATCAGGACGGCGCCGATCACGAGGTCCGCCTCCTCGACGGATGCAGCCACCTGCAATGCCGACGACATCAGCAACGTCACGCGCCCCGACAGCACCTCTTCGAGGTGCCGCATGCGGTCGATCGAGCGCTCCAGGATCGTCACCTGCGCGCCGAGCCCGAGCGCGATGATCGCTGCGTTGTAGCCGACGATCCCGCCGCCGATGATCACGACGCGTCCGGGCGCGACGCCCGGCACCGCGCCGAGGAGCAGCCCGCGGCCGCCGAACGGCTTCTCGAGGAAGTACGCGCCCGCCTGTGAGGCGAGCTTTCCCGCCACCTCCGACATCGGCGCGAGAAGCGGCAACGCGCCGCTTGCGGTCTCGACCGTCTCGTACGCGACGGCCGTAACGCCCGAGTCGACGAGCGCGCGGGTCAGCGGCTCGTCGGCGGCGATGTGGAGGTAGGTGAAGAGCGTCAGCTCCGGACGCAGGCGCGGGTACTCCTCGGCGACCGGCTCCTTCACCTTGAGCAGGAGATCGCTCGAGCCCCAGACGTCGTCGGCGTTCACGATCTTCGCTCCGACCCGCGCGTACGCGGCGTCGGCGAACGCGCTGCCGGCGCCGGCGCCGGTTTCGACGAGCACATCGTGTCCGCGGTTGATCAGCTCGAGCGCGCCCGCCGGAGTCAGCGCGACGCGGTACTCGTCGGGCTTGATCTCGTTCGCGACGCCGATTCGCAAAGCCGCGCAACGATATACCGCCGCAGCCGCCCGAAACCCGTGCCCGCAGTGGACGAGAAGTTCGGCAATCGGCACGGAGACGGCGCAGACACGTGCGCGCGGTGGCGGTATCGTCTTCCTCGAGGGCGGCGGGCCGGCTCCCCACCCTGGGTGGGGGTGGGGCGGCGGGCGGGCCCTTCCGCTTGCGCGCGCGTGCTGCGCCGGGTCGTCAGGCGACCGCGGCGTCGACGAGCGCGAGCGTCACCTCGACCATCGCTTCGAGGTCGGCGACCCTGATGTGCTCGTCGGGCGTGTGGATCTGGGCCATCCCGTTCGCGAGGTTCGCGCAGGCGAGGCCGCGTTCGTTGAACACGTTCGCGTCCGCGGCGCCGCCGGAGAGCGCGTAGCTCGTCTCGAAGCCGCAGCGGCCGAGGGCCTGCACGGCCAGCTTGACGACGCGGTCGTCCCGCCGGAACCGGTACGCGCGGTAGCTGCGCCTCGCATGCGTCTCGACCTCGCACTCGGCGATACCGGCGGCGAATGTGACGGCGTCCTGCATCGCCTGCACGAGCGCCGCCAGCTTGCGCTCGTCGTGCGAGCGCGCCTCGCCGAGGAGCGTGCACCACTCGGGGACGATGTTCGGCGCGGTGCCGCCGGTGATCTGGCCGATGTTCGCCGTCGAGTCCGCGTCGACTCGACCGAGCTGCATCTCGGCCACTGCCCGCGCGGCAGCGGCGATCGCCGAACGACCCTCCTCGGGGTACATCCCCGCGTGGGAAGCCCGGCCGTGGAAGACGAACTCGAGCTGCTGCGCCGACGGCGCGCCGAGCACGACTTCCCCGATCGGCGCCGCCTGGTCGTACACGTAACCGGTCCGCGCCCGCAGCCGCCGGTGGTCGAAGGCGTAGGCGCCGAGCAGCCCCACCTCCTCTTTCGGCGTGAACACGAGCTCGACCCCGGGATGGCGGCGGTTCTCGGCGAGCAACCGCCGCGTCGCCTCGAGCATCGCCGCAACGGCGGCCTTGTTGTCGCTGCCGAGTATGGTCGGCCGCGCGTTGCGGACGACGCCGTCGTCGACGAACGGCTCCACGGCGTCGGTTGGCGGCACGGTGTCGAGGTGCGCGCAGAAGAAGAGCGGCTCGCCCGCGGTGGTCGGCTCGACCTGCGCGTACACGTTCCCGGCAGTCGCGCCGATCTTCTTGCCCGCGTCGTCCTCTTCGGCGCTCAGTCCGCAGTCGACGAGGTAGCGCGTGACGAGGTCGGCGACCGCCCGCTCCTCGCCCGACGGGCTTTCGACCGCGGCCAGCTCGAGAAACAGGTCAAGCACCTCCGAGGCCACGGAGGCGGAATCCTACGTGCGGGCGACGCCCAGTCGATCGCCCGTCCGTGACCGCGCTCGATCGAGCGCGGCCGCGACGAACTCGCGGAAGAGCGGCGCCGGCCGCGTCGGCCGCGACTTGAACTCCGGATGGAACTGCGACGCGACGAACCACGGGTGGTCCGGCAACTCGACGATCTCGACGAGGCGGCCTTCCTGGTAGGTGCCGCTGACGACGAGGCCGCCGGCGAGGAGCGTCTGCCGGTAGGCATTGTTGACCTCGTAGCGGTGCCGGTGGCGCTCGAAGACGACCGACTCGTCCGCGTACAGCTCACGCGCCCGCGTTCCCTCGACGAGCTCGACCGCCTGCGCGCCGAGCCGCATCGTCCCGCCCAGGTCCTCGACCTCCTTCTGCTCCGGCAGCAGGTCGATGACGGGGTACGGCGTCTCCGGGTCCATCTCCGTCGAGTTGGCACCGTCGAGACCGCAGACGTGACGGGCGAACTCCGACACGGCGACATGCATGCCGAGGCAGATGCCGAGGTACGGGATCGCGTCCTCGCGCGCGACGCGGCATGCGAGCAGCTTGCCCTCCCACCCGCGCGACCCGAAGCCGCCGGGGACGAGCACGCCGTCGACCTCGGCGAGCTCCGCGCGCGCCTCTGCCAGCGACATGTGCTCCGCGTCGACCCAGCGCACGCGCACGTTCGCGCCCGTCGCGATTCCTGCGTGGCGCAGCGCCTCGTGCACCGACAGGTAGGCGTCGTGGAGCTTCACGTACTTGCCGACGAGGGCGATCTCGACCGTCTCGTCGCGGCTGCCGAGCCGCTCCACGAGCTCGTCCCACTCGTCGAGGTCGGGCTCGGAGGTCGCCAGCCCGAGTCGGGCGCACACGAGCCGGTCGAGGCCCTGCGCGCGGAGCGCGTTCGGGACGAGGTAGACGTCGGGCAGGTCGACCGCCGAGACGACGGCGTCGACGTCGACGTCCGCGAACAGCGCGATCTTGTCGCGGATCTCCTGTGTCAGCGGCTCCGTCGAGCGGCAGACGAGGACGTCCGGATGGATACCGATCCGGCGCAGCTCGTTGACCGAGTGCTGGGTCGGCTTCGTCTTCAGCTCGCCCGCGTTCGGGATGAACGGGACGAGCGTGACGTGGAGGTAGAGGACGTTCTCGGGGCCGGCTTCGCGCCGGAACTGGCGGATCGCCTCGAGGAAGGGCAGCGACTCGATGTCGCCGACGGTGCCGCCGATCTCGGAGATGACGACGTCGGTGTCGGTCGCCTCGGCGACCGAGCGGACGCGCGACTTGATCTCGTTCGTGATGTGCGGGATCACCTGCACGGTCGAGCCCAGGTACTCGCCCTTCCGCTCGCGACGGAGGACGCGGTCCCACACCGCGCCGGCCGTGTGGTTCGCCGCACGCGAGAGGTTCTCGTCGATGAAGCGCTCGTAGTGACCGATGTCGAGATCGGTCTCGGCGCCGTCCTCGGTGACGAACACCTCGCCGTGCTGGAACGGGCTCATCGTCCCCGGGTCGACGTTGATGTACGGGTCGAACTTCTGCATTTGCACCTTGAGTCCGCGCGCCTTCAGCAGGCGGCCGAGCGACGCGGCGGTGATGCCCTTGCCGAGGGACGAGACGACGCCGCCGGTGACGAAGACGAACTTGGTGTCGCTCACGCCGGGTCTCCCGAAGTTCCCCGGCGGTGCGAACCCGTGACCCGAATCACGGAACCACAGCGTACCGCACCAGGGTCCGCCTCACGCATGGCGACGATCGTACGGTGGGCGCAGGACGGAGCCGAGCGAGCGCACCGTCCGGCGCGCGGCGAGGTTGCTGGAGGCGGCCGCGTCAGCCGCGCAGCGTCGCGAGGAAGTCGGCGCCGCCGAGCATCCGCTCGAGCTCCTCCTTCCGTTCGTCCGGCGCGAGCGGCTCGATCCGCGTGTGCGTCGGATCGCCGGGCACCTTCTCGACCCGGAAGTGCAGGTCGGCGAGGCTCGCGATCTGCGGCAGGTGCGTGATCGTGATCACCTGCGCCCGCCCCGCCAGCCGGCGCAGCGTCTCGCCGACGGTGTGCGCGGTCCGGCCGCCGATGCCGGCGTCGATCTCGTCGAAGACCATCGTGTCGCCGCCGCCGACGGCGGCGATCGCGAGCGCGATCCGCGACAGCTCGCCGCCCGAGGCCGTCTCCGCGACGGGCGCTTCGGGCAGGCCGGGATTCGGCCGGATCAGGAAGCGCACGGCGTCGATCCCGGTCGCGCCGGCTTCGACCTCGCTCAGCTCGGCTCGGAACTCCCCGCCCGCCAGGCCGATCGCGGTCAGCTCCCCCGCGATCGCCTCGGCGAACGCCGGCGCCGCCGCTCGCCGCGCCTCGCGCAGCCGCCCGTGCACGGTCGCGACCCATCGCTCGGCGGTCGCGAGCGTCTCCGCGGCCGCGAGCGTCGGGTCGCGGTCTTCCTCGAGCGCCGCCAGCTCGCGCCGCGCGTCCTCGGCGCGCGCGAGCAGCTCGCCGTAGCTCTGCACCCGATAGCGCCGCTTCGTATCCGCGATCCGCTCCAGCTCGACCTCGGCCGCTTCGAGCTGTCCCGGCTCGGCCTCGAGGGAATCCAGCAGCCCGCGCAGCGACGACGCCGTCTCGCGCAGCGAGAGCTCGACGTCGCGTAGCTCGGCGGCCGCCGCCGTCAGCTCGGGCGCGAGCCGTTCGAACGGCGCCACCGCCCGCTCGGCGCCGGCGACGAGGTCGGCTGCGCCGGCGCCGTCCTCGGGCGCGAGCGCCTCGACGGCCGCCGCGACGCCGCCGGCGAGCTCCGTCACGCGCCGCAACCGCTCCGCCACCGTCCGCAGCTCGTCCTCGCGATCCTCGCTCAGCCCCTCGGTGTCGGCGACGAGTCGCCGGAGCCCCTCGATCCGCGCCGCCGCCGCCGCCGCATCCCGCGTCAGCTCCTCGTAGGCGCGCAGCGCGGCGAGCAGCTCCCGCCAGGCGCGACGGGACTCGCGGACGAGGTCGGCCGTGCCCGCGAAGCCGTCCAGCACGGCGAGCTGGTAGCTCGGCCGCGCGAGCCGGCGCTGTTCGAACTGGCCGCTCATCGCGATCAGCCGCTCTGCGACCGCGGCCACGTCCTCGCGCGCGACGCTCCGGCCCCACGCGTACGCCCGCGTGCGACCGTCGGCGAAGATCCGCCGTGCGAGCACGAGCGACTCCTCGTCGTCCGGTCGCAGCTCCGCGAGCGTGTCGAGGACGTCGTCGTCGGGCAAGTCGAACTCCGCCTCGACGTACGCTTCGGCCGCGCCCGTCCCGATCATCGACGCGTCGCCGCGCGCGCCCAGCAGCAGGCCGATCGCGTTCGAGAGGATCGTCTTCCCCGCTCCGGTCTCGCCGGTGATCGCGTTCAGGCCCTCGTGGAACTCGAGCTCGGCCCCGTGGATGAGGACGAGGTTCTCGATCCGCAGGCGGCGGAGCACGACGGCATGGTACGACGCCGGCGCGGCTGACCTCGACTGTCCCTTGTCAGCGGGCGCCGAACGCGTCCGCGTAGCGCTGGAAAAACCCCCGCTCGGGGAGCGTCGCGAGCAGGCTGCGCTGCTCGGCGAGGTGGACGTGGACGCCGTCGCCCGGCTGCAGCTCGGCGACGGGATGGCCGTCGATCAGCACGACGGCGGCGACGGCCGGGGTGCGATTCGTGACCTCGAGGTCGGACTCCCGCCCGACGACGAGCGGCCGCGCATGCAGCGTGTGCGGCGCCGCGAACGTGATCACCATCGCGTCCAGCCCCCAGACGAGCACCGGACCGCCGTTCGAGAGGTTGTAGGCGGTCGACCCCGACGGCGTCGCGCAGATGACGCCGTCGCAGGGCTGGACGCCGAGGTCCTCGCCGCCGATCGCGTAGCCGAGCTCCATCATCCGCCCGAGCGTCCCGCTCGCGACGACGGCGTCGTTGACCGCGACGTACCGCGCCGCGTCGACCGTCACCTCGAGCGTCGGCAGCTCGAGCACGCGGTAGTCGCCGGCGAAGACGCGCGCGAGGCCGCGCTCGAGCTGGTCGCCGGTCATCGCCGTGAGGAAGCCGACGCGGCCGAAGTTGACGCCGATCGCCGGCACGCCCGTGCCCAGGAACCGCGCCAGCGCCCGGAGCAGCGTGCCGTCGCCGCCGAGGACGACGGCGATGTCGACGTCCGAGCCGTCCGCGGAGACGAGCTCGACGCCCGCCTCGCGGGCGACCGCTTCGAGGCGCGCAGACGCGTCGCTGACGTCGCGCGTGCCGTGCACGACGACCGCGGCGCGCTCAACCGGTCGCATCGGCGATCCAGCGCTCGAGCGCCGGCGGGAGCTCAGGCCGCGCGTCGTGGGCGAGGTGGAGGACGAACTCACGGTTTCCCTTCGGTCCCGGGAGGCCCGAGTCTACGAGGCCGAGCACGCGTGCCCGCCAGCCGAGCGCGGCCCCGGCGACCTCGCGGAGCACGCGTTGGTGGACGAGCCGGTCGCGGACGACGCCCTTCGTCGCCTCCGCGCGCCCGGCCTCGAACTGCGGCTTCACGAGCACGAGCGCCTGCCAGCCGGGTGCCGCAAGCCGAAGCGCCGGCGGCAGCGCCAGCCGCACCGAGATGAACGAGACGTCGCAGACGACGAGTTGCGGCGCGAACGGCAGCGACTGCAGCTCGCGCGCGTTCGTCCGCTCGAGCACGACGACGCGGGCGTCCTCGCGCAGGCGCTGGTGCAGCTGCCCGTGGCCGACGTCGAGCGCGATCACCCGCGACGCGCCGCGCTGCAGCAGGACGTCGGTGAAGCCGCCGGTGGACGCGCCGACGTCGAGGCAGTCGAGACCGCGCGGGTCGACGGCGAACGCGTCGAGCGCGTTCGCGAGCTTCCGGCCCGCACGCGAGACGTACGGCGGCGGCGCCTCCACCTCGAGCTGCTCGGCCTCGTCCACCTGCTCGCCCGCCTTGGTATGCCCGCGCACGAGCCCCGCCATCACCAGCGCCTGCGCCTGTGCCCGCGTCTTCGCGAGACCGCGCTCGACGAGCAGCACGTCGAGGCGTTTCTTCACGAGGTGCGCGCGACGAGCCCGGCGACGATCTCCGACAGCGTCGAGGTGTCCGCGTCGATGGCGGCCAGCCGCGCCTGCGCGCGCTCGCCGGCGCGATCGGCGAGCCGTCGAGCCTCCTCGGCCCCGACCTCGCGGACGTAGCCGTCGCCGTCGAGGATGTCGTCGACGATCTGGAAGAGGAGACCGAGCTCGGCGGCGAACGCGCGCCACGGTGGATGCTCCCTCTCGGGCAGCTCCGCCGCCCAGAGCCCGCACATGACCGACGCGGAGAAGAGCGCGCCCGTCTTCAGGGCGTGCAAGGTCTCGAGGTCCCTCCAGCCGTCGGTCAGATCGAGCTGCTGCCCGCCGATCATCGCCAGCGTCGCCGTGACGAGCTCGCGCGCGACGTCCGGCCGCGGGTACGAGAGCGCGAGCCGGAACGCCTCGGCGAGCAGCGCGTCGCCGGCGAGGATCGCCGTCGCCTCGCCGTACGCCGCCCACACGCTCGGCCGGCCGCGGCGCTCCGCGTCGTTGTCGAGCGACGGCAGGTCGTCGTGGACGAGCGAGAAGGAGTGCACGAGCTCGACGCCGGCGGCCGCGGGCAGGAGCGATTCGACGGGGGCGCCGACGGCCTCGCCCGAGGCGAGGCAGAGCACGGGCCGAACGCGCTTGCCACCGAGCGCGTGGCGGATCGGCTCGGCGAGGGTTCCGAGCTCCGGCGTCAGCTCGAGCTCGTCGAGGTAGTCCTCGACGAGCGCACGCAGCTTCTCAGGCGCCCGTGGCATCCGCCTCCGCAACGGCGCGGGCCCGCTGCAGCTCGGCCTCGACCTCCTTCGCGAGCTGCGCGAGCTCCTGCAGCACCGCGATCGCCTGGTCGGGGTCCTCGGTCGCGTCGAGCCGCGTCCGCGCCGACTCGAGCCGAGCGAGCAGATCCTCCGCTTTGGCGAGTGCGTCCTCGGCACTCATCGACGCGCTGCCTCCTCTCGCTGGATGCGCCCCAGGATGCCGTTCACGAGCTTGCCTGCCTCGTCGGACGCATACCGTTTCGCGAAGGCGACCGCCTCGTCGATCGCCACCTCCGGCGGCACCTCGGCGCGGTCGAGCTCGTGAACGGCGACGCGCAGCGCGTTCCGCTCGACGGCGCCGAGCCGCTCCGCCGGCCACCCCTCCGAGGCGGCGGTGATACGCGCGTCGAGCTCGTCGGCGTGGGCGGCCACCTCCTGCGCGAGCGCGTGGGCCCAGGGGTCGATCTCGCCCGAGTACTGCGAGCCGAGCTCGGCGCCGGAGAGATCCCACTGGTAGAGCAGGATCAGCGCCTGCCGCCGCGCCTGCCGCCGGGAGATCACGCCGTCACCGCCAGCTCGGACAGGGTCGAGGTCGAGTAGAGGCCGCTTCGGAACTCCTCGCTGCGCAGCACGAGCAGCGAGAAGTCGCGCGTCGTCGGCACGCCGTCGACGACCGTCTCCTCGAGCGCGCGCTCGGCGCGCGCGATCGCCGCGGAGCGGTCGGCGTCCCAGACGACGATCTTCGCGAGCAGCGAGTCGTAGTACGGCGAGACGACGGTGCCGCTCTCGATGTACGTGTCGACGCGGACGCCGGGGCCGAGCGGCGGCGCGAAGCGCACGACCGGCCCCGGCGCCGGCATGAAGTCGCGCGTCGGATCCTCGGCGTTCAGCCGGATCTCGATCGCGTGGCCGCGCCGCGGCGCCCGCCCCGTGCGCTCGAGCGGCTCGCCGCTCGCCACCGAGAGCTGGGCGCGCACGATGTCGATGCCGGTGCAGGCTTCGGTGATCGGATGCTCGACCTGGAGCCGCGCGTTCAGCTCGATGAAGGAGAACGACCCGTCCGGCCCGAGCAGGAACTCGAACGTGCCGGCGTTCACGTAGCCGACCGCGCGGCACGCGCGCTCCGCGGCCGCCTCCATCGCTTCGCGCAGCCCGGGGTCGAGCGCCGGCGACGGCGTCTCCTCGATCAGCTTCTGGTGCCGGCGCTGGATCGAGCACTCGCGCTCACCGAGGGTCATGACGCCGCCGTCGGCGTCGGCGAGCACCTGGATCTCGACGTGGCGGGCAGGCTCGAGCACCTTCTCGACGTACAGCGTCGGATCGTCGAACGCAGCGGCCGCCTCCGCGGCGGCGGCGCCGAATGCGTCCTCGAGCTCGTCGGGCGAGTCCACGAGCCGCATTCCCTTCCCGCCGCCGCCGGCGGCAGCCTTGAGCAGGATCGGGTAGCCGATCTCCTCCGCCGCCTCGCGCGCGGCCGCGAGCGTGGTCGGACCGACGGTGCCGGGGACGACCGGCACGCCGGCGCCGCGCATCGCGTGCCGGGCTGCGATCTTGTCGCCCATCGTCCGCATCACGTCCGCCGGCGGCCCGACGAAGACGAGGTCGTTGGCGACGCATGCCTCGACGAAGGCCGGATTCTCGGCGAGGAAGCCGTACCCGGGATGTACCGCGTCGCAGTTCGACGTGACCGCCGCGGCGACGATGGACGGGATCTTCAGGTAGCTCTGGCCGGCCGGCGCCGGCCCGACGCGCACCGCGTGGTCGGCGAGCCGGACGTGCAGCGCCTGCTCGTCGGCGGTCGAGTAGACCGCGACCGCCTCGATCCCGAGCTCGTGCAACGCGCGGATGACGCGAACGGCGATCTCGCCCCGGTTCGCGACGAGGACTCGGCTAAACATCGAGCGGCCGCCCGTTCAGCGGCTCGAGCTCGAGCAGCAGCTGGCCGTACTCCACCGGCTCGGCGTTGCGGACGTGGATCCTGCGGACGATGCCCTCGATCTCCGCCTTGACCTCGTTCATCAGCTTCATCGCCTCGAGGATGCAGAGCGTCTGCCCGGGCGCGACCGGGTCGCCTTCCTCGACGAACGGCGGCGCGCCCGGCTGCGGGCCGCGGTAGAACGTCCCGACCATCGGGCTCTCGACCCGCACGAGCCCGTTCGCCGGCGCCACCGGCGCCACGACCGCCGGCGCCTCCGGCACGGCCGCGGCCGGCTGCTGCGAGACTGTCGGCACGTCGACCGTCCGTCGCACGCTGACCCGCATGCCCTCCTCCTCGACCGTGATCTCGTCGATCCCCGACTCCTGCACGATCCGCACGAGCTCGCGGATCCGCGCCGCGCGCGCCTGGTCGACGCCGCCGCCGCCGAGCGTCGCCTCGTTGCTCGTCCGCTGCCTGATCGAGCGCAGGAGCGGCTCGGCCTCGCTCCCGTAGAGCGCGAGCAGGAGAAGCTCCTCCTCGCTCGCGGCGAGCCCTTCGGCGTTCTCCCGCAGGGCGGCGAGCTCGGGCTCCGGCTCGTCGCCGGCGCCGTCGGGGAGGAGCTCGACGGCGCGCCTGAGGCCCGGATCGATCGGCGCGGGCGTGTGCCCGAACCGCCCGCGGACGAGGTCGCGCAGCTCGTCGACGATCGTCGCGTAGCGGTTGGCTCCGAGCACGTTGATCAGGGCCTGCGAGGCGACGACCTGCCCGATCGGCGCCGCGAGCGGCGGCGAGCCCGCCTCGCGGCGCACGCGGTCGATCTCGTCGAGCACCTCGTCGAGCCGCCCGCCCGACCCGCGCGCGCGCAGCTGCTCGTCGACCGCCGAGACGATCCCGACCGGGATCTTCCGCTGCGCGGCGCGGACCGAGATGCGCGGCACGAGCCGCGTCACGGGGCGGTCGCCGATGTACTCGTCGACGATGTCCGCCGCGCGCCACAGCACGTCCGCCTCGACGTTCGGGTCGAGCCCGATACCGGCGAGCGCCGTCGCGGCCGCCTCGGCGGAGACGCGGTGGACGGTGAGGGCAACGGGATAGACGGCGCAGGCGATCAGGTCGGCGCCCGCGCGCGCCGCCTCGATCGCGGCCGCGAGCGCGTTGCCGCCCGCGCCCTGGCAGTAGAGGCCGACGGGGACGCCGCCGAGCTCGCGCAGCTCGGCGACGAGCTCGCCGGCCCGGTGCGGCTGCAGGAGGCCGGCCGGGTCGTGCAACAGCAGCCGGGCCGCGCCGATCTCCGGCAGCCGCCTCGCGGCGTCGACGAGCGCCTCGCGGCGGTTGCTGCCGTAGAGCAGCCCCGCGTCGAACTCGCGCCCCGCGCCGCGGATCGCCTCCGCCGCCTCGCGCAGGTTGTCGGCGTCGTTGAGCGGGTCGTGGAGCCGGAAGACGTCGATGCCGCTGTCGGCGGCGCACTGGACGAAGCGCCGGACGAGCTCGCGGCCGACCGGGCGCGAGCCGACGAGGAACCGGCCGCGCACGGCGAGCGCAAGCGGCGTCGTCGTCCGGGCCTTTAGCGCCCGGATCCGCTCCCAGGGGCTCTCGACGCCACGCCGGACGGCGCTGTCGAAGACGCCGCCGCCGGAGATCTCCAGGTAGGCGAAACCGGCCCGGTCGAGGACGCCGGCGAGCTCGAGCAGGGCGGAGGTCGGGAGCGCGTCGGCGAGCGGCTCCTGGCCGAGCACGCGGATCGTGGTGTCGACGAGCTTCGGCATGCGCTGGACCTTACCGCGCTCGTTGCCGGGCTCGGCGGCGGCGGAGGCGGCTTACGCGCGCGAGATGTAGCGCCGCTCGCGCGGGTCGACCTTGATCTTCTCGCCGGCGTTGACGAACAGCGGCACCTGGACGACGGCGCCGGTCTCGAGCGTGGCCGGCTTCGTCACGTTCGAGACCGTGTCGCCCTTCACGCCCGGCTCCGTCTCGGTCACCTCGAGCACGACGCTCGACGGCAGGTCGACGCCGGATGGGCGCTCGTCGACGAACAGGACCTGCCACGTCGACGACGGCTGCATGAACGGCAGCGCATCCTCGACCGTCGGCCGCGGCAGCGACACCTGCTCGTACGTGTCCGTGTCCATGAACACGACCTCGTCGCCCGCGTCGTAGAGGTACTGCATCTCCTTCGTCTCGGTCCGCACGCGCTCGAACTTCTCGCCGGCCCGGAACGTGCGGTCGACGACGGCGCCGGAGTCGAGCGACTTCAGCTTCGTGCGCACGAACGCACCGCCCTTGCCGGGCTTGACGTGCTGGAACTCGACGATGCGCCACGTCTGGCCGTCGAGGCCGATGTGCATGCCGTTGCGGAACTGGTTCGTGCTGACGACCTCGGCCATCGGCGGCGAGGTTAGCGGCTGCGCGGATGAACCGCGCCGCCCCTTCCGGTCGGCGTCGGCACGCGACGCCTCAGCTGACGAAGGTGAGCTCCTTCGGGAAGGAGGTGAGCAGCTCGACGCCGTCGTCGCGCAGGATCGCGAGGTCCTCGATCCGGACGCCGCCGAGCCCGGGCAGGTAGACGCCCGGCTCGATCGTGATCACGTTGCCGGCGCGAAGCACGTCCTCGGACTCGGGCGAGAGCCGCGGCGCCTCGTGGACGGCGAGGCCGACGCCGTGGCCGAGGCCGTGGCCGAACCGCGCGCCGTAGCCCCATCGCTCGAGCACGTCGCGGGCGAGCCGGTCGGCCTCGGCACCGGTCATGCCGGGTCGGATGCCGTCGACGGCGGCGAGCTGCGCCTCGAGGCAGGCGTCGTACGCGCGGCGAAGCTCGCGCGGCAGGTCGCCGGTCGCGGGCGTGCGCGTGCAGTCGGAGCAGTAGCCGTCGAGCTTCGCCCCCCAGTCCGCGACGACGAGCGTGCGCTCCGGGACGATCCGGTCGGTCGCGTCCGTGTGCGGCTTCGAGCCGTTCGGCCCGGCGGCGATCAAGGGGTCGAACGCGATCGTGTCGGCGCCGTGCGCGTGCAGGAGCTGATGGAGCCGCCAGGCGAGCTCGCGCTCGCTTCGTCCCGCCCACGCCTCGGCCGTGAGCGCCTCGAACGCGCGGTCGGCCGCGAGCGCCGCCCGCCGGATGCGGTCGAGCTCGTCGTCGTCCTTGACCGCGCGCAGCTCCTCGACGGTCCCGTCCGCCGGCACGAGCTCGAGGCCGCCGGCGCGGAGGAGCTCGTAGTGGGCGTACGGGAGCGCGCTTGCCTCGAACACGATTCGGCCGCTCAGCCGTTCGGCGAGATCGCGGATCACCGCGCGCCTCGTCTGCACCGCCTCCACGTCCGGGACCGCCTGCGCCGCTTCGAGGTAGCGGAAGTCGGTGTAGAGCCGCGTCGTCCCGTCGGGGTCGACGAGCAGCGCCGCGTTCGAGCTGTCGAAGCCGGTGAGGTAGAGCACGTTGACGAGGTCGGTGACGAGGAGCCGGTCGGTCAGCCGTTCGCGCAGCGCCTCGATGCGGCTCACGCGGCCCCCTTCAGGTGCGCGAGCGCTTCCCGGTAGCCGTCCGGGCCCTTGCCGAGCACGCGATGCGCGGTCAGCTCGGCAATCACGGAATGCCGCCGCCACGCCTCGCGCTTCTCGATGTCGGAGAGGTGCACCTCGACGATCGGTCCCGGGAACAGCTCGAGCGCGTCTCGGATCGCGTAGCTGTAGTGCGTCCAGGCACCCGGATTGACGACGAGCGCGTCGGCGTCGTCGTAGGCGTCGTGGATCCACTCGATGAACTCGCCCTCGTTGTTCGACTGCCGGCAGCGAACCGTCAGGCCGAGCTCGTTCGCCCATTCGTAGATCTTCGTCTCGAGCTCGTTGAGGCTGATGCCCCCGTACAGCGACGGATCTCGACGGCCGAGCACGTCGAGGTTGACGCCGTTCAGGACCAGGACCTGCATCTAGACGATCAATCGTTCCAGCTCGCGCCGCACCTCGGCGGCGGGACGCTCCTCGACGACAGGGCCGCCGTCGGACAGGAGGACGACGTTGATCGCGTCGCGCTCGCGCTTCTTGTCGCGCAGGAGCGCCTCCCACGCGCGTTCGGGATCGACCCGCACCGGCCGCGGGTCGAGCTCCCGCTCGACCTCGGCCGTGTCGCGCCCCGAGAGCCGCAGCGCCGCGAGCAGGCCGAGCGCGACCGCCTCGCCGTGCGGCAGCTCGAAATCGGCCGCGGCTTCGAGCGCGTGCGCGAACGTATGGCCGAGATTCAGCCAGCGCCGCTCGCCGCGGTCGTACGGGTCGCGGAGGCAAACGGCGCTCTTGTAGGCGGCGGCGCCGCGGACGTCGAGGTCGCGGCCGGCGAGCAGCCGCGTCTTGACGAGCTCTGCGAGCCCCTGCCGACGCTCGCGCTCCGGCAACGTGTCGAGCAGCGTCTCGTCGACGACGACGCGGGCCGGCCAGTGGAAGGCGCCGACGAGGTTCTTGCCGGCGGGGACGTCGATCGCGGTCTTGCCGCCGATCGCGGCGTCGACCTGGCCGACGAGCGTCGTCGGCACGGCGACCCACGGCACGCCGCGCAGGTACGTCGCGGCGACGAAGCCGGCGACGTCGGTCGTGCAACCGCCGCCGAGCGCGACGACGGTGCCGCCGCGGTCGAGTCGCAGCTCGCCCCAGAGCCGCTGCGCGACCGCCGCCTGCTTCGCCGGCTCGCCCGGCGGCAGCTCGTGCGTCGACACGAGGCGCGTGGCGAGCGCCGCCTGCGCGCGCGGACCGTAGATGCCGAGCACGATCGCGTCGGCGACGAGCGCGACCGGCCCGTCGCCGGGCACGAGCTCGCCGAGCTCGCGAAGCGACCCCGGCTCGTGCCGGACACCGGCCGCGGCCAGAACGACGCCCTCGGCGTCGCCGGCGACGGCGTCCGCGACCTCGCGATAGAGCGGCTGCCGCAGCTCGAAGCGCCGCTGGAACTCGGCGTCGTCCTGCGCGAGCGGCCGACGGCTTCCCTGCACGCGCCGCCAGGCGGTGCCGATGTCGACGTCGAGCCAGACCACGAACGCGTCCAGCTCCCGCAGCAGGCCCCGCGTCTCGACTGCTCCGCCCCCGACCGCGACGACCGACGGCTCGCGCCCGGCACAGACGCGCCTGACGAAGTCCGCCTCGAGCGAGCGGAACGCCTGCTCGCCCTCGCGCGCGAACACGTCCCAGATCGGCCCGTGTGCCCGCTCGAGCTCGTCGTCGACGTCGACGAACGGACGGCCCAAGCGCTCCGCCACCTCGCGGCCGACGGTCGTCTTGCCGGCGCCCATGAACCCGACGAGGACGAGGTGCCGGTCGAGGGCGTTCAGCGCCACTCGATGCGCTCGAGGTAGGCGCGCCAGGCGCCGACGAAGTCGCCGAGCGCGTCGCCGCCGAACTTCTCCCTCGCCGCGCGCGCGAGCTCCCAGGCGACCGCGGCCTCGGCGACGACCGCGAGCGCCTCGACCGCCGCGACGTCGGAGCGCTCGACGAGCGCCTGCGCCGCCGCACCCGTCTCCAGGTCGACCGAGGCGAGCGGCTTCATCAGCGTCGGCAAGGGCTTCATCGCCGCGCGGACGACGATCTGCTCGCCGTTCGAGACGCCGGCTTCGATGCCGCCCGCGTGGTTCGTGTCCCGGCGGCGGTCGGTGCGGATCTCGTCGTGCGCCTCCGAGCCGCGCTTCGCGGCGAGCGCGAAGCCGTCGCCGATCTCGACTCCCTTCACCGCCTGGATCCCCATCACGGCGGCGGCGAGACGCGCGTCGAGGCGGTCCTCCTTCGCCGCGTACGAGCCGAGCCCCGGCGGCACGCCGTTCGCGCGCACCTCGACGACGCCGCCCACGGTGTCGCGGTCGGCGCGCGCCTCGTCGACGCGCGCCCGCAGCCCCTCCTCGTCGACGACCGAGCCCGCGACGCCGATCTCGACCGCGGCGAGCAGCGCCTTCGCAACCGACCCCGCGGCGACGTGCACGGCCGTGTGCCGCGCCGACGCCCGCTCGAGCGCGTCGCGCACGTCGTCGTGGCCGTACTTCAGCACGCCGGCGAGGTCGGCATGCCCGGGGCGCGGCAGCGTTACCCGCTTCGTGCCCTTGCCCTGCGGCTCGCCCGCCGGCGGCCACGGGCTCATCCCCCACGTCCAGTTCTTGTGGTCGCGGTTGCGGACGACGAGCGCGAGCGGCGTGCCGAGCGTGCGCCCGTGCCGAAGGCCCGCGAGCACCTCGATCTCGTCCGTCTCGATCTGCTGCCGCGGGCTGCGCCCGTAGCCCGCCTGCCGCCGCCGCAGGTCGGCGTCGATCGCCTCCTTGTCGAGCACGAGCCCGGCCGGGAGCCCGGTCAGGATCGCGACGAGCGCCGGGCCGTGCGACTCGCCGGCAGTTGCCAGACGGAGGGACATGCGGTGAGGGTATGTGAAAGGCGCCGGACGTCAGCCCGGCTCCGTCGGCTCAGCGAACGGCGGCGCGCATCGCGTCGACGGGCGCGCGCAGCCCGGTCCAGAGCTCGAAGCTCTTCGCGCCCTGGCGCACGAGCGCCTCGCGGCCGTCGACCACCTCGCACCCGGCCGCCCGCGCCGCGGCGACGAGCGCGGTCTCGCCGTCCGCTGCGTAGGCGAGGTCGACGACGACCTGGCCCGGCTGCGGCTCGACGAGCAGCTCGTCGCGGACCGGCGTCGCGTTCACGATCAGGTCGCAGCCGGACGCGTCGGGCGGCCAGTCGCCGCGCCGCGAGAAGATGCGCGTCTCGTTCGGCAGCGCCGGCTCGAGCGCGCGGGCGGCGCCGCCGGACCCGATCACGCACGCACGCCGCGCCTCGATCCCGGCGAGGATCTCCTTGTCGGTGTTGAAGCCGAGCACGCGGCCGTCGCGGAAGACGAGCGTGTTGACGGCGACGCCCTCGGCCTCGTCGCACGCGGCGACCACCGCCTGCTTGTGGGGGATCGTCACGTTCGCGCCGGCGAAGCCGCGCGCCCGCAGGTCGGCGACGGCGGCGACGACGTCCTCGACGTCGAGGGCCGTGTAGTGCCAATCGAGCCCGAGCGCCGCGAATGCGGCGTTCTGCATGCGCGGCGAGAGCGAGTGCGCGACCGGGTGGCCGAGCAGGGCGACCTGCGTCGTCAATGCGGACCGTAGCCGTGCGCCGCCAGATACCTCTCGTAGGCGGTGTAGCTCTCGAAGAACACGTGCCGGTCGGTGTTCGGAACGCGCGCGTAGTAGAGGTAGCCGAGGCGCGACGGGTGGGCGGCCGCGCGGATCGAGGCGAGGCCGGGATTGCCGATCGGCGTCGGCGGCAGGCCGTACAGCTTGCGGGTGTTGTACGGATTGGCGCTCGCGAGCTCGGACTGGGTGATCGACCGCGTCGGCGGGATGTGCAGCCCGTAGCGGAGCGTCGCGTCGATCTGGAGCGGCATCCGCTCCCGCAGCCGGTTGTAGATCACGGCCGCGACCTTGGGGCGATCGGCCGGCACAGCCGCCTCCGCCTCGACCATCGAGGCGACCTTGAGCACGTCGTACGGCGTCAGGTTCTGCGAGCGCGCGTACGAGAGGTCGACGCCGCGCCAGGTGCGGCAGAACGCCGCGAGCTGGGCCCGGACGAGGAGTCGCGCCGTCGTCTGCGCCAGGAAGTCGTAGGTGGCCGGGAACAGGAAGCCCTCGAGATCGGGGCGAGCCGCGTGCCCGAGGCACGGGACGACTCCGCGCCGGGTCGCCGCCAGGTACGCGCGCTCGCTCAGTCGGACCGGCTTCCCTCGCTCGCGCCTCGCGATCTGCGCGACCTTCTTCACGCGCTCGGCCATCTCGACGCGCGTGAACCCTTCGGGGAAGACGATGCGGAACGGCTTCGGCGGCGCCGGCGTCGTCGTCGTGGTCGTCGCCGCGGTGCCGGAGCCGCAACCGGCGGCGACCCCGGCGAGGACGGCGACGACGAGCGCGTTCCTCAGCGTCGCCATTCGAGATAGCTCGAGAGGAGGTGCGCGGCCGCGCGCGCGTCGTCGCCGTCGGCGAGCACCGACGTGAACCGCTCGTCGTATGTCTCGACCGGGACGTCGAGCTCGTCGCGAAGCGAGTCGACGAAGCCCGCCGTCTCGGCGGCCTGCGCGCCGTGCTCGCCCCGCAGCGTCAGCGGCAAGCCGACGACGACGAGCTCGGGCTGCTCGACGCGGATCACGTCGAGCAGCCGCCGGAACCCGGCCGCCTCCGCCACCCGTTCGACGACGCCGAGCGGCCGCGCGACCGTGCCGGTGGGGTCCGACACCGCGACGCCCGTCCGCGCCGAGCCGTAGTCGAGCGCCAGAACCTTCATTGTCGTAGCGCTGCCGTGATCAGCTCGCGCGCGCGAGCGAGAGCGTCGTCGAGGCGCTCCGGCTGCTTGCCGCCCGCGCGCGCCATCGTCGGCCGGCCGCCGCCGCCGCCGCCGACGATCGGCGCGATCTCCCTGACGACGTCGCCGGCCGAGACGCGCTGCGCGACGCCCTGGTCGAAGTTCGCGACGAGGTGGACGGAGCCGTCGACGCGCGAGCCGAGCACGACGGCCGCCGGCGCCCGGCGCTGCTTGAAACGGTCGGACAGGTCGAGGAGCGCCTCGGAGCCGATCCCCTCGAGCGCCTGCACGATCACGTTCGTCCCGTTCACGACCTCGACCTGCGGCTCGACGTCGACCGTCTGCGCCGCCTGCGGCCTCTTCGCCTCGCGGCGCGCCCGCTCGAGCTCGGCGCGCACCTCGTCGAGCTCGCGCGAGCGGCCGTGCAACACCGCCCACGCCTCGCCGGCCGTGACGGCCTCGATGCGTCGCGCGCCGGAGCCGATCGAGCTCTCGCTCGTGACCACGAACGGGCCGATCTCCGCCGTCGAGCGCACGTGCGTGCCGCCGCAAAGCTCGCGCGAGAAGTCGTCGATCTCGACGACGCGGACGTCGGTGCCGTACTTCTCGCCGAAGAGCATCATCGCCCCCAGCTTCCGCGCCTCCTCGATCGGCGTCACGAACGTGCGCACTGGGATCGACTCGAACACCTTCTCGTTGACGAGCCGCTCGACGCGCTCGCGCTCCTCGGGCGCGAGCGGCGACGGATGCGTGAAGTCGAAGCGGAGCTTGTCGGGGCGCACCGCCGAGCCCGCCTGCTTGACGTGCTCGCCGAGCACCTCGCGCAGCGCCGCGTGCAGGAGGTGCGTCGCCGTGTGGTTCGCCATCGTCGGGAAGCGCACGTTCCAGGGCACGACGGCGCGCACCCGATCGCCGGCGGAGAAGCCGGCTCCCTCGAAGACGAGCGCCTGGTCGTCGCCGAAGCGGTACGCGGCGCGCAACGTCGCGACGGCGCCCGTCTCCTCGCCGAGAAGCTCGCCCGCGTCCGTCACCTGGCCGCCGCCCTCGGGATAGAACGGCGACTCGCGCAGCTTCGCGAGGAAGAGTCCATCGCCGAGCTCGCGGACTGCTGCGAGCTCCGTCAACACGTCCGTCTTCTCGTAGCCGACGAACTCGGTCCGGAAGCCGGCGTCGCGCGCGAACTCGGCGGCGAGCTGCAGATCGCTCCTGTCGCCGCCCGCGCGGGAGATCTCACGGTGCTCCTCCATCAGCTCCCGGAAGCGGTCGACGTCGACCGCCTGGCCGCGTTCCTCCGCGAGCTCCTGCGTCAGCTCGACCGGGAAGCCGTAGGTCGTCGCGAGCGTGAACGCATCCTCGCCGGAGATCGCGCCGCTCCCGGCGAGCTCGTCGAACTCGCGCAGTCCGCGTGCGAGCGTCTCGCGGAACCGCTCCTCCTCGAGACGCACGACGCGCTCGATCTCGCCGGCGTGCTCGACCAGCTCCGGGTAGGCGGCGCCGAGCTGCTCGATCACGACGCCGGGCAGCCGGTGCAGGCCCACGAGCCCGACGCGCTGGCCGTGCTGCACCGCACGGCGGAGCAGGCGCCGGCAGATGTAGCCGCGGCCCTCGTTCGAGGGGGTGACGCCGTCGGCGATCAGGAACGTCACCGCCCGGCCGTGATCGGCGAGCACGCGGTAGGCCTTCGTCGAGTCCTCGCTCTCACGGTACGGCACGGCGGCGTTCGCCTCGATCCAGTCCATGATCAGGCGAAAGCCGTCCGTGTCGTAGTTCGATCCGACCCCCTGGAGAACGCAGGCAGTGCGCTCGACGCCCATGCCCGTGTCGACGTTCTCGGCCGGCAGCGGCACGAGCACGTTTCCCGGCTGCAGGTCGTACTGCATGAAGACGAGGTTGTAGAACTCGTAGTGGCGGTCGCAGTGGCCGGGCTGGCAGGCGGGATCGCCGCAGCCGTGCTCCTCGCCGCGGTCGAAGAAGATCTCCGAGCACGGGCCGCACGGACCGGTGTCGGCGGCCTTCCAGAAGTTGTCGTCGCCGAGCCGCACGATCCGCTCCGGCGGGATGCCGACGCGCCTCCAGGCCTCGATCGCGACCGAGTCCTCGTCGAGCTCGAGCGCCGCGTTCCCCTCGTGCACCGTCACCCAGAGCCGCTCCGGATCGAGGCCGAGCACGCCCGTCACGAGCTCCCAGGCGAAGTCGATCGCCTCGTCCTTGAAGTAGTCGCCGAACGAGAAGTTGCCCATCATCTCGAAGAACGAGTTGTGGCGGTCGGTGCGGCCGACGTCCTCGAGGTCGGTGTCCTTGCCGCCGGCCCGCAGGCACTTCTGGACGCTGACGACGCGTCTGGCGGGAGGCTCGCGCAGGCCGAGGAAGTACGGCTTGAACTGCTGCATGCCGGCGACGATGAAGAGCGTCGAGGGATCGTCCGGCGGCGGCACGAGCGAATGCGACGGGACACGGAGATGGCCCCGCTCCTCGTAGAAGCGCTGAAAGGCCTCGCGCAGCTCAGCCGTGGTCAGCAACGGGAGACAGTTTAGGGACGGGTCTCGCGCGCGCCGGTCAGCGACGCCGGGCGGCGCGGCCGTGCTCGGTCTCGTCGACGGCGATCTCGTCGCGAATCTTCTCGAGCGCGCGGCGGATCAGGCGCGAGACGTGCATCTGCGAGATGCCGACGTGCTGGGCGATCTGCGACTGCGTCAGCCCTTCGAAGAAGCGCAGGTGCAGGATCGTCCGCTCGCGGGAATCGAGCGCGCGGAAGCCCGGCGCCAGCACCGCCCGGTCCTCGGAGACCTCGTACTCGTGCTCGAGCTCGCCGAGCGACTCGAGCGGGTCGATCTCGTCCCCGTCCTCCTGCCCGGCGCCCTGCGACAGGGAAAGCGACGAGTAGGCGCGGCCGGATTCGAGCGCCTCGAGCACCGCTTCCTCGTCGACGCCGGCGGCCTGCGCGAGCTCCGGGATCGTCGGCGAGCGCGAGAGCTGCACGGTCAGCTGCTCGATCAGCTTCGAGAGCTGCACGTTCAGCTCCTGGAGGCCGCGCGGCACGCGCACGGCCCAGCTCCGGTCGCGGAAGTGCCGCTTGATCTCGCCGATGATGTTCGGGGTCGCGTACGTGGTCAGCTCGACGCCCCGGTTGACGTCGAAGCGGTCGATCGCCTTGATCAGGCCGATCGCACCGATCTGCACGAGGTCGTCGAACTGCTCGCCGCGGTAGGCGTACCGGCGGGCGAGCGAGCGCACGAGCGACATGTACTGCTCGATCAGCTGCTCGCGCGCCTGCAGGTCGCCCTGCTCGTGGTAGCGGCGGAGGAGGACCTTGTCGTTCTCAGCCACGCGCCCTCACCCGCTTCGAGAGTCGCACCCACTCCCCGTCGACGTCGACGTCGTCGACGACGGTCGCGAGGACGCGCCGGAGGTTGAGGTCGCCGTCGTCCGGCCGGTCGAGCGCGTCGTGGACGTCGACGGGGCCGACGCGTGCCTCCAGGACGCCGTCGCGGCTCGCGAGCGCCACCGTCACGTCGCCGTCGTCCGGCTCCGCGCAGTCGAGCACGGTGTCGAGCGCGATCTGGAGGTCCTCGAGCGTCTCGATCGTCAGCTCGAGCCGAAGCGCGAGCCCACCGACGACGAGGTGCGCCACCCGGTGGAACTCGCGGTCGCGCGGGATCGTGAGCGTGATCTCGTCACCCATGCGCGCGCCGCAGCTCCTCGTCGAAGTCCGCCTCGCGCCGCGCGGCGGCCTGCTTGCCCGCCGCGACGGCCCCGCGCCAGTCGTGGCGGGCGCGCAGCGACGCCCAGCCGTGCGAGACGCCGGCGGCGAGGCCGGTCAGCTTCTGGACCGGCCGCTTGACGGCGAAGCTGACGGCACGAACCGCCTGGTCGACGTGCTGCACGGCGTCGACGGCGCTGTCGCTCGCCTGGCCAAGCTTGTCCAGCTCCGCATTCACGCGGTCCACCGACCCTCCGACCTTCGCGATCACCGGTAGGAGCTCGCGCTCCGTACCTCTGATGAACGAGGAAAGGCGGCTGAGAGTTGCGGCCAGACGGAAGAACGCCCAGCCGAGCGTGAGCCCGACCGCGACGAGGAACACCGCCAGCGCGATCCACGCGGCGTCGCTGGCGACGAAAGCGAGCACGAACGCGATCTTAGACCTCGGCTCCGGTGATCACGCCCGACCCGACAACGACGCCGTCCTCGTAGAGAACAGCCGTCTGACCGAGCGCTACTCCGTACGCCGGCTCGCCGAGCGTGAGCGCGAAGCCGTCGGCCGTCGTCCCGACCCGCGCGGGGACGGCCGGCGCGCGGTAACGCAGCTTCGCCTCGACGCACGACGCGTCGCCGTACAGGCGCCCGCGCACGGTGATCCGGGTTCGCGCCAGCGACTCACGCGGCCCCACGACGACCGTGTTCGTCCTCGGCTCCGCGCCGAGCGCGTAGAGCGGCTCCGCAGCGGCCACACCCAGGCCGCGCCGTTGCCCGACGGTGTAGCGCCAGTGGCCCGTATGGGTGCCGAGGCGACGGCCGCTCTCGTCGACGATCGCCCCCGCCGCCGCGTGGACGCCGTGCCGCGTCAGAAAGGCCCGGTAATCGTCACCCGCGAGGAAGCACGCCTCCTGGCTCTCCGCCCGCGCCGCCGCCGCGAGTCCCGCGGCCGCAGCTTCGGCGCGCGTCGCCGCCTTCGTCTGCTCCCCGAGCGGGAACCAGACGCGCCGAAGCGCGCGCGGATCGACCAGGGCGAGCATGTAGCTCTGGTCCTTCGTCTCGTCCGCCGCCCGCGCGAGCAGCGGCCGGCCGCCGCGGACGACGACGCGCGCGTAGTGGCCGGTGGCGAGCCGGCTCGCGCCGATTCGTCGCGCGAAGGCGAGAAGCTCCCCGAAGCGGAAGCCGCCGTTGCAGCGCGTGCACGGGTTCGGCGTCTCACCGCGGGCGTACCCCCGCACGAACGACTCGACGACTTCGCGCCTGAACTCCTCGCGCAGGTCGAGCGTTACGTGTGGCAGGCCGCGAGCGTGACACGCCGCACGCGCCGCCAGCACCGCTGACGGCGAGCAGCACGCTCGTTCGGCCTCCGGGCCGCGCGGATCGTGCCAGAGGCGGAGCGTGACCCCGACTGCGTGCGGTCCCGCGCGCAGGAGTGCGACCGCACTGTCGACCCCGCCGCTCATCGCAACCGCCACCCGCGACCCGTGCGCGGGTGCCGTGACGTACGGGCCGATCGCGTTTGCGAGCGCGTCGACGCTCAGCTCATCGCCGCCGACGGCCGCCGCTTCGAGCAGCGTCAGGCCGTCGATGCTGCATTCGAGCCCCGGCGCCTCGGAGCGGACGACCCGCCCGCCGTCGACCCACAGCCGTACGGCAGCCCAGCTCCCGTCGCGCGAGGAGTCGCCGAAGAGCTCCTGCATCGAATCAGCGTAGCGGCGGGTCTCCGGCGCGCCCGACGGCGAGAGGCGAGCGCCCCGACCCCGCCGTCCGGCCGCGTCCGTGTGAACCTGGCAAGCCAGGTGGGTGCCGCG
>DASRGD010000078.1:0-11593 GCA_035651195.1 Gaiellaceae bacterium | reverse complement strand
GCGGCACCGTCGTCGCCGGCAACCTCCAGAACGGCGGCAAGGTCTCGACGATCGAGAACGGCACCTGCGCGAACTTCTACAGCGGCGCCGGCACGCCCACCTAGGCGTCGACGCCGACGGCTTCACCCGAGGGGCGCGGGCGACCGCGCCCCCCTCGCGCTCTCTCGCTTCGCCCGTTCGGGGGGTGGAGGCGCGGCGGAGGCGCCGCCGATGAGATCCGCAACTGCGGTCCCAACAACCTCGAGGAGTTACGAGATCGTGAGCGGCACACGGTTCCGTCACCTGCAGAGAGCGATCGGCCTCGCCTGCGCGGCCTGCTTCGCGATTCCCGCCTACTTCAGCTTCCACGCGCGCGCGGCGAGCTCCGCTGCGAGGGCGAACGTGCAGACGGCGATCACCGCCGCCGAGGCGTACTCGCGCGGCACGGGCTTCTACAGCGGCATCAGCGGCCGCAGGCTGCGCCGGCAGACGCCGGGCCTCGACCGCAACCTCCGCGCCGTCGCCGTCAACGGCGACGCGGCGTACTGCCTCGACGACCGCGTGAACGGCGAGGTCTACGACTACGTCGGCGGCGTCCCCGGCGGCGCGCTCCGCGACGGCCACCAGCCGGCAGTGGTCGAGCCGGGGCCGTGCGCAGCCGCGGTCGGCGCGCCGGCGGTCCAGTAGTAAAGCCGGCTTCGCGTCCTGCCGATACGACGTCTGTGCAGATGACGCGCAAGACGAAGCTGTACGGCGGCGTCGGGCTCGGTCTCGTGCTCGTCGCGCTCGTGTTCAAGCTGCTCGTCCTCAGGCCGCCCGCACCGGTGACGGTGCCGCCGCCGGTGGTGCACCGGGTGGCGCCGAGCCCGGTGGCGAGTCACGCGGCGGTAGGCCGCCCGGCGAAGCCGACGCGCCGCGCGCCCGCGCCGCCGGCGGTCGACCCGACGCTGCCGGCGCCGCTCAGGCTCGCGCTCAGGCACCACCCCGTCGTCGTCGCCGTCCTCTACGCGCCCGGCGTCCCCGGCGACAACGCCGCGCTCGCCTCGGCGCGCTCTGGCGCGGCCGCCGCGCACGCAGGCTTCGCCGCTCTCAACGTCCACGACGAGAAGATCGCCGAGGTGATCGCGACGAAGCTGCCCGGCACCTCGGACCCGTCGGTGCTCGTCGTCCGCCGGCCGGGCGACATCAGGTTCCTCGCCAACGGCTACCTCGACGGCGCCGCGATTGCGCAGGCCGCCCACACCGTTCGCTGAGGCATGGTGGGGAAAGAGCTCGTCCGCGAGGTCACGTACGACAGCCGCCAGCTCGCGACGCTGCGGTGCTTCGACGACGAGGGCGGCGGCACGATCGTCGAGGCCGTCGTCTTCCCGGCTGCCGGCGGCGACGGGCGGACGAAGCCCTACCGCTTCGCGAACGCGCACGAAGCGTTTCGGTTCGTGCAGGAGGCGATGCTCGTCCTCCAGTATCTCGGCTGCTCGGTCGCGTAGCGCTCGCCGTTAGACGGCGAGGATCCGGGCGAGCTCCTCGACCGACGTCAGCCCGCTCGACACCTTCGCGAGCCCGTCGTCCCAGAGCGTGCGCATGCCGCCGCGGATCGCCGCGCGCTCGATCTCGTCGCGGGTCGCCTTCGCAGCCGCGAGCGACTCCATCTCCTCGGTCATCGTCAGCAGCTGGTAGATGCCGATCCGGCCGCGATAGCCGGTCTGGTTGCAGCGGGGGCAACCGCGCTTGCGGTAGAAGCCGACGCCGTCCTGGCTCGCGGCCACGTCGGGCGAGACGCGGGCCGAGAGGAGCTCGTCGACCGAGGGCGAGTAGAGCTCGCAGCAGTGGGTGCAAAGCTTGCGCGCGAGCCGCTGCGCGAGCACGGCGGAGACGGCGGAGCCGGTCAGGAACGGCTCGACGCCCATCTCGTTCAGACGGGTCAGCGTGCTCGGCGCGTCGTTCGTGTGCAGCGTCGAGAGCACGAGGTGGCCGGTGAGGGCGGCCTCGATCGCGATCTTGGCCGTCTCGCCGTCGCGGATCTCGCCCACCATGACCACGTCGGGGTCGGAACGGAGGATCGACCGCAGCGCGCTCGCGAAGGTGAGACCCGCCTTCTGGTTGATCTGCACCTGGTTGACGCCGGCGAGCCGGTACTCGACCGGGTCCTCGACGGTGATGATGTTGATCTCGGGACGGTTCAGCTCGGCGAGACCGGCGTAGAGCGTGGTCGTCTTGCCTGAGCCGGTCGGCCCGGTGACGAGCATCGCGCCCGTCGGCTGCCTGATCACGTCGAGCAACCGCTCCTGCATCTCCGGCAGGAGCCCGAGCTCGGCGAGAGTCGGGGCGCGCCGCGACTTGTCGAGGAGCCGCATGACGACCGACTCGCCCTCGACCGTCGGCAGGGTGGCGACGCGGACGTCGAGCATGCGTCCGGCGGCCGCGGCGTTCAGCGAGATGCGGCCGTCCTGCGGCTTGCGCCGCTCGGCGATGTCGAGCTTCGCGAGCACCTTCAGGCGCGTCGTGACGCCGTTCGAGAGTCGCTTCGGGATCCGCTGCACCTCCTGGAGCACCCCGTCGACGCGGTAGCGGACGAGCAGGCAGTCCTCCTGCGGCTCGACGTGGATGTCGCTCGCGCCGTCCTCGGCCGCCTGGTAGATGAGCGCGTTGACGAGCCGGACGAGCGGCGCGTCCGAGAAGCCGTCGTCGACGTCGAGGTCGTCCGCCTCGCCGACGTCCTCTTCCTCCTCCTGCTCGATCGCACGGAGCTCGGCTCCGACCCGGACGTCGAGCGAGGGGCCGCTGCGCCCGAAGCGGACGAGCTCGGTGATCAGGTCCTCGCGCGGGGCGACCGCGAGCTCGAGGCCGTAGCCGGTCGCGAGCCGGAGCTCGTCGATGGCGACGACGTCGGCCGGGTCGGCGATCGCCACGTGCAGCGTGTTCGCCTCGAGCCGGTAGGGGAGCGCGCCGACACGCTGCAGCACCGTCATCGGGATCTGCTCGACCGCCTCGGGGGCGACCTCCTGACGGCGGATGTCGACGAAGGCGAGGTGGTAGCGCTCGGCGAGCGCGCGGGCGACGCCCTCGTCCGAGGCGAGGCCCGCCTGCCGCAGCGCCTGCGCGACCGAGCCCTTGCCGATCTGGCCGCGCAGGCCCGCCAGCCGGTCGACGGGGACGAGCCCGGTCGGCTCGATCAGGTCGAGGATGAGCTCGGCGAGCTCGTTGACAGTGTCGAGCGGCTTCGGCGGCGGCTGACTCGCGCCCGTCGGCGCGTCGAGCGGGGTCTCGATTCGGGTGAGCTCGTCGTCCGCCATATACCTCGATCGAGGTATCGGCAGCGCTCGGGCCCGCCTTGAGGCGCGGCCGAGTGGTTCGCTACCGCCCGTTCACGTACCAGGAGAGGATGTCGTGGCCGAAGAAGAGGGCCACGACCCCGCCGAGCGCCAGGAACGGCGCGAACGGGATCGCCATCTTGCGGGCCGCCCGCCCGTGGCGGGCGAAGAGCACGAGCGAGGGGACGAGCGCCGAGAGCGTGCCGAGCGCGAGCGCGAGCGGCACCGTCCGTCCGTCGGCGACACCGAGCAGGAGCGCGAGCTTGACGTCGCCCATCCCCATGCCGGCCGGGTACGCGAGCGCTGCGAGCAGCAGGAAGAGCGCGGCGCCGAGGCCGGCCACCGGCCACTCGACGCTCGGCTTCCAGGCGAGCTGGAGCGCCAGCACGACCACGGTCGCCGGCAGCACGATCCGGTTCGGGACGATCATCCGCTCGATGTCGGTGGCGGTGATCGCGACGAGCGCGCCACAGAAGATCGCAGCAGCGAGCGCGCGGAGCGAGAGCCCGAAGTCGGCGAAGCAGGCGGCGGCGAGGAGCGCCGTCGCGAGCTCGACCGCCGGGTAGCGCAGGCCGATCCGGGCGCCGCAGGCGCGGCAGCGGCCGCGCAGGAGCAGATACGAGACGACCGGGATGTTGTCGCGGGCGCGGAGCTCGGCGCCGCAGTGCAGGCAGGCCGAGCGCGGGCGCGAGATCGAGCGGCCGAGGGGCAGGCGCGAGACCACGACGTTGAGGAAGCTACCCACGGCGAGCGCGGGAGCGAAAGCGACGGCGGCGTAGCCGAGGTTCACGCCGAGCCCGCGAGGCGCAGGCCCGCGGCGAGCGGCTGGACCGCCGGCGTCGGCGCCGGCCCGGCAGGCGCGGCGGGGGCGTCGGCTGCGGCCGCGGCGGCGAGCCGCTTCTCCTCGCGCTCGAGCGCGACGAGGAAGTCGTGACGGTTCGAGGACGCGTCGGCGGCGATCTCACGCTCGACGGAGCCGTCGAGGACGCGCCCGATCAGCGCCTGCTGGAAGGTCTGCATGTCGAAGAACTCACCCTCCGCGATCGCGTCCGGGATCTCCTCCGGCTTCCCCTCGCGGATCAGCTCGGCGATGCGCGCGTTCGCGACCATCACCTCGAGCACGGCGACCCGGCCGCCGCCGACACGGGGCAGGAGCCGCTGCGAGATGACGCCGCGGAGCACGCCGGCCATGATCGAGCGGATCTGCTGCTGCTTTCCCTCGGGGAAGAACTCGATCATGCGCCCGATCGTCTCGGCGGCGTCGATCGTGTGCAGCGTCGAGAGGACGAGGTGGCCGGACTCGGCCGCCTGCAACGCCGTCTGGGCCGTCTCGGCGTCGCGCAACTCGCCGATCAGGATCGTGTCCGGATCCTGGCGCAGCGCCCGCCGCAACGCCTGGCCGAAGCTCTCGGTGTCGAGGCCGACCTCGCGTTGGTTGACGATCGAGCGCTGATCCTGGTGCAGCACCTCGATCGGGTCCTCGATCGTGACGATGTGCGAGGCGCGGGTCCTGTTCAGGTGGTCGACGATCGCCGCCAGCGTCGTCGTCTTGCCGGAGCCGGTCGCGCCGGTGACGAGGATCAGGCCGCGGTGCTCGCCGGCGAGCCGCTCGACCCCCCGCGGGAGCCCGAGCTCGGAGAAGGTCGGCACCTTGCGCGGGATGACGCGGAAGGCGAGCGACACGGCTCCGCGCTGGCGGAAGGCGTTGACGCGGAAGCGCGGCAGGCCCGGCGCCGTGTAGGCGAAGTCGAGGTCGCCCTTCTCCTGAAACTGGTCGTAGCGCTGCGGCGCCTTCACGGTCAGGGCGCGCAGGCAGGCGTCGAGGTCGTCGTCCGTCAGGTCGGCAGCGCCCTCGAGCGGCCCCACCGCCCCGTCCCGGCGCACGAGCGGCGGCCGGCCGAGCTTCAGGTGGACATCGGACGCGCCCAGGCGCACGGCGTCCGCGAGCAAGGCGTCGAGGTTCATCCCGTTCTGGCTTGTCGGCAGGAGGAAGGCGGCGCTTGAGCGGCCCGAGCTCACCGGCCGAGGAGCGCGAGGGCGCGCAGCGGCAGCCGCGCGACGCCGTGCTGCTCGCCCGGATGCGACAGCTCTCCCGTCAGGAGGCGCTCGACGCTCCGCCAGACGAGAGCGCTGCTCGCGAGCCGCCAGGACGCCCGCGGCCAGCGGTCGATCGCGTGCTTCAGCCTCCACGACGCGCGGTGCAGCGGCCCGAGCACGGCGTCGAGCGCCTCCTGGTAGGGCTCGAGCGACGAGGCGCGGCCGGCGAGCAGGTCGAGGATGGCGTCGGCGGCGAGGCGCGAGGAGACGAAGCATTCGTACATGCCGTCGCCGGAGACGGGGTCGATCAACCCGGCGGCGTCGCCGACGAGCAGCGCGCCGCCGCCGGCGACGGGCGTCCCCGGCCGCCGCAGCGGCAGCCGGTACCCGCGCACGTCGCTGAGTGTGGCGGGCGAGAGCGCGTGCCCCTCGCAGACGCGGCGCAGGTGCTCGCGGATCCGCGGGCCCTCGCTCTGCCAGGCGCCGACGCCGACGTTCGCGTGGTCGCCCTTCGGGAAGACCCAGCCGTAACCGCCCGGGATGTCGCCGAGCTCGACGACGGCGCGGCGCGCGTAGCGGCCGCGGTCGAGCGCGCGGTAGGACGCGTTGCCTTCGTAGGCGACGCCGTGGACGATTCCCTCGCCGAGCCCGACCGCCTTCGCCGTCGTCCCGTTCGCGCCGTCCGCCCCGACGATCGCCTCGGCTCGCACCCGCTCGCCCGCGCCGAGCACCACGTCGCACCCGGCGCCGATCCGGACAGCCGTCCCCTCACGGACCTCCGCCCCGGCGGAACGGGCGGCGTCGAGCAGGAAGGCGTCGAGCCGCCGGCGCTGCGTCATCAGGATCAGCGGGCGCCCGGCGCGGCGGACGACCGCCGGCCCGTAGCGGAAGCGCAGCTCGAGCTGGTCGACCTCCTCCTCGACGACGGGCGCCGGGTCGACCGGGCACTGCCGCACCGCCCGCAGCGTCAGGCCGCCGCCACACGGCTTGTCGCGCGGGAAGCGCGCCTTGTCGACGAGCAGGACGGAGGCGCCGGCGCGCGCCAGCCGGTAGGCAGTCGTCGCACCGGCCGGGCCGCCGCCGACGACGAGGACGTCCACACGCTTCACGGCGCCGAGGCTACCGCTCCCGAACGAGGCTTGAGCGCCGCTCCCGCGCTGCCGATACCGAGTTCGTGGCCCCGGCCAGGGACGAGCGCGGCTTCATGATGTTGGAGCTCCTGATGGCGATGACCGTGATGGCGATCGCCTTGACCGCCATGATCGTCGTCTTCACGAGCGCGATCTTCTCGACCCGGCGGGCGAGCCAGACGACGACGGCGGCGATCCTCGCCGACGCGCAGATGGAGGCGTACCGGGGGATGACCTCGCGCGACATCGGCCTCGACCTCAGCGCCGGGACGGTCAGCGCGCTCGACTCGAACTACAAGAACGACCCCGCCTGCGCGAACAGCACGACCGGGAAGACGTGCGCGACCGACGGCGTCGCCACGACCGAGACGGGACCGACCGGCACCTCGCCGCACAGCTGCACGACGATCAACGCCTGGTACTCGAACACGCTCCCGTGCACGCCGAGCCGGACCGTCAGCGGGTCGACGAGCCCGGCGAGCCCGGACGGTCGCAGCTACCGGATCGACACCTACATCGTCCAGCTCGCCGCGACCGGCGGGGCGACGCCGCAACGGGCCCAGAAGCAGGTGACGGTCGTCGTCCGCGACAGCGCGGCGCTCGGCACCTACCTCGCGCGCGAGACGACCGTGATCGACTGCTCGACCGGCCAGACGCCGAACTCGAGCGACTGCTGACGCCCTACTGGCGCGGCCCGTTCCGGAAGACGAGGTCGTCGACGACGCGGAACTGGGAGACGACGTTGGTCGTGTCGGCGTTCACGGTCATGTCGACGTGCAGCCTCGGCAGGGCGTTGCTGCCGGAGGGGACGTTCTGGGCGGTGTAGGTGAAGATCGAGCCGCTCGTCAGGTAGTCGGCGTAGTCGGTGCCGCCGCAGGTCGAGCCGGCGTTGCGGTAGAGCGAGTACTGGCCGTTGTTCGCCTGCGTGCACCAGGTGACGATCTTCGTGCCGTCGCACGGCGGCAGCGAGAGGGTGACCGAGGTCGCGCTCTGCGCCGTCTGGCTGCAGGCGGCGTGGACGTCGACGCGCATCTTGTCGAGGCCGACGTGGAGGGCGGTCTGGCCGCTGAAGGCCGCCGAGACCTTGGCCTGGGCCTGGAGGCCGGAGAGGTAGAGCGAGATGACCCCGAGCATCACGAGACTGAGGATCACCATCACCGAGAGCAGTTCGACGAGCGTGAAGCCACGCTCGTTCCGGCTCGCGCGGACGAGCCGCCACAGTCGGCGAGCCGCGGGAATCATCCTCTTGCTTGTCGGATCGAGCGGCGTTCCGCTTGAGCGACCGCCGCTCGTTCCCTCGGGCGAGTGATAGACGGCTCGCGCGAGCGGCCGAAGCTAAGTGTGGGCATGCGGCTGCGGCGCCCTCTCCACATGACTCTGGACCTGCGCTCCGAGGACGGGCTCGCACTCGCCATGGTGATGGCGATCCTGTTCTTCTTCTCGATCGTCACCGTCACAGCGATGACGATGGCGACCTCGACTTCGAGCACCGCGGCGATCAGCTCTGGCGGCCAGAACGCCTATGCGCTCGCGGAGACGGGCCTCAACAACGCGCTCGCAACGCTCGAGAACACGCCGACGAACGATCCGCAGAACCCGAACCTGCTCGGCTCGGCCGCGAGTCCGAACGTGACCACGACCTCGACCGGCTCCGTCTCCTGGTACGGCGTCTACGACGCGCCGACGATGACGTGGACGCTGTACTCGACCTCGACGGTCCCGAGCCCCGTCGGCGGGCGCGCCCCGCTGCACACGACGCTGACGCGAACCGTCACCTTCACCGTCAGCCTGAACGGCGACTGGAACAGGATCTACCAGGACGACGGCTCCGGCTGCCTGACCATCCCCGACGGCGTCAACGTCCCCTCGAACATCACCTCCCGCGGCGGTCTCTGCCTCAACGGCGGCACGATCACCGGCTCAGGGACGACGGTCACCGTGGGCACGACGACTGTTCTGACGCCGGTGGCACAAGCAAGCACCAACACCGGCGCCGTGAACCCCACGAGCTCGAACGGAACCGGAGCCGGCTGGACGGGCCCTGGAAATATCTACGCGAAGGACAACACGTGGGCCTCGTACAACGTCGCGGGGAACGGCAATTCGACCAGCCTCAACGCGACGGGGTTCGGGCTCAGCGTCCCCACCGGTTCGACGATCAGCGGTATCCAGGTCACGGTCGTCCACAAGGGCAGCATCAGCAACAACATCAAGGACCAGACGATCCAGCTGCTGAAGGCCGGCACAGCCGTCGGCAGCAACAAGGCGTCGGCGACGGGTTGGGGAACGGGGTCGCAGAACGCCAACTACGGCGCGAACAACGACCTGTGGGGCACGACCTGGACGGCGGCAGACGTCGATGATCCTAACTTCGGCGTTCAGGTCGTCGCGCACGATTCGAGTGCCACAGCAACCACGGCTTACGTGGACAACGTCACCGTGACCGTGACATACACCCCGCCGCCTGACGACGCGTACATAGGGACGAGCTCGACACCGGTCAAGGAAGCCGACCTCGGCGGCACGTGCAACTACAACTCGCAGGGGGCGCACCAGCCATGCGGTCCTGTCGACCACGTGTGGGCGAACACCGTCAACACGGGCGCACCGGCGATGAACAAGCCGACTGCCGACTTCAACTACTGGTACAACAACGCGGCGCCGGGCCCGAAGCACGGCTGCGACGTCAAGACCGGCACGCCGCCGACGTTCGACGGCAACACGAGCTACGACAACAGCGTCGCGAACCAGAACCTCACGGACAGGGCGAGCTACACCTGCATCGCGAAGGACGCCAACGGCAACGTGATCGGCCAGCTCTCCTGGAACCAGACGACGCAGGTGCTGACCATCTCCGGCGTCGTCTTCATCGACGGCGAGGCGGACTTCGGCCCCCACGACTACACCGTCCACTACCAGGGCCGCGGCGCGATCTACGCCTCCGGCGGCAGCCACATCGACTCGCAGGTCTGCGCCGGCGGGTCGGGCTCGACGGGCTGCCTCGGGCCGAACATGTCGAACTGGGACCCGAGCCAGAACCTGCTCGTGATGGTCGTCGGCGACAAGGAGGCGGCCGGTCACAACGACTGCAAGATCGACGAGACCGACAGCGCCTTCCAGGGCGTCTACTGGTCGAAGAACACCTGCGACATCCACGGCGGCGGCGCCGGGATCAGCGGGCCGATCATCGCCACCGACATCTCGATCGGCGTCGGGACGAACTTCTACCCGTGGCCGAACCTCGGCGCGATCCTGCCGGGCGTGAACGCCGGCGCTGCCGCCTACACCTTCACGCTCGGGCCGCAGTCCGGTTAGCAGCGGGGCCCGGGGCTATCATCCGTCGCCTCGGGGGTGTGCCCGAGCGGCCAAAGGGAACGGGCTGTAAACCCGTCGGCTCAGCCTACGGAGGTTCGAATCCTCCCGCCCCCACTCATTCGCGACGCTGCTGCGAGTCGAGCGGTCGGCTGGAAGCTGTTGAATGCTGGGCCCACTTTACGTGCGCTTTACTGACGTCGAACAGGTGAGTAACCGTTGGCAACGAATCTGTCGCCGACCCTGATAACAGAGCGAGGGGGTTCGTTGTCGGAAGCGAGTTCGCTGTCGGTCTGCTGCCTGTCCGGCGGCCCGCCCGGGCGGCTGGCCGCGCTCTTGCAGCTGCTGCGCCCGGTGGCCGACGAGCTCGTGGTCGCCGTCGACGATCGGGTCGACCGGGCGCTGCTCGCGCCGGTCGAGGCGCTCACGGACGTCCTGGTCTCCTACCCGTACGCGGAGCCGGTCGAGCGGCCGCTTGCCTGGCTGCACTCCCTCTGCAGCGGCGACTGGGTCTTCCGGATCGATGACGACGAGGTGCCGAGCGAGGCGCTGCTCGCGGCGCTCGCCGACCGCGACGAGCGGCTCACGCACGCGTGGGTCCCACGCCGGTGGCTCTGGGACGGCGGCTGGCTCGCCGACGACCCTTGGACGCCGGACTGGCAACTCCGCCTCGTCCGCCCGAGCGCAGCGCGGTTCCCCGGCCGCATGCACGTCCCGATCCAGGCCGACGGACCGCACGCCTACCTCGAGGCGCCGCTCTACCACCTCGACCTCGTCGCCAACGACCATGCGGCGCGAGCCGCGAAGGCGCGCCGCTACGAGCTGAACCGGCCGGGGCTGCGGATCGCCGGCCTGCCGCTGAACGCGGCCTACTACCTGCCGGAGCTGCGCGACGAGCTCGCCGTCGCCTCGCTGCCGCATGAAGACGCGGCGCTCGTCGAGCGCGTGCGCTCGGCGCCGGCGCCGCGCCGCCGTTCAGTCCGGGCGCCGCGCCGCGCGACCCGGGCGGAGATCGACGCGCACTGGGCGGATGGTCCGCTCGCGGAAGGCGACTATCGCGCCCGAATCGAGCTCTGCACGCCGCCGTCGCCGGTGGCGGGCGAGCTACGCGCGGTCGACGTCCGCGTGACGAACCTCGGCAGCGCCGTCTGGCGCGGCGGCGCGAACGGCCTGCCCGAGGTGCGGCTCTCGTATCGCTGGCGCAGCCTCGAGCACCTGGACGAGCAGCCGCGCACACCGCTCCCGCACGACCTGCATCCCAGCGAGAGCACGCTCGTCCCGGTCGTCTTCCGCGCGCCGGAGGATCCCGGGAGGTACGAGCTCGTCGTCGACCTCGTTCACGAGCGCCACCGCTGGTTCGGCGCCGACGCATGCGCCGAGGTGGAGGTGCGTCCGCGTCGTCAGGCGGTGGTACTAGTGGGTCAGCCGCCGGGCGAGGAGGAATTCGACCGCCGCGTCGAGGACCTGCTGGGTCAGATCGACGCGTCGCTCGAGCCGGTGCTCGTCGGCCCGAAGGAGGACTGGCTGCGAGACCGCTTCGGCACGGAAGCCCATTCGGAGCCCCCGAGCAAAGCCGACCGCGTGTTCGTCGTCGCAGCGGGCCAGCGCCGTTCGCAACTGCGACTGCAGGCGTTGGCGCGTCGCCTCGAGCGCCGCGATCGAGGCGTCGTCGGGTCGCTGAAGGTGGTGGCGCGCACGACGATCGCAATCGTCGCGAGCGGCGTCGCGGGCATCGACCGCCTGGCCTGATCCACGCGAGCGCCGACTAGAATCAGCCGAGCGCCCTCTTAGCTCAGTCGGTAGAGCACCTCCATGGTAAGGAGG
>DASRGD010000077.1:0-30881 GCA_035651195.1 Gaiellaceae bacterium | reverse complement strand
CGCCGGTCCCGAACGACAACTACCGCGTCGACGAAAGCCACCGCACGTACGTCTACATCCTGCCGCTCTGGACGCACGGGACGGTGCTGCTGCGGACGTCGCGAGGCTTGACCCCGGGAGTGCGGATCAGCGCGCCGCAGCTCGCGCGCCTCCTCGAGCGGCGCAGCCGCCTGAGGCTCTTCGAGCCGCTGTCGTCCGGCGTCTGGCTGCAGGTGCACGTCGACACCGTGCGTTCCTTCGCGCAGCAGTACGTGCCGTAACGTCGTCAGCGCGCGGCAGTCGCGCCGGCCGACGTGCGCAGTAGCTTGGGCGGCGCCGGACGCACGAGCGACGCCTGCTCTTCGAGGGTCGCGAGCGCTTTCGCGAGCCTGCGGATCGTGCGTGTCTCTTTGCGGAACCTGCGCATGAGCCTGAAGCGTTCGACCTGCTAACGCACGTTCCTGCGGCAGGGTTACGGCCGAAGGCCGGGAGTACACTGGGAAGATGGCGACAGTCCAGCCAGCGGAACGCCACCAGGATCTCGTCGCCGAGCTGATTCACGACGTCGAGGCGTACAACCCCTCCGTCGACAGGGAGCTCCTGAGTCGCGCGTTCGGCTTCGCGGCCGCGCACCACGAGGGTCAGCAGCGCCGCTCGGGCGAGGACTTCATCGCGCATCCCTGGGCCGTCGCGAAGATCTGCGCCGAGCTGCGCCAGGACGAGCAGACGATTGCGGCCGCGCTGCTGCACGACGTCGTCGAGGACACCGAGGCCGAGACGGAAGAGGTCGCGGCCGAGTTCGGCGACGACGTCGCGCGGCTCGTCGACGGCGTCACCAAGCTGACTCGCGTCCAGTTCCAGTCGCGCGAGCAGGCGGAGGCGGAGAACTACCGGAAGCTGATCGTCGCGATGGCGGAGGACCCGCGCGTGATCCTGATCAAGCTCGCCGACCGGCTGCACAACCTGCGCACGATCGAGTACCTCGGCAAGCAGAAGCAAGTGCAAAAGGCGAAGGAAGCGCTCGAGGTCTATGCGCCGCTCGCGCACCGGCTCGGTATCCACGCGCTCAAGTGGGAGCTCGAGGATCTCTCGTTCCAGACGCTGCACCCGCGCAAGTACGAGGAGATCAAGCAGATGGTCGCCGAACGCCGCGCCGACCGCGAGGAGCACGTGCGCGAGGCGGCGATGGTGCTGCAGCGGGAGCTCGACAAGGTCGACGTGCCGGCCGAGATCTCCGGGCGCGCGAAGCACTTCTACTCGATCTACGACAAGATGGCGAAGAAGGGCCGTGAGTTCAACGAGATCTACGACCTGACCGCCATGCGCGTCATCGTCGAGCGCGACGGCGACGAGGGGACGCGCGACTGCTACGGGGCGCTCGGGTTGATCCACTCGTTGTGGAAGCCGATGCCGGGGCGCTTCAAGGACTACATCGCGATGCCGAAGTTCAACGGCTACCGCGCGCTGCACACGACGGTGATCGGCCCGCAGGGCCGCCCGCTCGAGATCCAGGTGCGGACGCGCGAGATGCACGCGACTGCCGAGTACGGCATTGCGGCCCACTGGCTGTACAAGAAGGGGCGGAAGGTCGCCGACGCCGAATGGGCGCGCTGGATCGAGCAGTTGATGGACGTCGGCACCGACGAGGCCGATCCGCGCGAGTTCATGAAGACGTTCCGCACCGACCTCTTCGACGAGGAGGTGCACGTGTTCACGCCGAAGGGGCAGGTGAAGACGCTCCCGGCCGGGTCGACGCCGATCGATTTCGCGTACGCGGTGCACACCGACGTCGGCCACCGCACGGTCGGCGCGAAGGTGAACGGACGGATCGTGCCGCTCCACTACCGGCTCCAGAACGGCGACTTCGTCGAGATCCTCACCTCGAAGCAAGGGCGCGGGCCGTCCCGCGACTGGATGTCGCTCGCCGCCTCGTCCCGCGCACGCTCGAAGATCCGGCAGTGGTTCTCGCGGGAGACGCGCGAGGACCAGGAGCACAAGGGCCGCGAGGCGCTCGAGTACGCGCTCAAGCAGCAGAACCTTCCGTACGCGAAGCTGCGCGGGTCGGCGGTGCTCGCGCAGGTGATCCGCGACTCGGGCTTCAAGAAGGCGGAGGACTTCTACCTCGCGCTCGGCTCGGGGAAGCTGCAGCCGGGCGCGATCGTCAACAAGGTGATCCAGCGCCTGAAGACCGAGCAGGTCGCCGAGGAAGCCCCGGTCGTCAAGGCGCCGAAGGAGCGGAGCGCCGTCTCGAGCAACGACATGGGCGTCGTCGTCCAGGGCGTCGGCGACGTGCTCGTCCGGCTGGCGAAGTGCTGCACGCCGGTCCCGGGCGATGCGATCGTCGGCTACGTCTCGCTCGGGAAGGGGATCACGATCCACCACGAGGATTGCCCGAACGTGAAGGCGCTCCGCCGCAACCCGGAGCGGTTCACGCCGGTCGAGTGGGACGGCAACGTCACGAAGTCGTTCCGCGTGCAGATCGCGGTCGACTCCTGGGACCGGCCGCGCCTGCTCGAGGACGTCGCGCGAACGTTCGCCGAGCACGGCGCGAACATCGTCTCCTACGGCGGCGTCGTCGAGGACCAGCTTGCGAAGAACTGGTACACGGCCGAGGTCGGCGACGTGAAGTCGCTGCGCTCGCTGATGAGCGCGCTGCGCTCGATCGACTCGGTTTTCGACGCCTACCGCGTCACGCCCTCGTAGGGCATCACGACGGCAAGAGGACGGAGCCGTTCTCCGTGAGCTGCCAGTGCGGGTTGTGCGCGACCTCCCACGGATGACCGTCGGGGTCGACGAAGACGCCTGAGTAGCCGCCCCAGAACGTCGGTGCGCCGCGCCGTGCGATCGTCGCGCCTGCCGCCTCTGCCTCGGTGAGCACGGCGTCGACGTCGGCCGGCGAGCGGACGTTGTGGGCGAGCGTGATGCCTCCCCAACCGCCGCCGTCGTCGACGCCGCTGTCCTCGGCAAGCGCCGCTCGGCTCCAGAGCGCGACGACGAGGCCGCCGGCCTGGAAGAAGACGACGTCGCCGGCGGGCGCTGCGCGCGTCGTCCACCCGAGCGCCTCGTAGAAGCGCCGCGCACGGCCGAGGTCGGCGACGCCGAGCGTGATCAAGCTGACGCGCTGCTCCATTCTCAGGCGGCGGGGTTCCAGGGGACGCCGCCGGTGTCCCAGCCGACGAGGCAATGGACGGCGATCAGATCGGCGACGCGGGCGAGGAGTGCCTCCTCCGCAGTCCCGGCGGTTCGCAGCTCCGCGACCTCAGCGCCCCCGTAGACGACTGGCGTGAGCGTCTGCGCGGTCGCGGTCGGCGTGCCCGCCCGCGGCCCTGGGATGAATGCGCCCTCGTCGCGGAAGTAGATCGCAGCCGACGTGCAGGGGCCGTGCTCGACGAGCGCGTCCACGACCGCACGCAGGACATCGTCGGCGTCGCCGCCGCGTTCCACGATCCCGCCGATCGCCGCGAGGGCCTCGCTGCTCATGCTTCGAACGCCGCGACCTGCTCGCGGAACGACTTGGGCACGGGCACGGGCCGCCGGTCGGCGATGTCGATCAGGACGAGGGTCTGCTTCGCCGTCGCCATCAGCGTGTCGGTGCCGCCGCCGCCGTCGTCGGCGAGGCGATACGCGGCGTGGTCGTAGGTGACGCTCGTCGTGCCGACGCGCTCGACGCGAACGAACACCTCGAGCAGATCGTCGAACCGCGCCGGCGCGTGGTACTCGACGATCGACGCGCGCATCGCGAACTCGCCACGGATTGCCAGGTGGCCGAGGTGGCGGTGGTACTCCGTGCGCGCCAGGTCGAAGTAGGGCAGATAGCGGCCGTAGTAGACGACGCCCTGCGCGTCCGTGTCCGAGAACCCGACGCGCGTGTAGGCCGCGTATCGAAACGGCGGTCGCCGGTCGGTCTCGTGCCCGAGCTCGATCACGCGGCGATCCTAGCCCCACGCCGCTGCCCGGCCCTGGGATCTGCCCGGTCTGCGCCCCGGGGTCAGACCCCGTGACGGGAGCGCGCCAACTTCGCGACCTGTGTGTCAACTCTGCGCCGAGAGCGGAGCGTGCCGCCCCCGGTGATCTGTTCTTCCGTACAGTCGAGTGATGCCTCGATCGTCGCGACACGTGGAGCCGGGGGCGTTCCACCATGTCTCGCCGCGGGGCAATGACGGCCGGCCGATCTACGAAGACGAGGCCGATCGCCGCCATCACCTCAGCCTGCTCGAACGCGTCACACGCGACTTCGGTTGGATCGTCTTCGGCTACTGCCAGATGACGAACCACTACCACCTTGTGCTTCAGGACCCGCTCGCAACCCTTTCGCGCGGAATGCAGAAGCTGCAGGGGGATTACGCGCGCTACTGGAACTGGCGCCACGGCCACGCGAACCATCTGTTCAAGAACCGCTTCGAAAGCCGGCCGATTCTCTCGCAGCAACATCTCGTCGCGACCGTGCGCTACGTCGACCTGAATCCGGTGCGAGCCAGGATGAAGTTCCGGCCCGAGCAGTGGCAATGGAGCAGTCATCGAGCGCACGTGGGATTCGGGCATGCACCAGCTTTCCTTGCCCTAGCGGCGTTCCAGCAGCTTCTGGGGTCGACTCCGGAAGCAGCGTTTCGCGCGTACAGGCGGCTCGTCGCCGAGGCGCTCGCCGCGGGGTCAGACACCGTGACGAACCTGTGACGTCAGGAGTTGATCAGCGCCAGCACCTCGTCGCGCTTCTGCTCCATCAGTTGCCGGGAGCGCGCCTCGAGGTTCAGTCGCAGCAGCGGCTCGGTGTTCGACGGCCGCACGTTCATGTGCCACTCACCGGCGTCGATCGAGATGCCGTCGAGGTGTGACACTCGGCCCTCGACGCCGAAGTGCTCCTTCAGCTGCTGCAGCTTCAAGGCGACGTCCCGTACCGGTGTGTTCAGCTCACCGGTGAGGAAGTAGCGTGCGCGGAGCGGCGCCAGGATGTGGCTCAGCCGGCGACCTCGCTTCGACACGAGCTCGAGCATCAGCAGGAAGGGGATGACGCCCGAGTCGGCCTGCGAGAAGTCGCGGAAGTAGTAGTGGGCCGACACCTCGCCCGCGAACAGGGCGCCTTCCTCGCGCATCCGCTGCTTGATGAAGGAATGGCCGACGCGATTCACGAGCGGTACGCCGCCGGCGCGTTCGATCGCCTCCGGTACCGCCCACGACGCGCGCACGTCGTAGATGATCTTCGCGCCCGGCTCCTTCTCCAACACCGTCTCGGCGAAGAGCGCGGTCGTGAAGTCGCCGGGAACGAACTCGCCGCGGTCGTCGACGAAGAAGCAGCGGTCTGCGTCGCCGTCGTAGGCAACGCCGAAGTCGGCATTGGCTTCGGTCGTCGCGCGGACGATGAACTCGCGGTTCTCGGGCAAAAGCGGGTTCGGCTCGTGATTCGGGAACGCCCCGTCCGGCTCGAAGTTGAAGCGAACGGCCTCGACCTGAGGCAGCCGGTCGAGGACGGGGGGGAGCATCGCGCCCGCCATCCCGTTCGCCGCGTCGATGACGACGCGCAACGGCCGGATCGCGCTCACGTCGACGAAGGAGAGGACACGCGAGACGAACCGACCCCAGATGTCCTCCTGCTCGACCTCGCCGCGCTGGGCTCGGCGCCAGGCGGCGCCGAGTGCGCGATCCCTGATGTCGAGCAGACCCGATTCGACGCCCACCGGCAACGCGCCGCGGCGCACGATCTTCATGCCCGTGTAGTCGCGTGGATTGTGCGACGCAGTCACGGCGATGCCGCCGTCGAGCGCGAGCTCGCCGACGGCGAAGTAGACCATCTCGGTCCCGACCAGACCGAGGTCGGCGACGTCCGCGCCGCCGTCGGCTGCGCCGTTGATCAGCGCCCGCGCCATCGTCGGTGACGAGAGACGCATGTCGCGACCGACCGCGATCCGGCGAGGCTCGAACTCCTCGACATACGCGCGGCCGACTGCATAAGCACCGTCCTCGTCGATCTCGGCCGGATAGAGCCCGCGCACGTCGTACGCCTTGAAGACACCGGGATCGAGCATCAGCGGCTGAAGACTCGTTGCGCCTGAACCCGCCAGGCGGAGGCCCCGCCGGCGTCGAGCACGTTGCACCCGCCGGCCTGCACCTCGGCGGGCATCGCGTCGTAGAAACGCTTCGCGAACGCCTGCAATGCGTCGTCGTCCTCGGACGCGAGCTCGAAGCCGGCCGCGAGCCGCCGATACGGCTGCTTGAAGTCCTCCGTGATCTCGGTCAGGCCCACGTAGGCCGCGGTGACCGCTTCCAGCGGCTTCGCGAAGTCGATCACCTCCTGCGCGAACTCGTGCGGCACCTGGTCGGCCGGCGTGTCCAGCAGCCTGTGGCGCGTCCCCATCGCGATGATCCTATGCGCCGACGGCACCGCCTCAGGCGCCGAGTATCGCGCGGATCGCCTGCGACGACTCCTCGTCCGGCGACTCCGAGATCACGGTTGCCGGCCGCGCGAAGCGCGCAAGCGCAGCCGCGAGCGGCTCGGCGCGCAGCGTCCCCTCGCCGTAGCTGAGGTGCTTCGTCTCGTTTCGGTTCGCGAACTGGATGTCCGAGAAGTGGAGGTGGAACGGCGCGCCCGGCTCGAGCACCGCGTCGGCCTTCGCGAGCGCGTCGGCAAACGGCTCGACCGAGGTCAAGGCGCCGTCCGACGTCGCGTGCATGTGCGCGAAGTCGACCACCGGCCGCACCCAGCCGCAGCGCCTGGAAACCTCGACCACGTCGTCGAGCGAGCCGAGCTCGCGGACGCGGCCCATCACCTCGATCCCGAACGGCACCGCACGGTCCTTGGCGCTCAGGCGCTCGCGCAGCTCGCCGAGCTGCTCGCAGACGGACGCGAGCGCGTCCTCGCGCGTGCGTCCGAGCAGGAAGCCCGGGTGGAAGACGACCAGCTCGGCGCCGGCCGCCTTGGCGATCCCGGCCGAGTGGTCGAGCATGCCCACGGCCATGTTCAGCTTCTTCCCACGCTCCGCGTGGCCCATGAACCCGGCGATCGGCGCGTGTACGGACAGCGCGATGTCGTGCTCGCGCGCGAGCGATCCGAACCGCGCCGCAAAGTCGTAGTCCATCCAGAACCGGCCCTCGAAATCGATCTCGCAGGCGGTGTAGCCGCGTTCGAGCAGGGTCTCGATCGCCGCTTCGGGGCTCGAGCGCGTGGGCACGCGTGCTGGACCGAAGTGGAGCCGGCGGGCCATGGCGCGCGAAGCCTAATCCGGTGCAGCCGAACGGTCGCCCGGACGGTCCGCGCCCCTCCCACCCGGGAAAATCCACCCACGAGGAACGCTAGCGGCCGATCGGTGCGGCGCGGGTGGCGGAAGTGGTGAAAGTCGGCGCCAGCTCGTCCACAGACGGTCGAGTCCCGGCAAGCGCCCCCGGCCCCCGATCGGCGGCGCCGTCCGGTCGGCCCTCTACGCTCGAGCCATGTCAACTCGCCCTTCACGGATCGACCTGCTCGAGCTCGACATCGACGTCCGCCTGGCCGACCTCTGGCGGGAGGCCGCGACGATCGACGAGTGGTCGCTCGAGGTCGTGTCGGCGTTCATGCGGGCGGCGTACGGCAAGGGGTACTGCGACGCGCTGACGGAGGAGTCGCCGGGCTCGCTGTGCGCCGACCACGGCTACCGCGTGCCGGAACGCCGTCTCCCCGCCGCGCTCGACGCCTGACCGCGCCCGCCGCCGACCGCACGCGCGACGCCGGCGTCGCCGCGCGCCGTTCGCCTCCCGGGCGGCACGACGACGGCCGTTAGACTGGCCGCGTGGCTCGTCAGCAGGGCGTGCGCAATCCCGCGCGGCTGATCGTCGCGCTCGCGGTTGCAGGCGTGCTGGCGGTCTTCCTGCTCTACACGGCGCTCGGCGGCAGCTCGATGCCGCTCCTGCAGCCGAGCAACCTGGCGGGCCACGCAGGCACCGTCTCGCTCACCGGCAAGGTCGTCGGACCGGTCGCCGGCGACGCGCATTCGGACGGCGGCCTCCGCTTCGCGCTCCACGACATCAGCGGCGTCAGCCCGACGATTCCCGTCGTCTACCACGGCGCCGTCCCCGACCTGTTCAAGACAGGCCGCGACGTCAACCTGACCGGCCGGCTCGACCACGGCTCCTTCGTCGCGAGCGAGATGACGACGAAGTGCCCGAGCAAGTACACCGCGGCGAAGAACGAGTAGGCGATGGCTGACCTCGGCCGCGCCGCGCTCTTCGTCAGCCTCGGCCTCGCGCTCTACGCGCTCGTCGCGGGAACGGCGGCCGCGACCGCGAACCGGCGTCGACTCGCCGACTCCGCGCGGAACGCGCTCCTCGCCTGCTTCGGCTCGACGGCGGTCGCCGCCGCCGTGCTCGCGATCGCGCTCGCGCGGCACGACTTCAGCTTCACCTACGTCGCCTCGCACACGAACCGGACGCTGCCGCTGATCTACTCGCTCAGCGCCTTCTGGGGCGGCCAGGAGGGATCGCTGCTCCTCTGGCTGCTCGTGCTGAGCGGCTACGGTGCCCTCGCCGTCGCCCTGAATCGCCGCCTGCTTCGCGACCTCGTCGCGTGGGTCGTGCCGGTGATCGGCGGGATCGCGACGTTCTTCGCGTTCATCCTCGTCGCCGTCTCGAGTCCGTTCGACACGCAGACGCGCGCACTCGACGGCGCCGGGCTCGTGCCGAGCCTGCAGAACCCCTACATGGTCGCGCACCCGCCGATGCTCTACCTCGGCTACGTCGGGCTGACGATCCCGTTCGCGTTCGCGATCGGCGCCTTGCTGTCCGGTCACACCGACGAGCGCTGGATCATCGCCACCCGCCGCTGGACGCTCGCCGCCTGGACCTTCCTCGGCTTCGGCCAGCTCCTCGGCGCGCACTGGGCGTACGTCGAGGTCGGCTGGGGCGGCTACTACGCCTGGGACCCGGTCGAGAACGCAGCGCTGATGCCCTGGCTCGCCGCGACCGCGTTCCTGCACTCGGTGATGATCCAGGAGCGGAAGGGCATGCTGAAGATCTGGAACATGGTGCTCGTCGCGCTCGCGTTCGAGCTCTCCGTCTTCGGCACGTTCCTGACGCGTTCCGGCGTCGTCAACTCGATCCACTCGTTCGCGAAGAGCCCGATCGGCGGCTGGTTCCTCGCGTTCGTCGTCGTCACCGTGCTCTTCTCGGTTGCCGTGATCGTCTGGCGCCTGCCGCTGCTGCGCGCTCGCACCAAGCTCGAGTCTGCGTTGTCGCGCGAGGCGACATTCCTGTACAACAACCTGCTGCTCGTCGCGCTCTGCCTGACTGTCTTCTGGGGCGTCGTCTTCCCGATCCTGACGCAGGTCTTCGAGGGCCAGACGCGGACGATCGGCCGCCCCTACTACGACTTCTTCCTGCGTGTTTTCGGCCTGCCGCTGCTGCTGCTGATGGGGATCGGGCCGCTGATCGCATGGCGCCGCACGACCGCCCGCGCGCTTCTGCGCACGCTGCGCTGGCCGGTGGGCGTCGCACTCGCCGCCGGCGCGGCGCTCGTCGCTGCCGGCGCCGGCTCGTCGACGCCCGGTCTTGTCGCCTACACCTTCTGCGCCTTCGTGCTGACGACGATCATCGTCGAGCTCGTCCGCGGCACGCGTGCGACCGGCTCGCTGCTCGAGCTGGTCGCGCGGAATCGGCGCCGCTACGGCGGCTACGTCGTGCATGCGTCGGTCGTGCTGCTCGTGATCGGCATCGTCGGCTCGAGCGCGTACGCGACGACGCGGGAGCGCGAGCTCGCCGTGGGCCAGTCGATGACGGTCCCCGGCTACACGCTCACCTACAGGGGCCAGTCGACCTCGCGTGGCGTCGACATGGTGCAGACGAACGCGGAGCTCGCTCTCGGCGGCCGGGCCGGCGGCACGCTTCGCACGGGTGTCTACGACTACGACAACCAGGGGCTCGCCAAGGAGGTCGGCATCCGTACGAACTGGCTGCGCGCCGAAGACCTCTACGTGATCTACAACCAGTACGACAAGCGCACGCACAGGATCGACTTCATCGTGCTCGTGAAGCCGCTCGTCAACCTGATCTGGCTCGCCGGCTTCGTCTTCGTCGCAGGCTCGCTCGTCGCGATCTGGCCGGACGCGCGCGAGCAGCGCCGGCTCGCCGCTCGGCTCGCGCTCGCGCGCGGATGACCGCCCTCGTCGTGGGTGCGTTGATCGCGGTCGCGGCGGTCGTGCTCGTCGCGCTGCCGTTCTTGCGGCGACCGCGTGGCGACGACCGGCTCGACGCCCCGACACCGGCGGAGGAGGAGCGGCTCGCCCTGCTCGAGGAACGGGACCACGCGCTCGCGGCGCTGAAGGAGCTCGAGTTCGATCACCGCACGGGGAAGATCGGCGACGACGACTACCGCGCGCTCGTCGGCCCGCTCCGACGGGCTGCGGCCGAGGCGCTGCGGGCGCTCGACCGGCCGCAGGAGTAACGTCCGTCCGCGGCGAATGCACGCACGGATGAGCCGCCGGCTCCTGCTCGCGCTGACGCTGACGCTCGCGCTCGCCGGCCCGGCGCTCGGCGACGACGTCGGCGCGAAGAAGCAGGCCGTCGACTCGAAGATCGCGACGCTGCACAGCACGCTCGCACAGGTCGAGCACGCGCAGAGCTCGCTGCGAGGGCAGATCGACGGCCTCAGCTCGCGCATCCAGGCGCTCGAGTCGAAGGTCGGCGACGTGACGCTGGCGCTGCGGACGCTCGAGCAGGACCTCGCGCTTCGCCAGCAACGGCTGGGCAAGCTGAACGAGCTCTACCGGCTCCAGTCGCGCCGCCTGACGCTGCTCACGCGCCAGTACAGGCTCGCCGTCGACCGGCTGAACGAGCGGCTCGTCGCGATCTTCGAGTCGCCGCAGCCGTCGACACTCGACGTCTTCCTCGGCGCGACCTCGATCCAGGACGCGCTCGACCAGGCGAGCTACCTGACGCTGATCGGGCAGCAGGACCGCGCGGTGGCGCGAGAGGTGGCGGCGTCGAGGCACGCGATGCAGCTGGCGCGTCGCCGGACGGCCGCAGTGCGCGCGCGCGTGCACGGCGAGGAGCGAGCCCTCGCGGTGCGCGCAAGCCAGGAGAACGAGACGCGCAGCGCCCTCGTCGACGCCACCAACTCGCTCTCATCCGCCAAGCAGAAGAAGCTCGTCGCCCTCTCCGACCTGACCGAGCAGGAGCGCGAGGCCGCGAGCGAGATCGACGCGCTCCAGCAGGTGAGCGCGTCGCTCGGCGCGCAGATCCGGGCCGCGCAGGCACGGAACAGCGACGTGACACCGTCGGCGGCGGGGCTGATCTGGCCGGTGCAGGGGCCGATCACGAGTCCGTTCGGCTGGCGGTGGGGCCGTATGCACCAGGGGATCGACATCGGCGCGGCGACGGGCACGCCGATTCGCGCCGCCGCCGCCGGCCGCGTGATCTACTGCGGCTGGGAGGAGGGGTACGGCAACCTGATCGTGCTCGACAACGGCGGCGACCTCGCGACGGCGTACGCGCACCAGTCGGCCCTCGCCGTCAGCTGCGGCCAGGACGTGAGCCAGGGCGAGGTGATCGGTTACGTCGGTTGCACCGGCCACTGCACGGGCCCGCACCTGCACTTCGAGGTGCGCGTGAACGGCAACCCGGTCGACCCGCTCGGGTACCTGTAGTCGCAGGGGAGCGGTGTTTCCCTGAGCCCGCGCCTCCGCCGACAAAGCGGACTCCGGCGGCCGGGACGCTCGCCCAGGCAAGCGTCTCGATGCACACGTGAGGCCGCCGACCGATTCGTGGCGCTCCTACCAGTCCGTACCACGGCGTCGGACATACCCCCGCTGGGAAGACCCCTCGCGTTTCAGCAGCGACCTCTCGACTTTCGCCTGTCGTGTAGCGCGGACGCGAGTCCGAGCCGTCAGCGGCCGCCTCCAACCTCCCGCCCGCTCTGCGCCGAACCCCCCGCCGGCCGTCTACGCTCGCGGCGATGGCGCGCGCGCTCATCTTCGACCTCGACGGGACGCTCGTCGACACCGTGTACGCGCACGTGTTCGCCTGGCAGCGCGCACTTGCGGAAGAGGGGATGCCGATCGAGGGCTGGCGGATCCATCGCCGCATCGGGATGAGCGGCGGCCTGTTCGCACGCGGGGTCGCGCGCGAGGTCGGCCGGGAGCTGAGCGACGAGGAGATCGAGGCGATCCAGATCCGGCATGGCGCGATCTTCCGTGAGCTCCTACCGGAGCGGCGGCCGCTGCCGGGCGCGCGCGAGCTGTTGCAGGAGCTGCGCGCCCGGCGGATCGTGCACGGGATCGCGACCTCCGGCCGCAGGCCCGAGATCGACCGCTCGCTCGCGGCGCTCGGCGTCGGCGAGGAGACGGTCGTCGTCGACCGCGGCGACGTCGCGCGCGCGAAGCCGGAGCCGGACCTCTTCCTCGCCTGCCAGCGGGCGCTCGGCGTCGAGGTCGACGACTGCTACGTCGTCGGCGACGCGGTCTGGGACCTGCTCGCCGCCCGCCGCGCCCGGATGCTCAGCGTCGGCCTCCTGAGCGGCGGCTACGGCGCCGACGAGTTGCTGGCGGCCGGCGCGTTCCGCGTCTACGACGACGCCGCCGAGCTGCGGCGCTCTCTCGACGAGCTCGGCTTCGAGGCCTGATCAGGCGCCGAACGTCTGCGCGAGCAGGAACACGTTCAGGACGATGATCAGCGCGGCCACGGCGGAGGCAGCCAGCGTCGTCAGGCGGCGGTTGACGAGCCTCCCCATCACCCCCCGCGACGACGTGAACCAGATCAGCGGTACGAGCGCGAACGGGATCCCGAACGAGAGCACGACCTGGGAGAGGACGAGCGTGCGCGACGGGTCGACGCCGATCGAGACGACGACGAACGCGGGCACCATCGTCACCGCCCGGCGCACGAAGACCGGGATGCGGCGGCGGATGAAGCCCTGCATCACGACCTGGCCCGACAGCGTCCCGACCGCCGACGAGGACAGGCCGGAGCCGAGCAGCGCGACGGCGAACAGCGCCGCGGCGCCGCTCCCGAGCAGCGGCTCGAGCGAGCGGTGCGCGTTGTCGAGCGAGGCGACGTGCTGCAGACCGCTGCGGAAGAAGGTGCTCGCGGCCATCACGAGCATCGCCAGGTTGATCAGCCCGGCGAGCGACATCGCGACGACGACGTCGACGCGCGTGTAGCGAAGCAGCGTCGCCGCGTCCTTGTCCGACGACGCCACGATCCGGTCCTGCGTCAGCGCCGAGTGGAGGTAGATGACGTGCGGCATCACGGTCGCGCCGAGGATCCCGACCGCGAGCAGCACCGACTCCGAGCCTCGAAACTGGGGCGCGAGGCCGTGCGCGGCCGCGTCCCAGTCGGGATGCGCGAACGAGAGCTCGGCGAGGTAGCAGAGGCCGATCACGCCGACGAGCGTCGCGATCGCCGCCTCGAACGGCCGGTAGCCGAAGCGCTGCAGCGCGAGCAGCGTGAAGGCGGCGATGCCCGTGAGCACCGTCGAGACGACGAGCGACGTCCCGATCAGCAGGTGGAAGCCGATCGCGGCGCCGAGGAACTCGGCGAGGTCGGTCGCCATCGCGATCGCCTCGGCCTGCAGCCAGAGGAGCAGGCAGGTGCGGGGCGAGAAGCGGTCGCGGCAGAGCTCCGGCAAGTTCCGCCGCGTCGCGAGCCCGAGCTTCGCCGACAGCGTCTGGATCAGCATCGCCATCACGTTGGCGGCGACGATCACCCAGACGAGGGTGTAGCCGAAGCGCGAGCCGCCGGCGATGTTGGTCGCGAAGTTGCCGGGGTCGATGTAGGCGACGGCGGCGATGAACGCGGGCCCGAGGAACGGCAGCGCGCGGAAGCGCGTGCGGTGGATCGCCTCGTCGACCGTGCGCAGGCCGACCGGGAGCTGCTCCCGCCGTGTGGTCACGGCCGAAGTTTAGTTGTGACTAAATTTCGTGTCGCACGAGGTGCAGGTCGGGCAGGTTGCGCCAGCGCTCGTCGATATCGAAGCCGTAGCCGACGAAGAACTCGTCCGGCACGGTGAAGCCGACGTAGCCGATCGGCAGGTCGTCGACCAGCCGCCGGTAGGGCCGGTCGAACAGGGTCGCGACGACGAGCGACGCCGGGCCCCGCAGCGAGAGCGACCGGCAGAGGAAGTGCATCGTCAGGCCGGTGTCGACGACCTCGTCGACGATCACGACGTCGCGGCCGCCGATCTTCAGCTCCAGGTCCTTGAGGAACCGGATCCGCTCGTGGCCGCCGGTCTCGGCGGCGCCGTAGCCGGCGAGCTCGACGAAGTCGATCGCATGCGGGATCGGAAGGGCCCGCGAGAGGTCGATCAGGAACGGGACGCAGGCCTTGAGGAGCCCGACGAGCACGGGCTCGCGGCCGTCGTAGTCGCGGCCGAGCTCGGCGCCGAGGCCCTGCACCCGGGTCGCGATCTCGTCGGCGTCGAGGTAGACGTCGCCGATGCGGTCGTCGAGCGGCGTCAGCTGGCCTTGCGCAGCCCGTACCGGGATGCGATCCGCTCGAAGTCGCGCTCGTAGAAGAGCTTGATCTTCACCTCGGGGTAGAGCTTGCGCAGCTTGCGCAGCTTGCGGTTCTTGCGCGTGACGAGCGACTGCTTCATCACCGTCACCTCGAGGTACAGGTCCTGCTCCGGGAGGTAGAAGTCGGGCGTAAACGCCTCCGTCACGCGTCCCTCGGCGTCCCGCTCGAGGACGAAGGTGTGCGGCTCGTACATCCACGGCACCCCGTAGTAGTCGAGGATCTTGGCGTACTCGAGCTCCACCTCGTTGACGAACCGGGGCGGCTCCGACCCGCGATATGCCTGGAAAGTTGGTGTTTCCAGCGCCACCTAGCCTCACGGTAGCAACGGGGTCGGATGGCCCGAAAGCGCTGCTCGCCGGCGCCGACTCCGGGACGTACGGGCTTCGCCCGCGCGTCCGTCTGCGGCGCCGACCGGGCGCGCCTGCCGCGACGGCCGCGGTGACGGCGCCACGCCTACACTCCGGCCATGGGCTCCGCGCAGACGATCGCCCACCTCTCCGACATCCACTGCGGCGACGGGCACTTCATGCCCGACCTGATGGAGCGCGCGATCGCGGAGATCAACGAGCTGCAGCCCGAGATCGTCGTCTGCTCCGGCGACCTGACCACGTACGGGTTCAAGGAGGAGTACGCCCAAGCGAAGCGGTACCTCGATCGGATCGACTGCGAGTCGTTCGTCGTCATCCCCGGCAATCACGACTCGAGAAACGTCGGCTACGCGCACTTCGAGGAGCTGTTCGGGAGCCGCAACGCCGTCCTGCGCAAGAACGGGATCACGGTCGTCGCCGTCGACTCGACCGAGCCGGACCTCGATCACGGCCAGGTCGGTCGCGGCCGCTACGGGTGGATCGAGCAGGAGTTCGCCGAGCCGGCCGAGCTCCGGATCTTCGTCCTCCACCACCATCTGCTGCCGGTTCCGGGCACCGGGCGGGAGCGCAACATCGTCTACGACGCGGGCGACGTGATCGAATGCCTGCAACGAGCAGGGGTAAACCTCGTGCTCTCCGGGCACAAGCACGTGCCGTATGCGTGGCGCCTCGAGAACCTGTTCGTCGTCAACACCGGCACGGTGTCGACGCTCCGGCTGCGCGGCAAGACGAGGCCTTGTTACAACGTGATCGAGGTCAGCGGCACCCACGTCGCGATCTGGCGCCGTTACCCCTTCCACGGCCAGGAGCGGATCATCCAGTTCGACCTCGAGACGCTGGAGTACGAGAAGTACACCGGCAAGATCGAGGACGAGGTGACGACCAAGCGATGAGGCGACTCGCGTCGGCACCGACGTCAGGGCATGCGAGCCGTGCCAGCGCGGGCGCTGCCGCCTGGAGGCCGTGCCGGCTTCGCCGGCGCAGCCGCTTGCTTCCGCGCATGCCCGTCTGCGATGCCGACCGTGAGCGATCGCCGGAGGCGGACGAGTGAGGGCGGTCGCGATCGTCGACGGGGAGCACGCGCCGGAGGTGGTGCGGGCGGCGCTCGAGGAGCTGCCCTACGAGTGGGTCGGCGCCGTTCTCGCCGGCGGGAACGAGAAGCTGCGCGGCGCGCCCGACTTCGGCGTGCCGCTGCTCGAGGACTTCGGCGACGCCGAGGTCGTGGTCGACCTCTCGGACGATCCGGTGCTCGACGAGGCGGAGCGCCTGCGGTGGGCATCGCGGGCGCTCGCGTCGGGGCTGCCGTACGTCGGCGCCGACTTCCGCTTCGACCCGCCGCGGCTCGAGCCGTGGGAGCGGCCGCCGCTCTCGATCGCCGTGATCGGCACCGGCAAGCGCGTCGGCAAGACGACGGTCGCCGGCCACGTCGCGCGCCTGTTCGCGCGCGGCCTGCGCGTCGTCGTCGTCGCGATGGGCCGCGGCGGCCCGGCGCAGCCGGAGCTCGTCGAGACGTCGCCGACGCTCGCCGACCTCGTCGCGCTCTCGCGGAGCGGGCGCCACGCTGCCTCCGACCACCTCGAGACGGCCGCGCTGTACGGGGTGCCGACGATCGGCTGTCGCCGCGCCGGCGGCGGCCTCGCCGGCCAGGTGCTCGTGTCGAATCTGGTCGAGGGGGCGCGCCTCGCGGCCGAGCAGGACCCGGACGTCGTCGTCTTCGACTCGAGCGGGACGGCGATCCCGCCGGTCGAGGTCGACCGCCGCCTGCTCGTCGTCGGCCCGGGCGAGGATCTCGACGCCGGCTTCGACCTCTACCGTCGCCTGATCGCCGACCTGATCGTCTGCGTCGGCTGCGAGCGGCCCGACGCGTTCGCTGCCCGCACGCGCCTGCGCGCGCTCGAGCCGCTGACGGGAAAGGTGGCGGTCTTCACCGCTGGCGCCGCGCCGCTCGACGGGCTCACGGCCGACGTCGTCCACGTCTCGCGGAATCTCGGCAACCGCGCCGCGCTCGCGGCCGAGCTCGAGCGCCTCGAGGCCGACACGTACCTCGTCGAGCTCAAGGGCGCCGCGATCGACCTCGTCGCGGAGCACGCGCTCGCACGCGGCCGCCGGGTCGTGCTCGCCGCGAACGACGTCGTCGCGCCCGAACTCGACCGCGCGCTGCTCGCGCTCGCGCCGGTGGCAGCATGAGCGACCTGCCGGCCGCGCTCTTCCCGGACGGGCTCGAGCGGCCGCTCGTGCTCCTCGTCGGCGGCGCGACCGGCACCGGCAAGTCGACGGTCGCGACCGAGGTCGCCCACCGCCTCGGGATCACCCGGGTGACGTCGACCGACTTCATCCGCCAGACGATCCGGGCGTTCTTCCCGCCGGCGGTGATGCCGTCGGTGCACTACTCGAGCTTCGAGGGCGAGCCGCCGATCCGGTGCTTCCTCGAGCAGACCGAGCAGGTGCTGATCGGCGTCGGCGCCGTCCTCGGCCGCGCGCTCGCGGAGGCGTGGTCGATCGTGCTCGAAGGCGTGCACCTCGTTCCAGGCCTCGTGCCGGAGCAGATCGAAGGCGCGATCGTCGTCCAGGCGATGCTGCGGGTCGAGTCGGAGGAGGTCCACCGCGCGCGGTTCCACGTCCGCGACGCGAGCACGGGCGGCACGCGCGCGATGGAGAAGTACGTGCAGCGCCTCGGCGCGATCCGCAAGATTCAGGAGTACCTCGTCGACGAGGCGGAGCGGGCCGGGGTGCCGGTGATCGAAGGGACGAATCGTGAGCGGGCGATCGCGGAGCTGATGGAGCTCGTCCTGAGTCGCGCCGAGCTCGGGGTGGCGGTATGACCGACGTCCAGATCGAGCTCCGGCCGGCGGGTCTCGAGCCGGGGCAGCGCTCGCCGTGCATCTGCGAGTCGTACGCACGCGTGACCGAGCGCGCCGCGCTCGCCGGCGCCCGCTGGCTCGGGCGCGCCGACCAGGAAGCGGCCGAGGAAGCGGCGTTCTCGGGCGCGCGGTTCGCGCTCGAGAACCTGCCGATCAGCGGCCGGATCGTGATCGGCGCGCCGGAGGGCGCCGAGCAGCTCGCCGTCGGCAGCACGATCGGCGCCGGCGGTGAGGAGGTCGACCTCGCCGTCGACCCGCTCGAGGGCCGCGCCGTCATCGCACGCGGCGGCAACAACGCGATCGCGATGATCGCGGCCGGGCCGCGCGGCTCGATGCCCGCGCTGCCCGACATGTACATGCGGAAGATGGCGGTCGGCGCCCGTGCGCGCGGCCGCATCTCGCTGGCGGCGCCGGTGGCCGACAACATCCGCGCGATCGCGGACGCCTACGGCCGCATGGTCAACGACGTGACGACGATCGTGCTCGACCGGCCGCGCCACCACGACCTGATCCAGGAGATCCGCGAGGCCGGCGCGCGGATCAAGCTGATCCAGGACGGCGACGTCCTCGCCTCGATCTCCGCCGCCGTCCGCGGCACGAACGACCACCTCGCGATCGGGATCGGCGGCACGCGCCAGGCGGTCCTGTCGGCCGCGGCGCTGCGCTGCCTCGGCGGCGAGCTGCACGCCCAGCTCTGGCCGACGCGCCGCGCCGAGATCGAGGACGCGCGCGCGCACGGCATCGACGACGTCGAACGGATCTTCACGATCGACGACCTCGCTCCCGAGGAGGTGATCGTCGCCGCGACGGGCGTCTCGAACGGCGACCTGCTGCGCGGTGTCCGCTATCTGGCCGACTCCGCGATCACGCACTCGCTCGTCATGTGCACGCGCTGCAACTGGGTTCGGTTCGTCGACGGCACGCACTTCTTCGCCCGCGAGCGCCGCGAGGACGTGCGGCTCAGCTAACGTCGAGCCATGCCGTCACGCGACGAGGTGATCGAGGCGCTGCGGGAGGTCGAGGACCCGGAGCTCGGGATGGACATCGTCGAGCTCGGCCTGCTCGGCGACGTCGAGGTCGAGGGCGCGAAGGTGAAGGTCACCTACACGCTCACCTCCATGGCCTGCCCGGTCGGGCCGATGATCGCGGAGGACATCGACCGCGTCGTCCGGCAGGTGCCCGGCGTCGACGACGTCGAGGCGGAGCTGACGTTCGACCCGCCGTGGTCGCCGGAGCGGATGTCCGACGACGCGAAGTTCATCCTCGGCATCGGCTGAGCTGCCGTCTGGGCAGAAGAACGGGGCGACCTCACGTGAGCCCTGGATCCCGTGAGGAGCGCCCCGCAGCCTTCTCTTAGATCATACCATGGTGCAAGGCTCGACCCCTGTCAAGAGCCGGTCCAGGCCCGCCAGCGCCGCCGCAGCTCCTCGAAGACCGCGCCGAGCGCCCGCCGCTCCTCGCGGAGCGCCTCCCACGTCTCGAGCAGGCGCCGCTCGCCTTCGGGCGTGAGGGCGAGCAGCGAGACGCGCGCGTCGCGCGGCGACTGCTCCCGCCTGAGGAGGCCGGCCTCCTCGGCGCGTTTCACGAGCTCGGTCACGCCGGTCTGGCGGAGGTGCAGGCTCCGGCACAGCTCCGTCACGGTCGACCGCTCCTCCGGGGCCGCCTTGATCATCAGCAGCAGGTCGTAGCGCTCGGGCGTGAGGCCGTGCTGCGTCGTGACGACCTTCGTGCGCTGCATGAACCGGCGGAGCTCGGTGCGAAACTCGGCCGTGAGCTCGAGCCGCATTCTCGTCTCGGGATCCACGGCTACTCGATCGCGAAGACGATCTTGCCGAACTGCTCGCCGCGCTCCAGCCGCTCGTGCGCGGCGCGCGCGTCCGCGAGCGGCAAGACCCGGTCGATGACGGGCCGGGCCCTGCCGCTCGCGACGAGCTCGAACGCCCGCTCGAAGTCGGCTGCCGTGCCCATCGTCGACCCGAAGATCGAGAGCTCGCGCCACCAGACACGGTGCAGCGCCGCCGGTGGGTTCGGCCCAGAGGTCGCGCCGCAGACGACGACGCGACCGCCCTCGCGTGCGGCTGCGAGCGACCGTGCCCACGTCGCCTCGCCGACGTGCTCGACGACGACGTGGGCGCCGCCGCCGGTCAGCTCGCGCACCCGCGCCGGCACGTCGTCGTGCCCGTGGTTCAGCGTCGCGTCGGCCCCGACCTCGCGCGCACGGGCGAGCTTCTCGTCGCTCGAGGAGGTGACGACGACGTGCGCGCCGAGCGCCTTCGCGATCGCGAGCGCTGCCGTCGCGACGCCGCCGCCGATCCCCCAGACGAGCACCCACTCCCCGGCTGTGAGCGCGGCCTTCGTCACGAGCATCCGGTAGGCCGTCTCGAACACGAGCGGGAACGCGGCCGCCTCCTCGAAGCCGAGCTCGTCCGGCAGCCGGTGGACCGCCGTGCGCGGCACGGCGACGAGCTGCGCGTGCGTTCCGTCGCGATGCTCGCCGAGCACCGTCACCTGACCGTCGTGCGTCAGCCCCGGGTTGATCACCACTCGTTCGCCGCTGTCGGCGAGCACGCCTGCCCCGTCCGCGCCGAGGATGCGCGGCTTCGGCACCGAGGGACGGCCGGCGCGGATCCAGACGTCCAGGTGGTTGAGCGACGCCGCGCGCAGCTCGACCAGCACCTCGTCCGCGCCGGGCTCCGGGTCGGGCGCGTCCTCGTAACGCAGCACCTCCGGGCCACCGTCCTCGTGGATGCGAATCGCCTTCACCGACGGATCGTAGTGCGGGGGAACGCGGGCAGAATGAACGAGGTGACAACGGCCGAGGTGCAGCGGCTGGGTGCGGAGCTCGGCCTCGACGCCGTCGGCGTGGCGCGGGCCGAGCCGTACGTGGAGACCGAGCGCCACATTCGCGAGCGCCGGCGGCGCGGGCTCTTCGGCCGGCTGCGGTTCACGATCACGCAGCCCGACGTGTCCTGCCATCCCGAGCGGCTGCTGCCGGGGGCGCGGATCGTCGTCTCGGCGGCGCTCTGCTACTACGCGCCGGAGCCGCCGCCCGAGCCGGGGGCCGGGCGGCTGCCCCGCTACACGTGGCACGACCGCTACGCCGAGCTGCGCGCGAAGCTGGCCGTGCTCGGACGCGCGCTCGGTGGCGACTACCGCGTACTCGTCGATGCGAGCCAGCACGTCGACCGCGAGGCGGCGGCGCGCTCCGGGGTCGGCTTCTACGGCAAGAACACGATGCTGATCACGCGCCGGCACGGCTCGTGGGTCGTGCTGGGCAGCCTCGTCTCGACCGCCGAGCTCGAGCCGACGCCGCCGCTGACGACCGACTGCGGCTCGTGTACGCGCTGCATCGACGCGTGCCCGACCGGAGCCCTGCACGAGCCCGGCGTGCTCGACGCGACCCGCTGCCTCTCGTACTGGACGCAGGTGCCGGAGCCGATCCCGGAGCCGTATCGGGCGCCGCTCGGCGCGCAGGTGTACGGCTGCGACATCTGCCAGGACGTCTGCCCGTGGAATCGCGGCGTCGAGCGGCGGCGGGCGGAGCTCGACGCCGACCCCGCCGCGCACGTGCGCCTTGTCGACTGGCTCGAGACGGCCGATACCACGCTCGTGAAGACGTTCGAGCGCCTCTACGTGCCGCGCAACGAGGCGCGCTGGCTACGCCGCAACGCCCTCGTCGCGGCCGGAAACGTCGGCGAGCCGACCCCGCGCACGCGCCGTCTCCTCGACCGCTACGCACACGGTAACGACGAGCTGCTCGCCGAGCACGCACGCTGGGCGCAAGAACGGCTGGAGGAACGGTGCAGCTGAGCTCGACCGAGCGCTGGATCGCGCTCGTGCGCGCGATCGCGGTGCCGTTCGCCGTCTTCCAGGTCGCCGTCTCGTCCGGCTACCCGCCCGGTTACGAGACGTGGGCGTGGACGACGACCGGCGCGCTCGCCGCGGGCGCGGCCGTGTTCTACGTCCTGACGAGCCGCGCGCTCGAGCCGACCCGCGCGCTGGTGCTCAGCCTCGCGGGCCAGCTCTTCGACACCGCCGTGCTCTCGACGTACGTCGTCCTCTACTACTTCGAGGCCAGCTCGCCGACGCCGCAGGTGCTGTACGTCGCCGTGATCGCCGCCAGCGTGCGCTTCGGGACGGTCGGCGGCATCGTGACGGCCGCCCTGACCGCCGCGCCGCTCGCCGTGTTCGAGGGACTGCGCTCGGATCACGCCCACTCGCACTACCGGTGGGACTTCGTCACGCTCCAGGTCGGCCTCGAGGCGGTGCTCGCGCTGATCGTCGGCTGGCTCGTGGGCCGCCTCGCCGCCGAGGGAGCGCACGCCCGGGCGCGGGCGGAGGAGGCCGAGCGGCTGCGGGACGAGCTGGGACGTCGGGCCGACCTCCTCGACGCGGTCAACCGCTGCGCCCGTGCGCTCGGGTCGTCGCTCGAGCTCGGCGAGGCGTTCGGCGCCTTCATCCGCGAGCTGCGCGGATTGCTGCCGTTCGACCGCGTCGCGATCGTGCTCGCCGAGGGGGGCGACGCGCGCGTGATGGCCGCGGCCGGCGCCGGCGCCGACGAAGTCTTCCCGGCCGGGTCGGCGCACCCGCTCGCGGGGACGCTGCTCGAGGACGTGCTCACGTCCGGCCAGCCGGTCTACCGCCGCCGCCTCGACCCGGCGCGCTACCCCGAAGAGCGTCAGTTCCGCGAGCTCGGGCTCGGCAGCAGGCTCGCCGCGCCGCTGATCGCCGCTGCGCGGCCGATCGGCATGCTCTCCGTCGTCCGGCGCGACGAGGACGCGTTCGAGCCGGCGGAGATCGAGCTGCTCGCGCTGCTCGGACGCGTCGTCGCGAGCGCCGCGCAGAACATCCACGCCTACGAGTCGGAGCGCCGGACGGTCGAGGAGCTGCGGCGGCTGTCGACGCTGCGCGCCGACTTCGTCTCGCTCGTCTCGCACGAGCTGCGCAGCCCGATGGCGGCGGTGATCGGCTCGGCGCGGACGCTGCAGCGACGCTGGCGGGAGCTGTCGCCGGAGCACCGCGACTCGTTCCTCGCCTTGATCGCCGACGAGACCGGCCGGCTCGCCGCGCTCGTCGGCGACGTGCTCGACACCTCGCGGATCGACGCCGGCACCTTCCCCTACAGCTTCGGCGAGGTCGACCTCGGCGCGCTCGTCGAGGAAGCGGTGGCGGGTGCCTCGGCGGCGCAGGACGCCGTCGAGGTCGTCGCGCGGGTGCCGCGCCGGCTGCCGCACGTCCGCGGCGACGCGTCGCGGCTCCGGCAGGTGCTCGTCAACCTGCTCGACAACGCCGTCAAGTATTCGCCCGACGGCGGTGTCGTCGAGGTGCACGCAAACGCGACGAACGGACGGCTGGTGGTGGAGGTGTCGGACAGCGGCAGCGGGATCGCGGCGGAGGACCAGCAGGTGATCTTCGAGAAGTTCGGACGCGTTCGCGGCGGCGCCTCGAAGCCCGGCACCGGCCTCGGCCTCTACATCGCCCGCTCGATCGCCGAGGCGCACGGCGGCTCGCTCGGCGTCGTCTCCGACGTCGGCCGCGGCGCGACCTTCACGCTGACTTTGCCAGCCGCGTAGCGCGCAGGACGGGCTCCAGCTCGCGCGCCCGGCCCGCGACCCGCGCCCGGAGGTCGGCCGGCTCGAGCACGACGGCCTCGCCGCGGAAGGACAGCACCTCGCCGACGAGCCAGTCGGCGCTGCCGACGGCGCGTTCCGAGAGCGCCGAGCCGTCGGCGAGCGGCGTCGCGCCCTTCTCGATCTCCCAGCGCGCGACGGCGGGCGAGTACCAGACGCGCGCCGTCGTCGCGTGGTGGAGCTCGAGGGGGTCGAAGCCGGGCCGCGGCGTGAAGCCCTTCCGCAGCTGCTTCGCCTTGCGCATGCGGTCGAGCCGGTAGCTGCGCGGCTCGTCGCGGTCGACGTCCCACGTGTGCACGTACCAGTGCGGTAGGCGGCGCTCGATCGAGTACGGCTCGACCGTGCGCGTCTCGACCTCGGCCGAGTCGGGCTTCAGGTACTCGAGCTCGACGAGCCGGTGCGCCGCGATCGCGCGCGTCAGCGTGCCGACGAGATCCTCTTCGGCGCCGGCGTGCGGGGCCGGCGTCTGGGCGAGGTCGAACGCGCCGAACGTCTCCTCGAGCTTCGCGCGGACGCGATCGAGCGGCGTGTGCGCCCCGGCGGCGATCATCGGCCCGACGAACTCGAGCGCGAGGCGGATCGCCCGCGCCTCGAGCGGCGTCAGGCGCGGCGGCCGGCGGAACGCGTCGCCGAAGAGCTCCTTGTCGACGTGCACGTCGTCGCCGTGCAGCTCCGCGTAGACCGCGTAGCAGCCGCCGCCGAAGTTGACGAGGTTGAGCAACGAGAGGTGCTCCTCGAGCGCCTCGGCCGGGATCGAGAAGCGCTCGACGAGCTCCCGCGCCGGGATCACTGCCTCCCGCTCGTCGCCGCAGGCGGCGAGCAGGTAGGCGAGGAGCGACTGCAGGACGCCGAAGCGCTCGGGCGCGACCGGGCCGGTGCTGCGCTCGACGAACGGCTCGCTGCGATCGCGGCGCGGCGCCGCCGGCGTCGGCGGCGCGCCCTCGTGGGCGACGCGTGCCGCCCGCGCTCCCTCGACCACGAGCCGCCGCAGCGCGGACGGCTCGAGCGGGACGGCCCGGCCGTCCTGGCGCAGGATCCAGCGCGCGAGCAGCGGCAACGACGCGTACTCGCTCACGAACACGTCGCCTTCGACGCGGTTCCGCCGTCCGTCGTAGACACGCTGCAGCCACCACGCCGTGTCGGGCGCGACCTCGATCCGGGCCTCGCCCTCGATCTCCCCGAACTGCCACTCGGCGCGGCCGCGGTACCCCTCGATGTCGAAGTCCGCCGGCATGCGGAAGTCGCGCTCGCGCCGCGAGGCGTAGCGGATGTCGGAGCGGATGCGCGAGACGCGGAAGCTCTTGACGACGCCGTCGTCCTGGTCCTCCCCGATCACGTACCAGGTGCCGTTCTCCGGCAGCAGCGCATACGGGTTCAGCGTCCGCTCGCGCTCGTCGTCGCGTGCGATCGACCAGTAGCGGAACTTGACCGTGCGCTGCTTGGAGATCGCGCCCTCCAGCCGTCCGAGCCGGCCCTGGAGCTCCGGCGAGTAGTCCGGGTCGCGCACCTCGACGCGGACCGCGTTCGCCGTCGGCGCGTCGTCGAGCGCACCCGAGGGCCGGCCGAGCGCCAGGTTCTGCAGCGCGAGCCGTAGCGGCTCCGCGTACGCGAAGCGCCCTTCGAGCAGGTAGAGGCACGTCTGCAGCGCGGCGAGCTCGTCGTCCTCGAGCTCGAGCGCCGGCAGGAAGTAGCGTTCGGAGCGGAGCGTGTAGAGCTCCTCGCCGGTGAACTCGTCGCGCTGCGAGTCGAGCGGCACCCCGAGCGCGACGAGCTCGGCGCGGTCGGAGTAGAAGCGGCGGGCGAATGCCTCGTCGCTCATCTCCTGGTAGCCCTCGACGTTCGACTTGATGTCGCGCGCGGTCAACGGCCGCCGCTCTGCCATCAGGAACGCCACGAGCGAGAGCTGCCGAATGAGCTTGTCGGTGTCGTGACTCATCCGGCTCCGAGCTTATAGCTCGGAGCCGGCGCGGTACACGTGCCTGCCGTACTGCGGCAGTCGAAGTCGAATCAACCGAGCCCGAGGCGGAGCGTCAGGCTGCGACGCGCGACGAGCTCCGCTCGAGGTGCTGGTGCGACGGACAGTAGTCCCGGTCGGGCAGCGGCGTGCGCTGGCACGGCTTGCCCTTGCGCGTCGTCGCGTGGCAGCGGGCGACGCCGCCCTCGAACGTGCCGGCTTCGATCTGCTCCTCGATGAACTCGACCGCGGCGCCGACGCCCTCGCTCACGGCCCAGGCGACCTGCGCCTGGACGGTGATCGGGAAGTAGCGGCGAATGTCCTGGAAAAGGGCCCGATCCGGCTTCGCGAAGTAGTGCGGATCGGCGGCGAGCCGCTCCATCGTCCCCTCGCATGCGGCGAGCACCTCGCGCCGGTACTCGAGGTGCGTCGGCGCGTCGACGTAGGGGTCGATCAGGTCCTTGATCGAGCGATAGATCGCTCGTGAGTACTGGTACATGCAGTGCTGAATCTGGAGGATTCGCTCGTCTACGCCCATCGCTGCTCCAGTTGCCACTATGCCAAAACCCGTGTTAAGAAGCCGTTAGACCGCACTTCGGCGCCTGCCGCCGCCGCGAGCCTACACGCTTCGCGGGTGTGTTACAAGTGTTGCCGCCTGTGGAAACCGAAGGTCGGCGGCCTAACCGGCGATTTGCCGCGTATACGCGCTCCCGAAACCACGGCGCCGCACCTGCGCGAGGGCGGCCTGCGCGGCCGACTGCGACGGGTAGACGCCGCTGAAGACGACGTAGTAGCCGCCGTGGAGGCTGCGAAACGCGCTCGAATCGAGCACGCCGACCTGGCGGAGGCCGCTGCGCGCGGCGCGCGCGGCGACGGCGGCCGCGGCGGTTCGGCCGCCGCTCGCCGGGTAGGAGGCGAGCACGTCGGTCCAGCCGCTCCGGCCGCGCGGCCACTCGATCTGCCCGGCGACGACGCGCGGCGTCGCGACGCGCGGCTTCGCCGTCGTCGTCGTCGGCGGCGGCGACGTCTTCGTCGGCACCGTCCGCGTCAGGTGCGTCGTCGCGTGCGCGGTCGGCTCCGGCGCCGTCGGGAGCTGCGTCGTCGCCGCGGTCGAGGTGACCGGGCGCGCGCGCGGGCTCGAGGCGACGAAAGTGATCGCGCCGTCGCTCTTTCCGCCTGTGAGCGCGATCGCGACCGCGACGCCGGCGATCGCGACGAGGAGGGTGACGAGCGCGCTCCAGATCCAGTCGCCCGGATACCAACCGAAGCGGCGAATCCAGCCGCGGCGCAGGCCGGCGACGAGGCCGGTGACCGGCGGCAGCCGCAGGCCGCACTCGAGGCAGTACTCCTGCTGCCGGTCACGAGCGGCGCCGCAGCGTGGGCACGCCTGCTCGGTGCTCGCGGCCGCGGCCTCGCGCACCTGCTGGTCGGCCATTTACCCCTCCTCGGGGCGCGGGTGCTGGGGAAGCGACGTGACGCCGGCGAGGCCGCGCCCGCAGTTGGGACAGAAGCGCGCGCCCGCGAGGAGCGGCACGCCGCACGCGCACGCCGGTCGCCGCCGCCGCGCGTCGAGCAGCGCGTCGATCTCGTCGATACGCTCGTCGACGGCGATCACCTGCGCACAGGCCTGCGCGAGCAACTCGTCGCGATAGTCGGCGCGCCGGTACATCTCCACCATCAGCCCGCCGAGCTCGTGGATCAGCTCCTCGCGCGTGTGCTGCAGGTCGCGGCGCTCACGTCGCAGCAGCCCGGCGTGCGGCCGCCGGAGCGTGACGCCTTCGCCCTCGTAGCCGGCGGAAACCAGGCGCCGCCGTCGAGACAGAGCCATCGCACTTTGAGTGTAGACCGCGCTGTGGATGGATTCGGGCGGGGTTGCGAATCAGACGGGTAGGACGACCAGGCGTTCCTCCGTCAGTTCGCGCACCGCCCAGGCGGGTCCTTCTTTCGTGTTCCCCGACGCCTTCACGCCTCCGTACGGCATCTGGTCGGCGCGGAACGTCGGCGCTTCGTTCACGAGCACGCCGCCGAACTCGAGCCGGTGCGCCGCGGCGAGCGCCACCCGCGCGCTCTCCGTGAAGATCGCCGCCTGCAGCCCGTACCGGGTCGCGTTCGCGCGCTCGATCGCCTCGCCCAGCGACCCGACCTGCGTGACGGTGCAGACCGGGCCGAACACCTCCTCGCACTCGACCTTCGCGCGCGGGTCCGGCGCCGCGATCACGGTCGGCCGGATGACGCCGTCCGCGGTCGTGTCGCCGCCGGTCAGGACGGTGCCGCCCGAGCTCGCCACCCAGTCGAGGATCCGCTCGCGCGCCCTTGCGTCGATCACGGGCCCGACGTCCGTCTCCTCGTCGGCCGGGTCGCCGACGCGGAGCGCGTCGGTCGCGGCGACGAGGCGCTCGACGAACGGCTCGTAGGCGCGGCCGACGACGTAGACACGCTGGACGGAGATGCAGCTCTGGCCGGCGAACGAGTAGGCGTTCGGCGCGATCTTCGCCGCGGCGGCGGCCGCATCGGCGTCGTCGTTGACGATCACCGGCGTCGCGTTGCCGAGCTCGAGCTTCACGCGCTTCCGCGGCGCGCGCGCGGCGAGGCTCCAGCCGACGTCGCCCGAGCCGGTGAAGGTGATCAGCCGCACGCGCTCGTCCTCCACGAGCACGTCGCCGATCTCGCCCGCCGCGCCGGCGACGACGTTCAGCCAGCCGCCGGGCGCACCGGCCGCCTCGACGAGGCCTGCGAGGAAGAGCGCCGAGAGCGGCGTCGCCGAGGCCGGCTTCAGGACGACCGGGCAGCCGGCGGCGAGCGCCGGCGCGACCTTGTGCGCGACGAGGTTGAGCGGGAAGTTGAAGGGGCTGATCGCGCCGACGACGCCGACGGGGACGCGGAGCGTGAAGGCGAGCTTGCCCTCGCCGGCGGCGGAGGCGTCCATCGGCACGACCTCGCCGGCGAGCGTGCGCGCGGCGACGGCGGCGAACGTGAACGTGGAGACGGCGCGCGCGGCCTCGACGCGCGCAGCCTTCATCGGCTTGCCGGCCTCGGCGCAGATCAGGCGCGCGGCCTCCTCCTGCCGCTCCGCGAGCAGCGCCGCGACGCGAGTCAGGAGCTCGCCGCGCCGGTGCGCGGGAAGGGGCGCCGCGAGCGCTGCGGCCGCCGCGTCGAGCGCGAGCTCGGCCTCTCGCGCGCCGCCCTTCGCGACGCGGCCGACCGACTCGCCGGAGTACGGCGACCTGACGTCGAGCCAGTCGCCGGTCTCGACGCGGTCGCCGCCGACGAGCAGCCGCTGGTCCACGACCGCGAGTGTAGTGTCGGCGCTTGCCGTGGCACGCGAGCTTCGCACCGTCGGCGTCGTCGGCCTCGGCACGATGGGCAGCGGCATCGCGCAGCTCTGCGTCGAGGCGGGGCTCGAGACGCTCGCGCACGAGGTCGACAGGGCACGTGCCGAGGCGGGGCGCGCGCGGATCGCGCATTTCCTCGGACGCAAGGTGGAGAAGCGGCAGCTGCCGGCTGCCGCGCGGGACGACGCGCTCGGGCGGCTCGCGCTGACGTCCGACCTCGCCGAGCTCGCCCCGTGCGACCTCGTCGTCGAGGCGGTGTTCGAGGAGCTCGAGCTGAAGCGGTCGGTCTTCGCCGAGCTCGAACGGGTCTGCGCCGCCGACGCGGTCCTCGCGACGAACACCTCTTCGCTCTCCGTCGGCTCAATTGCCGGCCGGCTGGAGCGGCCCGAGCGGGCGCTCGGCCTCCACTTCTTCAACCCGGCGCCGCTGATGCCGCTCGTCGAGGTCGTCCAGGCTGAACGAACGGCCGACGACGTCGTCGAGGCGGCGGTCGCGTTCGCGGAGCGGCTCGGCCGGCAGCCGATCCGCTGCCGCGACACGCCCGGCTTCGTCGTCAACCGCGTCCTGATCCCGCTTCTGAACGACTGCGTGCGCGTCCTCGACGAGACCGGCGTCACCCCGGCGGAGCTCGATCGCGCGCTCACCCTCGGCGCCGGCTGGCCGCTGGGGCCGTGCGCGCTGCTCGATCTCGTCGGCCTCGACGTGCACGTGCAGGCGAGCGAGGCGCTGCACGCGGCGCTCGGCGAGGCACGGGTGGCGCCGCCGCCGCGGCTCGTCGCGATGCGCGACGCGGGCAAGCTCGGCCGCAAGTCGGGCGAGGGGTTCTTCCGCTACTGACGCCGTCAGGGCGCGGCGCCCGCGCGCGACGTCAGCCTCCGCATCTCGACGCCGAGCCGACGGGCGGCGAGCGGCACCGTCGACCCCTGCACGACGACCGAGGCGAGGACGACGACGAACACGAGCTCGTAGATCTCGGTTGCGTCGCGCACGCCGCGCTGCAGCGCGAGCGCGGCAAGCAGGATCGGCACCGCGCCCTTGAGGCCGCCCCAGACGACGAAGCCGCGCTCGCCGGCGCGCAGCCCGGTCGGCAGCAGGAGCGGCCAGACGGCGAGCGGTCGGATCACGACCGCGAGCAGCGCCGCGAGCAGCAGCCCCTCGCCCCAGCGGCCGGCGCCGAGCGCCGAGATCGAGACCGTCAGCCCCAGCACGACGAAGACGACGATCTCGGCGAGCGACGACAACGCCTCCGAGAAGATCGTGCTCTCGGACTCGAATGGCACGCGGACGTCGCCGACGACGAGCCCCGCGACGAAGACCGCGAGGAAGCCGGAGCCGTGGGCGACGGTGGCGAGGCCGTAGACGAGACCCGCGCCGGCGAGCGTGCGGAGGGTGTAGAGCCCGGCGCTCGGCAGCGACACCCGCCGCATGACGGCGCCGACCGCGACGCCGCCGGCGAGCCCGATCGCGAGCCCGATCGACATCTGGAGCGCGAACTCGCGGACGACGAGCCAGAACGTCGCGTGCGCGTGCGTCGCGAGCTCGATCATCCCGAGCATCAGGGCGATCCCGACCGGGTCGTTGGCGCCGGACTCGCCGAGCAGGATCGTTCCCGTCTTGCCCGCGACCTCGCGGTCGCCGAGCACCGAGAACATCACCGCGGGGTCGGTCGGCGCGACGGCGGCGCCGACGAGACCGCTCGCGATCCAGCCGAGGCCGAGCGCCCAGTGGGCGACGAGCGTCGCGCCGCCCGCGGTCGCGAACGTGCCGACGACGCCGAGCGCGACGATCGAGCCGCCGGCGCTCCGGAAGCGGCGCCAGCCGATCGAGAGCCCGCCGTCGAAGAGGATCACGATCAGCGCGACCGACGCGACGCGTTCGACGGTGCGGATCGAGATCGCGAGCGACGGGAAGAGGTCGGAGGCGACGGCGGCCGCGACCAGGAACGGCGCCGCCGCCGGGACGAGGAGGCGCTCGCTCAGCTTCGTCGTCAGGAGCGCCGCCGCGAGCGCGCCCGAGACGACGAGGATCGCGAGGCCGAACGCAGTCAGCTCGTGCAAGGCGACGTGCGAGCGCCGAGCTGGACGGCGACGAAGACGGCGTCGAGCGCGATCGGCGACGCCGGCGCCGCCGAGCCGAGGAAGAGGGACGTGGCGGGCGCGGAAGGCATGGGCGGGTCCTCGCCGACCAGCCTTCCCGGCACACCTGCCGGGCAGGTTAGCGGCTCGCTCAAAAACTCCTTACTTTTCGGTCACTGCCGTCATACCTGGGCCGGGCATAGTTTCCTTGCC
>DASRGD010000076.1:0-24639 GCA_035651195.1 Gaiellaceae bacterium | reverse complement strand
TCGCGCCACGCGGCGCGCAGTGGGTCGCGATCTCCGATCCGGGCTCCGAGCTCGAGGCGCTCGCGCGAACCCGCGGGTTCCGCGCCGTGTTCGCAGGCGAGCCGACGATCGGCGGACGCTACTCGGCGCTGTCGCCGTTCGGGCTCGTCCCGGCCGCGTTGCTGCAGCTCGATGTCGCGCGCCTCCTCGACCGCGCGCTCGAGATGGTCGAGGCGTGTCGGCTCGACGAGGGGAACCCGGGGCTCGACCTCGGGCTCGCGCTCGGAGAAGGGTGGCAGGAGGGTCGGGACAAGATCTGCTTCGACGACGTGAACGGCTTCGGCCTGTGGGTGGAGCAGCTCCTCGCGGAGTCCACGGGCAAGCAGGGGAAGGGGCTCGTCCCCGCGCCGGGCGAGCCCGCCGCCGGGCCCGACCGGCAGGGTCACGAGGTCCGGCTCGAGTCGCCGTACGAGCTCGGGCAGGAGTTCTTCAGGTGGGAGTTCGCAACCGCCGTCGCCGGGTCGATCCTCGGGATCAACCCGTTCGACCAGCCGGACGTGCAGGCGGCGAAGGACAAGACCGCCGAGATCCTCTCGACGGGGAAGGACCCGCCCCTGGAGCCGCAGGGCTCGGTCGAGGAGCTCGCCTCGCAGTCCGGCGAAGGCGACTACGTCGCGATCCTCGCGTTCGTCGAGCCGACCGCCGCGAACGAGCGCGTGCTCCTCGGGGTTGCCGAGCGGCTTCGACGAGAGACAGGATGTGTCGTGACGCACGGCTTCGGCCCTCGCTACCTGCACTCGACGGGGCAGCTGCACAAGGGCGGCCCGAACACGGGTCTCTTCCTTCAGGTGGTCGAGGACTACGGCGAGGAGCTGAAGATCCCCGACCGCCCTTTCGGCTTCGCACGCCTGATCCGGGCGCAGGCGGCCGGCGACCTCGCGGCGCTGCGCGAGCGCGGGCGCCGCGTCGTGCGCGTCCACAAGGAGGCGCTCTAGCCATGCAGCTCGGGATGATCGGCCTCGGCCGCATGGGCGGGAACATGACCGCCCGGCTCGAGCAGGCGGGACACGATCTGCGGACGTACGACCCGAACGTCCCCTCGACCGCCGGCTCGCTCGAGGAGCTCCGCGACCAGCTCGACGCGCCGCGCGCGTTCTGGATGATGGTCCGCGCCGGCCAGATCACCGACGACACCTTCCACGCCCTCCTCGAGCTTGCCGACCCCGGCGACACAATCGTCGACGGCGGCAACTCGAACTTCCGCGACTCGCAGCGACGCTACGCGGAGGCGCAGGAGCGCGGGGTCCACTTCGTCGACGCCGGCGTCTCGGGCGGCATCTGGGGCCTCAAGGCGGGCTACTGCCTCATGGTCGGCGGCGACGACGAGCCGGTCTCCCGTCTCGAGCCGATCTTCGTCGACCTCGCGCCCGAGGACGGCTACGCGCACGTCGGCGGCGCCGGCGCCGGCCACTTCGTCAAGATGGTCCACAACGGGATCGAGTACGGCCTGATGCAGGCCTACGCCGAGGGGTTCGAGGTGCTGCGGAGCTCCGACTTCGAGCTCGACCTCGAGCAGATCGCCGGCATCTGGCGCTACGGCTCCGTCGTGCGCTCGTGGCTCCTCGAGCTGCTGTACGACGCGTTCGCGCAGGAGGGATCAGGACTCGAGCAGATCAAGGGCTACGTCGAGGACTCGGGCGAGGGGCGCTGGACGATCCTCGAGGCGCTCAACGAGGACGTACCGGTGCCGGTGATCACGGCGGCGCTGTTCGCGCGCTTCGCCTCGAGGCAGGACGAGTCGTTCGCGGCCAAGGTGAACGCCGCGCTCCGCAACCAGTTCGGCGGCCACGCCGTGCGGCCGGCGAAGGACGCATGACTGCGGTCGAAGACCAGCTGCGCCGCCGCCGGCAGCAAGAGCAGCAGGAGAACCCGCTGCTCGAAGGGCTGAGCGTCCGGCCGCGACCGGAGCCGTGCGCGGTCGTCATCTTCGGCGCCTCGGGCGATCTGACCCAGCGCAAGCTGATGCCGGCGCTCTACTCGCTCGCCTACCGGCATCTGCTGCCGGAGCGGTTCGCGGTCGTCGGCGCCGCCCGCAGCGACCTCTCCGACGAGGAGTTCCGCGGTCGCATGAGGGAGGCCGTGCGGGAGCACGCACGCGACGACTTCCGGCAGGACGTCTGGGACGAGCTCGCGGGCGGGATGCGCTACTCGCCGCTCGAGGCCGCGGATGACCGGGCCGAGGACCGGCTCGGCCGGCTGCTCGGCGAGCTCGACCGCGAGCGCGGCACCGAGGGCAACCGCCTCTACTACTTCGCCGTGCCGCCGAGCGCGATCGGCCCGCTCGTCCGCGAGGTCGCCGACCGTCGCACCGGCAAGGGCTGGGTGCGGCTGATCATCGAGAAGCCGTTCGGGAACAACCTCGCCTCGGCGCGCGCGCTGAACGAGCTGATCGGCGAGCGGTTCTCCGAGCGTGAGGTGTTCCGCATCGACCACTACCTCGGCAAGGAGACCGTGCAGAACATGCTCGCGCTCCGGTTCGCGAACGGGATCTTCGAGCCGATCTGGAACCGGCAGTTCATCGACCACGTGCAGATCACGGTCGCCGAATCGCTCGGGATCGAGAACCGCGCCGCGTTCTACGAGCACGCGGGCGCGTTGCGGGACGTGTTCCAGAACCATCTCTTGCAGCTCGTGGCGCTGACGGCGATGGAGCCGCCGATCGACTTCACGTCCGAGTCGGTGCGAAACGAGAAGGTGAAAGTGCTGCGCTCGCTGCACACGCCCGGCCCGAAGTCGGTCGTGCGCGGGCAGTACGGTCGCGGCTTCGTCGAGGGCGAGGAGGTGCCCGGCTACCGCGAGGAGGACGGCGTCGCCCGCGACTCCGCAACCGAGACGTACGTGGCGGCGAAGCTCTACGTCGACAACTGGCGTTGGGCCGACACGCCGTTCTACGTGCGCACCGGCAAGCGGCTTCCGCGCCGCGAGACGACGATCGCGATCCAGTTCAAGCGCGCACCGCACCCGCCGTTCGCCGAGGTGGCCGCCGAGGCGCTGCGCCCGAACGTGCTCCTGATCCACGTGCAGCCGAACGAGGGGATGTCGCTGGCGATCGGCGCCAAGGTGCCGGGGCTCGGGCTCTCGATCCGCACCGTGCACATGGACTTCCTCTACGGCTCGGCCTTCCGCGAGGGGCTGCCGGAGGCATACGAGCGGTTGATCCTCGACGCGATGCTCGGCGACGCGACGCTGTTCACGCGCGCGGACGAGATCGAGGAGCAGTGGGCGCTCGTCGACGCGGTCGCGGCGCCGTGGCAACGCGACCGGCCGGCGTTCCCGAACTACGCCGCCGGAACGTGGGGTCCGCCGTCCGCGGACGACCTGATCCACCGCGACGGCAGATCTTGGAGGCGTCACTGATCGCGCAGCCGCTGGTCGACGAGTGGAGCGGCGAGGACACGTCCGTCGCCGAGATCGAGTACGAGCTCTCGCGCCTGCGCGCGACGTCGACCCTGACCGGCGGGGCGAACATGCGCACGAGCGTGATGACGCACTGCGCCTGGGTGCCGCCGCGCTGGCTCGATGCGGCGGAGCAGACGCTCGCCGGCCTCGCCGAGCGGCATCCCTCACGGACGCTCCTGCTCGTGCCGCTTCCGGACGAGCCGAACGGGATCGACGCAGAGGTCGCGCTCCGCTGCTTCCGCGCCGGCGAGCGACACGTCTGCAGCGAGGTGATCGAGCTGCGGCTGCGCGGCAATCGCGTGCAGGCGCCGGCCTCGATCGTGCTGCCGCTGTTGATCTCCGACCTGCCCGTCTTCTGCCGCTGGCGCGGCGAGCCGCCGTTCGGCGAGCCGCCGTGGGAGCAGCTCGTCGACCTCGCCGATCGCGTCGTCGTCGACTCGTCCGAGTGGGAGGAGCTCCGCTACGACGAGTTGCGGAAGGCGTTCGGCCGCGCCGCCGTCTCCGACATCGTCTGGGCGCGGCTGCTGCCGTGGCGTGCGAGGCTCGCACGCCGCTGGCCCGAGATCGCCGACCAGGAGGTACGGATCGCCGGCCCGCCCGCCGAGGCGGCGCTGCTGCGCGGCTGGCTGACGGCCCGGCTCAACCGGACGATCCGGCCGGTTGCCGAGGCCGACGAGCTCGCCGTCAAGCTCGGCGGCGAGCAACTCACGCCGCCGGGCGATGAGCGTCCGAGCGCCAGCGACCTGCTGAGCGACGAGCTCGACCGCTTCGGCCGCGACCGCATCTACGAAGAGGCAGTCGCCGCGGCGTAACCGCGCCCCAACCGCGGGCTCTGAGACGTCTCAGAGATGTCTCAGAGACAGGCCGCGTGGAGTCAAAAGAGCGTCACAAGTTTCCGCAGTGGCTGGCGTTCGCTTCGAACGACCAGCATCGTGGGCGACGTGCCGTTTCCAATTCGAGTCGAGGCTCCCGGTTACGCATACCACGTGACGGCGAATGCAGTCGACGGCTGCCGACTCTTTCGCGACGACGAGGACCGTCAAGGCTTTCTCGTCCTGCTCGCTCGTGAACTTCGCCGCAGCTCGTGGACGTGCTTCGCCTACTCGCTCATGGGCACGCATTACCACCTGCTGATTCGCCTCGAGAAATGCACCCTCAGCAGCGGTTTCCAGCACCTCAACAGCGCCTACGCCCGCAGCTTCAACTCGAAGTACGGCCGCCGCGGTGCGCTCTGGCAGCGCCGCTTCCACGACGTGCTCGTCGAGAGTGACAACCACCTACTCGAGCTGAACCGCTACATCGCGTGGAACGCCCCTCGAGTCAACCTCGCGACGCGACCGGAGGAATATCCGTGGTGCAGCTACGGAGCCGCGATCGGCGTCGTCCCGCCCGATCCACTGATCGACGAGGGTGAGCTTCTCGCGCTCTTCGGGACGTCTACCGCCCTCGCGCGAAGGCGGCTCCGCGAGTTCGTCGAGGAACGGGATCCGCGCAAACGCCGTCTCAGAGACCGGTCCGAGAAGTCTCAGAGCCGGCGGGGGCGCTGAGGAGCGCGACGACCTCGTCGTGGAGGCGCGCGTTCGTGCACACGAAGGATCCGCCGGGCCGCGGGGCGTCGCCCTCGAAGGTCGTGCAGCGGCCGCCCGCTTCCTCGACCAGGAGCCGCACAGCGGCGTAGTCCCACAGGGCGAGCGACGCGTCGGTGGCGACGTCGACGGCGCCCTCCGCGACGAGGCAGTGCTGCCAGAAGTCGCCGAACGCACGGTCGGTCCAGGCGCGCGCCGCGAGCCGCGACCACCCGGCCGGCATCGCGACCGCCGAGGTCGTCGAGACGACGCTCTCCTCGAGCCGCGCGACCCGCGAGACCGCGAGACGGCGACCGGCCGACCACGCCCCACCCCCGCGCGACGCCCACCAGCGGCGCCCGAGCGCCGGGGCCGAGACCAACGCGACCTCGACCTGACCCGCGCGCTCGAGCGCGAGCAGCGTCGCCCACACCGGCACCCCGCGCACGTAGTTCCGCGTCCCGTCGATCGGGTCGACGATCCAGCGGACCTCGCGAACGTCGTCACCGAGCTCCTCCCCGGCCACGCCCTCGCCGGGACGACGCGCCGCGACCAGCGCCCGGATCGCGGCCTCCGCGTCGCGGTCGGCCTCCGACACCGGCGTCAGGTCGGGCTTCGTCTCGACCTGCAGGTCGAGCGCACGAAAGCGCGCGAGCGTGATCGCGTCGGCGGCGTCGGCCAGCTCGTGGGCGAACGCGAGGTCCGGGCCCGAGGCGCCGCTCGGGACGCCGCCCTCAGCGCGCACCGGCTGCGCCCGTGCGCCCGTCTGCGTCGCCGACTGGAGACGGTCGGACGTCTGCGAAGGCCTCCACGGCCCGAGCACGCTACTTGACGACTGCGAAGCGCTTCCCGGTGATCCGGATGCGCACCGGCTCCGACCAGGCCATCCGCTGCGCGCCGATCGGGAGCGCGGTGTTCACGCCGCGGACGCGGTAGTACCAGACGCCGGTGTCCATCGGCGAGAGCGGGAGGATCGTCGACGTCGCCGGCGTGCCGAACTTCTTGACCGGGTGCCAGGGGTAGAGCGACCGCGAGAGCTCGATCTGGTACTTCGTGGCGCCGACGGCCGGCTCCCAGGCGACGAGCGGCAGGCTCGAGACGGCGGGGTGCGCTCCGGCCGAGGCGACGTAGCGGCTGCTCGGCGAGACCCCGGAGACGAACGGCCGCCCGCTCGAGGTGACGACCGGCGGCGTGACCTTGCCGAAGCTCATCAGGTCGCCGGCCTGGCAGGCGTCCTGCGGCACGGCCGTGTCCTGGTAGCCGATCGGAACGACCGGGTTCTGCTGCGTCGGATCCGGGGTCGCCGTCTCGTACACGGTCACCGGGACGACCGTCCAGTAGTAGCGTCCGCTCGGCCAGCCCGAGTCCCACAGCTCGACGGGCGACGGACCGGCGGGAGCGACGGGGCCGCCGCCGCCCGCAGACCCGGACGACGACGAGCTCGACCCGGTGTTTCCCGCGCTCGAGCCGCCCGAGCTAGCCGGGCTACCCGAGGCTCCGCCGGTTGCAGCCTCGTTCGGCGTCACCTTGTCGCCCACCGCGTCGAGCGCCGTTCCTTCCGTCCCTGCCCCGGGGTACTTCCCCGCCTTCGCGGTCGCGAGCGCCGCGGTGTCCGCCGGGAGCGCGATCGGGCCACCAGACACGCGGGGCGCGAACGCGGGCGACCCGACGATCGAGCCGGTGAAGACACGGTTGACGCAGTTCCGGTCGGTGGCGATGTAGACGCGGTAGAGCGGCGAGCCGGGGTCGACGCCGTCGGTGATCACCGGGGCCGAGGCCTGCCAGGCGAAGCCCGGCGTCAGATCGAAGCCCAGCGCCTTGCCGGTCGCCTTCTCCCACTTATCCGAGACGGTCGCGGTCGGCGCGACGGCGCCGCTCGCCGGCGGCGTATTCGTCGTCGTGAAGATCGGGCTCCACGGTCCGTACGAGACGGCGGGCAGCCCGTTCGACGGCGCACCGAGACTGGCCACGTCGCGGACCGCCCGCACCCGCCAGTGGATGGTCGCGCTGAACCCGAACGCCGAATGGAAGGTGAAGTACTCGCGCTCGTCGGCGACGTTCGTCGTCGTCTCGAACGCTTTCAGCGGGTGCAGGTCGAGGTAGAGGACCTGGTACTCGGTCGCACCGTCGATCGGCGCCCAGCGAATGAGGCCGACGGGAGCGGGGAGCTGGCGCGGGACGTCGCTCGCGTCCCACTGCATGTTGAAGCCGAAGGGCTTGCTCCAGCGGGTCGCGCTGCTCGCGTCGCTCGAGATCCACCGCACGTGCGCCCAGAGCGCATACGGGTCGCCCGTCATCCACGGGAGCTCCCGCGGGACGGTGACGACCGGAACGGGCACGTTGTTGTCCTTGTAGACCAGCGAGCCGTCGTCGAACTGCGGCGAGGTCGAGAGCTCGAACTGGTAATGCCCGCCGCGCTCCGCGACCGGCGTCCACGTGAACGCGGGCGTGCGCGGATACTGGTGCGCGACCGGCTCGTCCGCGCGGAGCAGGAACGCGCGCAGCTGCTGCGGCGCGCCGGGGGCGACGCCGGTCGCCCGGGTGCTCGCGGCTGGCGCGAGCGCGAGCGAGAGGGCAAACGCGGCCAGAGCGAGGCGAGCCACCCTCCGGTTGTCGGCAGCGGACGGTCAGGCCTTGAGCGACTTCGAGCCGGCCGCCTACCCACCGGCACCACCAGCGGGCGAGCTGGAGCAGCGAGAACAGCAGGGCGAGCCGACTCCCGCGTTCGCGAGCGTCAATCTTCGGCTGCAGCTAGACGGCGACGTCGATCGCCATCGCGGCGAAGAGAAGCGCGAGGTAGAGCAGCGAGTAGTGGAAGAGCAACGCCGCGCGCCGCCGGCTCAGGTCGCGGCAGAGTGCGACCGACCACCACAGGAGCGGCACGCCCAGCGCGAGCGCGACGGCCGCGTAGACGAGCCCGAAGACCCCGAAGACCGCCGGCACGAGCGTCCCCGCGACCAGCACCGCCGAGTAGACGACGATCTGCCGGGCCGTCTCCCGGTCGCCGCGAACGACCGGCAACATCGGCACGCGCGCGCGCGCGTAGTGCTCCTTGATCATCAGCGCCAGCGCCCAGAAATGCGGCGGCGTCCACAGGAACACGATGCCGAACATGACGAGCGCCGCCCAGCCGAGGTGGCCGGACGCGCTTGCGTAGCCGACGAGCGGCGGCACCGCGCCCGCCGCGCCGCCGACGACGATGTTCTGCGGCGTCGTGCGCTTCAGCCAGCGCGTGTAGACGAAGACGTAGAAGAGGTTGCCTGCGAGCGCGAGCAGCGCCGTCGGCAGGTTGACGAGCGCGTCCAGGAGCACGAACGAGACCGCCGAGAGCGCGACGCCGAACTCGAGCGCGAGCTCGGGCTCGAGCCGCCCCGACGCGACCGGCCGACGTGCCGTCCGCGCCCCCATCAGCGGGTCGATGTCGCGATCGAGGTAGTGGTTGAGCGCGGCCGCGCCGCCGCAGGCGAGCGCGAGTCCGGCGATCGTGACGGCGAACGTTCCCGCCGCCGGCACTCCGCCGGCGCCGACGAATGCGCCGGCGCCGCCCGTGAGGAGCAGCAACGACATCACCCGCGGCTTCGTCAGCGTGACGTAGTCGCGAAGCGCGCCGCCGGCGACGACCGGCGAGCGGAAGACCCGCAGCGCGAGCACGCTGGTCGCCGCGAACGACGCCGCCGCGCTGCCGAGGTGGAGGCTCGGCCCCGTCACGAGCGCCGCGGCTCCGAACAGCGCGAGCGCGACGAGCGAGGCCGGAAGCAGCCGCCGCGCCGACGTCCACGCGAGCACCGCGAGCGCGACGAGCGGCGGCAGGGCGAGAGCGGCGAGCAGCCGGTGGGCCGTGCCCCAGCCGGCCGCCCCGGAGACGACTGCCAGCGCCGTTCCGGCTACGGCCGCCGCGGCCGTCGCCCGAGCCCAGAGTCCCATCGCTTGGCATCGTATAGCGCCACATGGAGCGGACACACGTCGAGCTGCCGCCGCACGTGCAACCGCCGTTCGAGATCTTCGTCAACGGCGTGCCGCAGGTCGAGGGCCGCGACTACGAGGTGGTGGGGTCGACGCTGATCTTCGACCGCGAGTTCGCGCAGGAGGGGAAGCTCGGCTGGTGGCGCTGGGCGCTGCTCTTCCTGGGCATCGCGGGCACGTACCGCAAGCACGACTCGATCGACGTCGTCTACACGATCAACGGGCACCGGGCCGTCTCGAGCCTCCAGCCGGTCAGACGCGAGACGTTCGGCTCCGGCTAGATAAGGTCGCGGCGTGGCCTCGGTGACGGGAGCGCTCGAGCGGGTCCGCGACCTCCGCCTCGACGTCGCCGACCTCGCCCGCTGGCAGACCGCGACGGCGCTGCTCGCGCTGACCGCGGTCTCGCTCTGGGTCCGGACGCGCGTCCTCGGCGCCGCCTTCTGGATCGACGAGGGCCTCTCGGTCGGGATCGCGCACCATCCGTTCACGTCGATCCCGCACCTGCTGCGCGAGGACGGCTCGCCGCCGCTCTACTACCTGCTTCTGCACGTCTGGATCGGCTGGTTCGGCGACGGCGAGCGGGCGACGCACGCGCTCTCCCTGATCGCCGCGCTCGCGTGCGTCCCGCTCGCGTACTGGGTCGGCCGCTCGTTGTTCGGCGCGCTCAGCGGCTGGGTCTGCGCGCTGCTCGCCGCGTTCGACCCGTTCCTCTCCTACTACGCCCAGGAGACGCGGATGTACGCGCTCGTCGCCGCGCTCTCGTTCGTCGTCGTGGGCGCCTACGTCCACGGCGTCGTGCACGGCAGACGGCCGTTCGTCCCGGTGCTCGGCGTCTCGCTCGCAGCGCTGCTGTACACCCACAACTGGGGCCTGTTCCTCGCGCTCGGGCTCGCAGTCGCGACGGTCGCCGCCGCGCGCGACCGCTGGCGCGGCGCGGCCGTCGCCGCGGCGATCACCGCCGCGCTGTACGCGCCGTGGCTGCCGACGCTCGCCTACCAGAGCACGCACACCGGCGCGCCGTGGGCGATGGTTCCGGGCTTCTACGCACTGGCGCTCGCGCCCGGCGCCGTGCTCGCAGGTGACGGGCCGCTGGTCGCGTTCGCGCTCGCCGCTGGCGCCGGGCTCGTCGTCGTCGTCCGCGCCGGCAACGATTCCGACCGCCGCACAGTTGCCGCCCTCGCCTGGGTCGGCGGCTCGGCGATCGTCGCCGCCTGGCTCGCGTCCGAGTTCTCGCCCGCGTGGGCCGCACGCTACCTCGCGATCGTCGCGGCGCCGGTGCTCGTCCTCGCCGGTGCCGGCTTCGTGCGCGCCGGGCGGCTCGGTCTCGCCGGACTCGCGGTCGTCCTGCTCTTCTGGGCGAATCCGGGGCTGCGCGACAACAAGGAGAACGCGCGCCAGATCATGCACGGGGTCGCGCCGCTCGTTCAACCCGGCGACCTCGTCCTCTCGACGCATCCGGAGCAGGTGCCGGTGCTCCGCTACTACCTCGGTCCGGGCTACCGCTGGGCGACGACGCTCGGCTTCGACGGCGACCCGCAGGTGATGGACTGGGCGGATGCGCTCCCCCGCCTGCGCGCCGTGACGCTCCGAGCCGACCTGGCGCCGGTGCTCGCGTCGATCAAGCCGGGACAGCACCTCGTCCTCGTCTCGCCCGTCTTCCGCGACTACCGCGCCTGGCAGGCCCGCTGGACGCGGCTCGTCTACGTCACGTCGCAGATCTGGACGCGAGCGATCGCTCACGACCGGCGCTTCCGCCGGCTCGCCTGGATCCACACCGACGAGATCCTGCTCAAGCGGAACTTCTTCAAGCCGCTTCAGGCGGTCGTCTACGTCCGCCGCTAGCCGTCTGCGTCGCGATCCGCCAGCGCCTGCGTTCGCACGGGCGTTAGCATCCCCGGCGGCGGGCGGCGCCGATCCTCTGATGACGATCGACAGCAACGGACACGGCACGGTGCTCGTCCTCGGCGGTGGCCCGGCGGGCCTGACGGCGGCATACCTGCTCGCGAAGGCGGGGCGGTCGGTGATCGTGCTCGAGGCCGAGGACCAGGTCGGCGGTCTCGCGAAGACGGTCGAGATCGAGGGCTACCGCTTCGACCTCGGCGGCCATCGCTTCTTCACGAAGTCGATCGAAGTCGACATCCTCTGGCACGAGATCCTGGGGGACGAGCTCCTGCTCCGCCCGCGCATGTCGCGCATCTACTGGAACAACCGCTTCCTCGACTACCCGCTGCGCGGGGGTGACGTGATCCGCAAGCTCGGGCCGGTCGAGCTCGCCCGCTGCCTCGCGTCGTACGCGAAGGCGGCGCTGACCCCCCATCGCACCGAGGAGTCGCTCGAGGACTGGGTCTCGAACCGCTTCGGCCGGCGACTGTTCGAGCTCTTCTTCAAGAGCTACACCGAGAAGCTGTGGGGCGTGCCGACGACCGAGATCCGCGCCGAGTGGGCGGCGCAGCGGATCAAGGGGCTGTCGTTCTTCTCCGCGGCGAAGGCGGCGTTCTTCGGCAACAAGGGCAACAAGGTGAAGAGCCTCATCTCCGAGTTCAACTACCCCCGCTACGGCCCCGGCCAGATGTGGGAGGCGATGACGGAGGCGATCGAGGCCGAGGGCGGCGAGGTGCGGCTGTCCGCGCCGGTCGAGGGGATCCGCGTCGCCGGCGGGCGGATCGCCGCGATCGAGGCGGCCGGCGAGACGTACCGGTTGCCGGCCGCCGTGATCTCGTCGCTGCCGCTGCGCGAGGTGGTGCGGATGACGACGCCGGCGGTGCCGGCGGACGTGCTCGCCGCAGCGCTCGGCCTCCGCTACCGCGACTTCCTCACGGTCGCGCTCGTCGTCGACGGCGCCGACCTCTTCCCGGACAACTGGATCTACATCCACGAGCCGGCGGTGCGCGTCGGGCGCATCCAGAACTACCGCTCCTGGTCGCCCTGGATGGTTCCCGATCCCGACAAGGCGTGCGTCGGACTCGAGTACTTCTGCTTCGCCGGCGACGACCTCTGGACGATGGGCGACGACGCGCTCGTCGAGCTCGCCGCCGACGAGCTCGACCGCCTCGGGCTCGCGAGGCGCTCGAGCGTCGAGCGCGGCTTCGCGATTCGCGTCCCGAAGGCATACCCGATCTACGACAGCGAGTACGCGGCGCGCGTGCTGACGATCCGCGGCTGGCTCGAGGGGATCTCGAACCTGCAGCAGGTCGGCCGCAACGGCCTGCACCGCTACAACAACTCCGACCACTCGATGCTGACGGCGATGCGCGCGGTCGACAACCTGCTCGCCGGCGCCACGCACGACATCTGGGCGGTCAATGCCGAGAGCGTCTACCACGAGACGGACGTCGCCGACGAGCAGCCGTACCGGGACGCGCCGCAGACTCCGGAGCTCGCGTCGCTCCTTCAGGACGAGGCGGCGTCGCGCGCCCGCGTCGGCTAGTCCTCGGTGCGCGGCGTCCTGTACGGGCTCGCCGGCGCGGCGGCCTGGTCGGCACCCGCGCCGGCGGCAGTCGTGCCCGCCTTCGCGCGCCCATTCGGCATCCGGCTGCGCCTGCCGCACGACCGCGGCGTCGCGCTCACATTCGACGACGGGCCGCACCCGCAGGGGACGCCGGCCGTGCTCGAGCTCCTTGCCAGCAGGGACGCGAAGGCGACGTTCTTCCTCGTCGGCGAGCAGGTCGACCGCTTCCCGTCGCTCGCTGCGGAGATCGCCTCGGCCGGACACGAGGTCGCGGTGCACGGCTACCGGCACCGGCTGCTGCTCCGCCGCTCGCCGAGCGGCTTCGCGGCCGACCTCGACCGGGCGGTCGCCGCAATCGGCGAGGCCACCGGCCGCGCCCCGGCCGTCTACCGGCCACCGTACGGGATCTTCAGCCTGCCCGCGCTCGCCGTCGTGCGGCGGCGTCGGCTAACGCCGCTGCTCTGGACGCGGTGGGGAAAGGACTGGCGCCCCGACGCGACGGGGCCGTCGATCAGCGCGCTCGCCTGCGCGTCGCTCGCGCCGGGAGACGTCGTCGTCCTCCACGACGCCGACCACTACAGCTCCCCGGGCGCCTGGCGCAACACGGCCGCCGCCCTGCCGTCGATTCTCGACGCGGTCGCGGCGCTCGGGGTCGGCTGCTGCGCCGTCACCCACTCGACGTAGCGGGCGACACCGGTGCGGAACTCCGTCCTCGCTCGCCAGCCGAGCTCGCGGGCCGCACGGTCACCCGAGATCGCGGCGCCGTGCAGGTCGCCGGGGCGAGCCTCGACGTGGACGACGGGAACGTCGGCGACGAGCTCCCGCACCGTGTCGGCGACCTCGCGCACGGTCACGCTCTCGTTGCCGACCAGGTTGTACGTCCGCCCCGCGGCGACCGGGGCGAGCGCTGCGACGACGCCGTCGGCGAGGTCGTCGACGTAGACGAACCGCCGCGACTGCCGCCCATCGCCGGCGATCGTCAGCGGGCTACCGGCGCGTGCGCGCGCCACGAACGCGGCGACGATGGTCGTCGCCCGCGCCCGCGGCCCGTACGGGATGCCGAAGCGAAGGATCGTGTGCTCGACGCCGTAGGTCGCGCACAGCAGCTCGCCGGCGAGCTTCGTCGCCGTGTAGAGGTGCTGAGGCGGCGGCAGCGGCGCGTCCTCGTCGAGCGTCTGCCCCGGTGCGCCGTCTCCGTACACCCAGACCGTGCTGCCGTACAGGACGCGCGGCGTCCCTTCACGCCGCGCAGCCTCGAGCAGCACGCTCGTCCCGTACCTGTTGATCGTCTCGGCACGGCGGGGGTCGGCGACGACGTCGTTGACGTCGGCGACGGCGGCGAGATGGACGACGGCGTCGCAACCGTCGAGCGCGCGACGGACGGCGTCGCCGTCGAGGAGGTCGCCGATGACCGTGTCGACGCCGCCGTACGGCGACGGCTGGAGGTCGAGGTTGCGCGCCTCGTGCCCGTGCGCGCCCAGCCGGTCGATCACATGCGAGCCGATGAAGCCCGACCCGCCGGTGACGAGCACCCTCATCCGTCGACGGGCCGGTAGTAGAGCGGCACGCACCAGTGGTTCTGCGCTACCCAGTCCGTGTTCGGCAGCTCGACGGCGTGCCCGAGCAGGCGGTGGCACGGCTCGTCGTAGACCTTCCCGGTCGAGCGGGCGATCGGGTCGAAGACGATGTACTTGTAGTGACCGGACGTCATCCCGGGCGGCAGGACGACGCGGTTCGGGTAGAGGGGATCGAGCTGCTCCCGGGCCTGGGCGTTCTTCCACGCGACGATCTCGTCCAGCCGCTCCGTCTGCACGACCCCGAGCGCGGCCGTGAACTCGTTCATGCGGAAGTTGAGACCGCGCACCGCGTAGTCGGGCTTGCCGTAGTTGCGGAACGCGCGCGCATACTCGATCAGCTCCGGATGGCGCGTGACGACCATGCCGCCTTCGCCGGTCGATATCGTCTTCGTCGCCGTGAACGACCAGACGCCGGCGTCGCCCCAGGAGCCCGCGCGTCGCTCGTTCCACTCGGCGCCGTGCGCGTGCGCGCAGTCCTCGATCAGGAAGATGCCGTGCTCGCGGCAGTACGCCGCGATCCGGTCGCTGTCGAACGCCAGGTGGCCGCCGATGTGTACGAGGAAGGCTGCCCGCGGCTTCAGAGTCTCCGCCTTCGCCTCGAAGTCTGCAAACGACATGCAGAGGTCTTCCCGATTGCAGTCGACGAACGCGACCTCGCCGCCGGCGTGCAGCACGGTCAGCGGGACGGCCATGAACGTGTTCGAGGGACAGAGCACGAGCTCGTCGCGCACGCCGACGAACTCGAGGACCGCGAGCGCCGCGCCCGACCAGTTCGAGAAGGCGACCGCCGGCAGCCCGTTCCATCTCTCCCACGCGCGCTCGAACTCGCGCACGAGCTCGCCCTCGGACCACCGATCCTCGTCGAAGATTCGCTCCCACAGCTCGCGCACCCTCACTCGATCGCGGTGATCGAAGCCGATGGCGAACCGCGCGATGTCGGCAACGGTTCGGTCGAGAACCACGTGCGAACCCTACTCGACGTGCACGGGATGCTCGTGGGCCTGGTGGTCGTCGCCGCCCAGCGGCGTGTTCATCTTCCGCAGCATCGCGAGGCCGCCGCCGCGACGGAAGTAGCGCCAGAGGAGGACGGCGGCCACGGCGAGGAAGACGACGTTCAGGTACGTCGTGTAATCGAGGGTGACGCGTGCCGTCTCGACCTTCGCGTTCCGCGCGGTGCGCTCGATCCCGAGCCCCTCGAACAGGAACTCGACCGCGAGCCCGGCGAGCGCCATCGTCGCGTAGAAGGTGACGAAGAGGAAGCCGGCCGTCTTCCAGCCGTAGTAGCGGCGGTAGATGTCCAGGATCGGGAGGATGATCAGGTCGGCGAAGATGAACGCGAGGACGCCGCCGAAGCTGATGCCGCCGTTCCAGAGCACCGCGGCGAGCGGGACGTTGCCGATCGAGCACACGAAGCTGACGATCGCCACCGCCGGCCCGATCACCGGCCCCCAGAGCTTCGCGAGCGTCTCGTGGTGCGCCAGGAAGAGGCCGCGCCAGGCGGACTCCGGCACCCAGGCGGCGAGCGCGCCGGCGATCAGCAGGCCGGCGACGATGTCGCGCGCGATCGCTGCCCAGTCCATCACGAAGTAGTTCGCGGTCGCGGTGAACCCCGCCGGCGTGCGCAGACGCCGCCACCAGCTCACCCCCGGCCCAACCGACATGTCCATCTCGGCGTGTCCCTCCATCGAGCCGAGCCGGCCCCGCTCCGCTTCGGCGCGCGCCTCGTCGACGAGGCGCCGGGTGAGGAAGAGGCGGAACGCGATCGTCACGAGCGCGATCATCAGCGGGCCGCCGACGAACTCGCCGACGACGAACTCCCAGCCGAGGAGCAGCGCCATGACGATGCCGAGCTCGAGCACGAGGTTCGTCGACGCGATCTCGAACGCCATCGCCGCCGTGAAGTCCGCGCCCTTGCGGAACAGCGAGCGTGCGAGCGCGACCGCCGCGTAGGAGCAGCTCGACGAGGCGGCGCCGAGGGCGCTGGCGACCGCGATCGTCTTCGGCGAGTCGTCGGGAAGCAGCCGGCGCAGCTCGCGCTTCGAGACGACCGCCTGCACGACGGCCGACAGCGCGAAGCCGAGGATCAGCGCCCAGAGGATCTCCCACGCCATCCCGCCGGCGAACGAGAGCGCTCGCACGACTTCGTGACCGACGGCGACGGCGGTCGGCATCTCTAGCGGGCTCTGACGAGACGCTGAACCGCCGCGAGCAGCTCCTCGGTCTTGGCGCCGGCCTCGCGCGTGTCGCGTGACGCGAGCGCGTCGGCGACACAGTGCTTGACGTGGGCGTCCAGCACCTTGAGCGCGACTGCCTCGAGCGCGGTGGTCACCGCCGAGACCTGGGTGAGGATGTCGATGCAGTAGCGGTCCTCGTCGACCATCCGCGCGACACCGCGTACCTGACCCTCGATGCGACGCAGCCGGGCGACGAGCGAGTCCTTGTCCGCGTGGTAGCCGTAGCTGCGCTGGCCGGTGCGGCTCACGTCCGCAGCATACCCCCGTAGGGTATGCGCCCGTAAGGGTATGCGACCGCCAGCGCGGCCGCGGCGCCGCAACCGTCGTCGTCCGTCCTCCTGGGGGTACGATGGCCGGGTGGCGCACCGGCGCCTTCGTTCCGCAGTCCAGGGTCGGGGGCTCGTCCTGATCCCGGCGGCGGCGTTCGCGCTGCACCAGGTTCGCTATTCGCTCGGCTACGGGTCGCGCGCCGGCTCGGCCCTCGCGGCCCAGGGGCATGCCTACATGACCTCGCTCGCGCCGTGGCTCGTGCTCCTGCTCGCGCTCGGCGCCGGCTCGTTCCTGCTCCGGCTCACGCGGGGCCGCGACGAGCTCCGGCGACGCTCCTCACTCGGGCTCTGGGCGCTCTCGTCCTGCGCGCTGCTCGCGATCTACGTCCTCCAGGAGCTGCTCGAGGGCCTGTACGCAGCGGGCCATCCCGCCGGCTTCGCCGGCGTCTTCGGGCACGGCGGCTGGTGGGCCGTGCCGCTCGCGCTCCTGCTCGGCGCCGCGATCGCCGCTCTGCTCCACGTCGGCCGGCTACTGGTCGCCTCCGCGCCGGGCCGCCTCCTCTTCGGCCCGCCGCCGCGCCTCGCGACGCTGCGGGCCGTCACGCTCCCGCTGCGCCCGCCGCTCGCCGGTGCGGCCGCCGGACGCGCGCCGCCTGCCGCCTAGCGCGGTCCGGCACGCAATCTCGACGAAAGGAGCCACGGATGCGCGGACGCGCACTCCTCGGCGCCGCTGCCGTCGCCCTCGCCACAGCGACTGCGGCGCGGCAGCGGCGAACGCGGCGCCCCAGATCACGACGGCAGCAACGTGCGGCCGGCGCCGGGACATGCCTACGAGCTGACGGTCGTCGTCGTCGTCGTCGTCGGGGGGAGAAGGCGAGATTCCAGTTCACGGCCGTCTAGCGCACCGTCTTGCTGCCGCTGCCCTCGTCGCGCTGGCGCTGCCGGCGCAGGCGGCGGCCCACGGCCGCTCGCCGACCGTGGCGCTCGACTACCGCCTGCGCGTGACCACGTCCGCGCCCGGCGTGCACGTGCGCGTGCTGGACGGCGACCGCTCGCTCGAGCTCTCCGTCCGCGGCGGCCACCGCGTCGTCGTGCGCGGGCTCCTCGGCGAGCCCGTGCTGCGGATCGGCCCCGACGGCGTTCTCGTCAACGCGGCTTCCCCCACCGCGGCCTCCGACCGGCTGGTCGGCAAGCTCGGCTCCGGCTGGCGTCGCCTGAGCGACGGCACCTCGGTCGCCTGGCACGACCACCGGCTCGCGCCGCCGCCGGTTACCCGGCCGGGTCCCGCCGGAGGGTTCTCGATTCCGATCACCGTCGACGGCAGGGCCGCCACGATCGACGGCACGTTCTGGCGAATCCGCCGGCCGGCGATCTGGCCGTGGCTCGCCGCGGCGGCAGCCCTGGCCACGGCGGCCGCGGCGGTCGCCGCCTTCCGCCGTGGGTGGCGGTCGCACCTGACGATCGGGCTCGGCACGGCGGCTGGGCTCGCCGCGCTCATCGCCGTGACGACGTTCGCAGCCCGCGACGCCCCGAACGGCCGCGTCGCCTGGCTCCAGATCGCCGGCGGTATCGTCGTCGGCGCGGTGCTCGCCGCCGTGCTCGTCCGCCTGCACGGCCGGCGGCGCGTGCACGCGGCCGGCGTCGTCGGCGCGATCGCCGCGGCCGCGAGCATCGCCTCGCTGCCCGTCTTCTGGCACGGCGTCGTCATCTCGATGCTGCCCGCGACGACGGCGCGACTCGCCTGCGGGGTCGCGCTCGTCGGCGGCGCGACAGCAGCAGCCCTCAGCTTCCTCGCCGACTTCGACGAGGTGCCGAGGCCGCGACGATGATCGCGCTGCTCGCCGCCGCCGCGCTGACGCCGACCCCGATCGGCCCCGGAGCCGCCTACCGGCCGGCGGCGGGCCGCCCGCTCGTCGCCTGCGCCGACCACCCGGTCGCGCGCGTCCATCTCGAGCTGTTCGCGCGCGGTCGCGCGATCGTGATCCCGGCCGGGATCGGCGCGTGCTCCGACCCGGTGCGCACGCGCACCCCGACCGGGATCGTGGAGCTGATGCGCAATCAGCTCTCGCTCGGTGACCTGTTTCGCGTCTGGCGCCAGCCGCTCGGCGCCCACCGGCTCCTCTCGTTCCGGTCGCGCTCGCCCGTGCGCGCCTACGTCGACGGGCGGCGCGTGCAGACGCCGGTGCGCGCGATCGCGCTGCGACCCGGAGCGGAGATCGTGGTCGAGCTCGGCAGCTACGTCGTGCCGCACGCGTCCTTCCTCTTCCCGAGGAGCAGCTCGTGAAGCGGCTGCTGCTCGTCGCGCTTGCGGTGCCGCTGCTCGCCGCCTGCGGCGAAAGCGGCTCGTCGACGTTCAGGGTGCAGCCGGCCGCCGTCTACTCGCTCGCCGGGTTCAGGCCTGCGGGTCCGGTGCAGCCGGGGAAGCCGACGACCGTCTCGTTCGCGATCCGGCAACCGAACGGCGAGCTGCTGACGAAGCTCAAGACGGGACCCGGCCCGCACACCGGCATCCACCTGATCATCGTCCGCGACGACCTCGCGTACATCATCCACCACCATCCTCCGGTCGGGCGCGGAGGGAGGCTCACCGACAGCGTCACGTTCCCCGCGCCCGGACCGTACCGCGTCGTCGTCGACGTCTACCCGGCCTCGAGCCAGCAGACGAACTTCCAGCTCTTCACCCGCCTTCGCGTGACAGGCGCGTACAGACCGCAACCGCTCCCCGCCACGAGCACCGTCGACGACGTCGGCGGCTACCACTTCACGCTCAGCGGCGCGGCGAGCCTGCGCGCGGTCGAGGCCCAGGACGTCGTCGTCCACGTGACGATGCCGGACGGAAAGCCGGCGCGGTTCACGCCCTGGTTCGGCGCGCTCGCGCACGCGATCTTCTTCCGCCGGGGATCGCTCGACTACTTCCACACGCACGTCTGCTCCCCGGGCGCGACCGGCTGCACCAGCATCCTCGGTCCCGCGAAGGTGACCGGCACCTCGTCGTCGCCCGGAAAGCTGACGGTCGGCGTGCTGGTGCCGGCCCCGGGGACCTGGCGCCTCTTCCTCCAGTGCAAGGTCGCCGGCCGGATCCTGACCGCCCCCTTCACCCTCCACGTCGCCTGAAAGGAGCGCAGATGAGATTTCGTTCCGCATTCCTCGCCGCCGCCGCCGCCGCGCTCGCCGCGGCTGCCGGCGCGTCGGCGCATGCACGCATGAACCCCGCGATCTCGCTCGCCAGGGAGCTGCAGCTCTACAGCCTCGCGATCCCGACCGAGAAGGCGAACGCGACCACGACGAAGATCGTCCTGACGCTGCCGAAGAACTTCTCGATCGACTCGTTCGTCCCGAGCCCGGGCTGGAGGCGCGTGGAGCAGCAGACCGGATCCGGGGAAGACGCCGTCATCACCCGCGTCACCTGGACCGGTGGGCACGTGCCGACCGCGGAGGACTCGCTCTTCCAGTTCCTCGCACGGCCCGCGAAGGCAGGTACGTACACGTTCCCGGTGCAGCAAACCTACTCCGACGGCTCGATCGTCAACTGGGCCGACCCGGAAACGGGTCAGGACCCGGCGCCGACGATCAGGGTCGTGAGCTCCGTCGGCGGCGGCTCCTCGCTGCTCGCGATCGTCGCGCTCGCCGTCGGCGCCGTCGGCGTCCTGCTCGGCGGCATCGCCGTCGTCAGCAGGAGCGGGAGGCAGCTCGTCTGAGCGTACGCAGAGTCGCCCCACTGCTCGCCGCCGCCGCGGTCGTCCTCGCGCTGCCGGCGGCGGCAGCGGCGCACGCCTACCTCGTCCGGACCGTCCCCGCGGCAAGCGTGACCCTGAACGCGCCGCCGCCGTCTGTCGCGTTGACCTTCGACGAGGCGATCGAGCCGCGGTTCGCGATCATCTCGGTCACCGACGTCGACGCCCGCTCCGAGACGATCGGGCCGGTGCGCCGGTCGCCCGCGAACCCGGACACGCTGCTCGTACCGCTGAAAAAGGTGCCGGAGGGGTGGTACCTCGTCTACTGGCGCGCCATCTCGGTCGACGGGCACCCGGTGCAGGGGGCGTTCACGTTCGCCGTGGGTCCGAACGCCGGGCCCGCGCCGCAGTTCACGATCCCGCACATCTCGGCGACGGCGACGGCGACGCCCTTGCTGATCGCGCGCTGGGCGATGTTCCTGACGACGATGACGGCGATCGGCCTCCTCGTGCTGCGCCTCCTGATCGTCCGGCCGGTCGTCCGCCGCGTCGAGGGAACGACGCTGCGGGCCGTGTCGATCGGCTTCGTCCTCGTCTCGGCGGCCGGCCTGCTCGCGCTGCCGGCGTACGTCGAGGAGTCGACGGCGATCGACTCGCTGCGCTCGTTCTTCGACTTCGGCGCGCTCGTCCCGCTCTGGCGGGCGACGGCGTTTGGGCGGGGCTACGTCGACATGTGGATCTGCTTCGCCCTCTTCTGCGCCGCCGCCTGGTCGGCGATCTGGCTCGACAGGCCGCAGCGCCCGCAGCGGTCGGTCGCGGCGATCGTCGCCGCCGGCGGCGCGCTCGCAGCCGCGGCTGCGGTGCTCGCGGTCCCGGGCGTGGCGGGCCACGCCGCGCAGACGGCGCCGCGGAACCTGTCGCTCCTCCTCGACTGGCTGCACCTCGTCTCGGGCTCGCTCTGGATCGGCGGGCTGCTCGGACTGCTCGTGCTCTGGCGCGCGCTGCCGCCGATCCACCGCCTCAGCGGCCTCGCCGTCTCGGTGCCGCGCTTCTCGAACGTCGCGTTCGGGTCGGTCCTGCTCCTGCTCGGCACCGGCATCTGGGCGAGCGTGCTGCACCTCCCGGTGTGGGCGGCGCTCTGGCAGACCTCCTACGGAGAGGTCGTCCTGATCAAGATCGGCCTGCTGCTCGCGGCGGCGCTGCTCGCGGCCGGCAACCTCCTGCGCACGAAGCCGCGACTCGTCGCCGGTGGCGAGCTCGCCGCGCCGGCGGCGGGGCTCCTCCGAGGTCTCGTCACCGGCGAGGCCCTGATCGTCGCCGGCGCCGTCTTCGCCGCGGCGACGCTGTCGAGCCTCGCGCCGCCGCCGCCCGCCTTCGCGGAGGAAGGCAGGGCGCTCAAGCAGGTCGGGCCGGGCCGTGTCGCTGCGGTCGTCCATCAGGCGGGCTACACGCTGCGTGTGCTCGTCGACCCGAACCGCGCTGCGGCGCCGAACTCGTTCGCGCTCGAGCTCAGCCGCGGCGGCCGGCCGGTCCGCAACGCGAGCGTGACGCTCTCGTTCGCGATGCTCGACATGGAGATGCCCAACCAGGAGTACCAGCTGACGGAGACGCGGCCGGGCGTGTACGCGCGACCGCACTCGCCGGCGCTCGTCATGGTCGGCCACTGGGGCCTGACCTTCAACGTGGCGCCGAAGAGCGCGCCGCCGTTCAGCGCGCTCGTCGTCGACCACGCAACCGGATGAAGCGGCTCGCTCTCGTGCTCGCGCTCGCCCTGCTCGCCGTTCCGGCCGCGCGCGGAGACGGCGACCCCGCGAGCGACTACTTGATCACACAGCCGATGTTCCTGCCGTTCGACGCGCACGTCGACGAGAGCAGCGCGAGCGAGCTGGCGGCGCTGCTCGCGGCGTCGAAGAAGGCCGGCTTCGAGATCCGCGTCGCCGTCATCTCGTCGAGGATCGACCTCGGCGCGGTTCCCGTACTCTTCCGGAAGCCGCAGGTGTACGCGCACTTCCTCGGCCAGGAGCTCTTCTACTGGTACAAGCACGAGCTGCTCGTCGTGATGCCGAACGGCTACGGCGTCTACCGGCACGGCCCCGCGCCGGCCGACCAGGCCGCGGTCGACGCCCTCCCGGCGGCCGGCTCGAGCTCCGGGACGGCGCTCGTCACGGCGGCGACGCGCGCGGTGCGCGCGATCGCGAAGCGGCACTCGCTCTCGTTGCCGGCCGTGAGCGCGCGCCGGGGCTCCTCGGCCAGCAGCGACCGGATCGTGATCGCGGGCGCCGCCGCCGGCGCGGCGCTCCTCACGGCCGGCATCGTCTACCTGCGGCGGCGGCGATGAAGGCGGCACTCGTCTTCCTGGCGGTCGCCCTGCTCGCAGGCGGCTGCGGCGGCGGCGGGACGTCGCTCGACGGGACGGCGCTCTCGTCGCCGGCGCCCTCGTTCACCCTTCGCGACCAGACCGGCGCGAGCGTCAGCCTCGCCGCCGAGCGTGGGCGCTACGTGATCGTCACCTTCCTCTACACGCATTGCCCCGACGTGTGTCCGGTAATCGCGGGCACGCTGAACAGCGTGCTCCAGACCACAGTCGCGCGCCGTGCGGGCCTGCGCGTCCTCGCCGTCAGCGTCGACCCGAAGCGCGACACGCCGGCGGCCGTCGACAGGTTCGTGCGCGAGCACCGGCTGGTGCCGTCGTTCCGGTACCTGATCGGGACGCGCGCGCAGCTCCGCCCGGTGTGGAGCTCGTTCCACATCGCGTCGACGCCGGGACCGGACGGCACGGTGTCGCACTCGTCGTTCGAGCTCCTGATCGACTCGCACGGACGCGAGCGGGTGCTCTACGACGCAAAGGTGACCGAGGCCGCCGTCGTGCACGATCTCGGCGTGCTGCTCGGATGAGGCCGCGCTCGGGCGAGCCGTGGGCCTTCCGGCCGCTCGGCCGGCAGGCGCGCCCGGTCGTGGCGTGGGCGCTCGCCGCGGCGGTCGTCGGCGTCGTGCTCGTCGGCGTGCTCGCCGCCGTGCTGCAGCCGCAGCGACCGGCGCGCGAGGTCGTGCTGCCGACGGCCGACCGCGGCGCCTCGCCCGCGCTCCGGACGGCGGCCGCGAGGCTCGGCTTCCACCCGAGCGCCGCTTCCGACGCGATCGAGCGCCGACCGTCGTCCGCCGCCGCGCCGCCGACACCGGGGCTGCTGCCGGTCGGGTCGACAGCGCCCGCCTTCACGCTCCGAACCCCGACCGGCGAGCGGGTCGCGCTCGCGAGCTTGCGCGGCCGGCCGGTGCTGCTCGAGTTCTTCGCCACCTGGTGCCCGCACTGCGCCGCCGAGGCGCCGCACCTGCGCGCGCTGTACGCGCGCACGCGAGCAGCGTTCGTCGCCGTCGACGCCGACAGCGAGGACGCCGCGAGCGTCTTCGCCTTCCACGCCTGGTTCGGGCTCCCGTTCCCGGCGGTGGTCGACACCGGCGCGAGCAGCGTCAGCTGGCCCGCGAGCGGCCCGGCCGGGCCGGTCTCGAGTCGCTACCGGATCACGACCTTCCCAACGTTCTACGTCCTCGACCGTCGCGGGCGCATCGCCTGGCGCTCGGCCGGTGAGCAACCCGACGCGAAGCTCCGCGCGGAACTGCTGCGAGCTACCGTTTCCTGATGTTCGTGTACCGGGACGGCGGCGGCCGGCCGCCGTGGGCGCCGCGCGAGGCGGTCGAGCGACCGACCGACCCGGCGGTCCGCCGCGCGCACGGACGCCGGATCGTTGCGCTCTTCCGCCCCTACTGGGCCAAGCTCGCCACCGTCACGTTCCTGATCGTCCTCTCATCCGGCCTCGGGGTGATCTCGCCGTTCCTCCTCCGGGCGATCCTCAACAACGCGATCGACATCCGCGTCGACCCGCCGACGGTCGACCTCGCCCTGCTCACGTACCTCGCCGGCGGGATGATCGCGATCTCGATCCTGACCGGCGCGTTCGGCGTCGTCCAGTCCTACCTGTCGACACAGGTCGGCCAGAGCGTCATGCACGACCTGCGCACGTCGGTCTATCGCCACCTGCAACGCCTGTCGCTCGCGTTCTTCACGCGCACGCGAACGGGCGAGGTGCAGAGCCGGATCGCGAACGACATCGGCGGCGTCGACAACGTGCTCACGTCGACCGCGACCTCCGTGATGTCGACCGTGACGACCGTGATCGCGACGGTGATCGCCATGTTCCTGATCCAGTGGGAGCTCGCGGTCGTCGCGCTCGGCCTGATGCCCATCTTCGTGCTGATGACCCGGAAGGTCGGCGGCGCGCGCCGCAAGATCGCGATGACGCGCCAGGAGTCCATGGCCGACATCGCGTCGCTCGTCCAGGAGTCCCTGTCGGTCTCGGGGATCTTGCTCGGCAAGACGATGGGGCGCTCCCGTGAGCTCGCCGACCGCTTCGAGGGCGAGTCGAACCGGCTTGCCGACCTCGAGGTCCGGAGCCGGATGACCGGCCGCTGGATG
>DASRGD010000075.1:0-2424 GCA_035651195.1 Gaiellaceae bacterium | reverse complement strand
GGCCGTCGGCGCATCGACGAGCTACGGCCGACGCGCGAGCTTCTCGACCGCCGCGCCGTACGTCTCGCTGCTCGCGCCGGGTGTCAGCGTCCTCGGCTCGCTCTCCTCGACGGCGCCGAACTCCGGCTACCCACGCGCGAGCGTGGCCGGCCGCGCCGACGGCCTGTTCGGCTACGGGACGGGCACGTCGTACGCCGCGCCGCAGGTCGCCGGCGCCGCCGCGCTCGTCTGGGCGGCGAACCCGAGGTTGACGGCGCGGCAGGTCGCGGCCGTCCTCGAGCAGACCGCGAGCGGCCACGGGGTCCGGACGCCGTCGTCGGGCTACGGCGTGCTCGACGTCGCCGCGGCCGTCGCAGCGGCGCAGGGCCGCCCCGCCCCCGCGCCGGCGGGCGCCGACACGTCGAGTCCCTGAGGACGCGGGCCTACGCCGCGCCGCCGACCGGCCGCCTCGCGCTCGGCCCCTAGACGCGCTCGATCGAGGCGCCGAGCGCGCGCAGGCGCTCGTCGATCCGCTCGTAGCCGCGATCGATCTCGCTCACGTTGCCGATCGTCGAGGTGCCCTCGGCGCAGAGGCTCGCGATCAGCAGCGCCATGCCGGCACGGATGTCCGGGCTCGCCATGCGCTGCCCGTAGAGCTTCGCCGGGCCGTTGACGATCGCGCGGTGCGGGTCGCAGAGGATGATTCGCGCCCCCATCGAGACGAGCTTGTCGACGAAGAACAATCGGTTCTCGAACATCTTCTCGAAGATCAGGATCGTCCCCTGGGCCTGCGTCGCGACCGCCAGCGCGATCGAGGTCAGGTCGGCGGGGAACGCCGGCCACGGGCCGTCCTCGATCTTCGGGATCTGACCGCCGAGATCGTCGTGGACGACGAGCTCCTGGTCCGGCGGAACGCGAATCGACGTGCCGTCGATCTCGACCTGCACGCCGAGCCGCTCGAATACCGGCAGGATCGGGCGCAGGTCGGCGGGCGAGGACTCGTCGATCGTGAGGTCGGCGCCGGTGACCGCGGCGAGACCGATGAAGCTCGCCACCTCGATGTGCTCCGGCGCAACGCGGTGCTCGCCGCCGCGCAGCCGCTCGACGCCCTGGATCGTCAGCACGTTCGAGCCGATCCCGGCGATCTCGGCGCCGAGCCTCGTCAGGAAGCGGCAGAGATCCTGCACGTGCGGCTCGCAGGCAGCGTTGACGATCCGCGTCGTGCCGGGGATGTGGGAAGCGAGCATTACCGCGTTCTCGGTCGCCATCACCGACGCCTCGTCGAGGAAGATCTCCGCCGGCGCGAGACGCTCGGCGCTGAGCTCGTAACGGTCGTCGATCACGACCCGAACGCCGAGGCGCTCGAACGCGTGAATGTGCGGGTCGAGCCGGCGCCGCCCGATCACGTCACCGCCCGGCGGCGGCACGTTCGCGCGGCCGAGGCGCGCGAGCAGAGGCCCGGCAAGCAGGAACGACGCGCGGATGCGGTCGGCGAGATCCTCGTCGATCTCGCTCGTGACGATTTCCGCCGCGTGGATGCGCAGCTCGTGCGCACCCAGCCAGTCGACGTCCGCCCCGACCTGCTGGAGCAGCTCCGCCATCGTTTCGACGTCGCGGATGCGAGGCACGTTCGAGAGCACGACCGGCTCGTCCGTCAGCAGGCACGCCGACATGATCGGCAGCGCGCCGTTCTTGTTGCCGGCTGCGCGGATGCGACCGGAGAGCGGGCGACCGCCTTCGATCACGAACGACTCGGCTGCCGCCTGCGTGACGATGGTCGACGACACGGGGACGGCTATCCTAGCGCCCACCTTGGGGCCCACCCGCGAGCAGGCCTGGGAGACACTCACGCGGTACACGAAGAGCGAAGCCCTGCGCCGTCACGCGCTCGCCGTCGAAGCCTCGACTGCCTCGTACGCCCGCCGGTTCGGCGAGGACGAGGAACTCTGGCGCGTCACCGCCCTCCTGCACGACTTCGACTACGAAATGCACCCGACGCTCGACCGGCACCCGCAGGAGGGCGCGCCGATCCTCCGCGAGGAGGGCTATCCAGAGGTCGTGATTCGCGCCGTCCTCTCGCACGCGGAGCACCTCGGCCTTCCGCGCGAGACGCTGCTCGAGAAGACGCTCTTCGCCTGCGACGAGCTGTCGGGGTTCGTGCACGCGTGCGGGCTCGTGCGCCCGACCGGACTGGACGGCCTCGAGCCGAGCTCGGTCAAGAAGAAGTTGAAGCAGCCGTCGTTCGCGGCAGGGGTGCACCGCGACGAGGTCTACGCCGGTGCGGAGCTGCTCGGGCTCGAGCTCGACGAGCACATCGCGAACGTCATCTCGGCGCTGCAGCCGATCGCGCGCGAGCTCGGGTTGCGCACGGCTGCCGGCGCGGCGTAGGCACCAGCGACGAGCCGCTCCCGACCTCGCCGTGCCGTGCACGCCGCCGGTGAACCC
>DASRGD010000074.1:0-21576 GCA_035651195.1 Gaiellaceae bacterium | reverse complement strand
CCCCTCATGCGGGGCAAGCCCGCGCACGAACACCTCCGCGGGACGCATCGACACCTCCTCGAATCGGATACGTCCCGATTCGACGGAAGGCCGACCGGACCCTCCCAGTTTCCCGTCAAACATTCTGAGAGGCCGCACTAGACGACCAGGTTGACGAGCTTGTCCGGCACGACGTACGCCCGTGGCTCCTGCCCGTTCAGGTACGCCTGCACCTTCGGCAGCCTCTTCGCGAGCGCAACGAGCTCGTCCTTGCCGAGGCCCGCCTGCACCTGGACGCGGTCGCGCACCTTGCCGTTCACCTGGACGACGAGCTCGATCAGCTCGCGCTCGAGCTGCGACGGATCCGCTTCCGGCCAGGGCTCCCGCCACAGCCGCGAGTGGCCGAGCGCCGACCAGAGCTCCTCGGCGATGTGCGGGGCGTACGGCTGGATGAGCGAGACGGCGGTCTCGACGGCGAAGCGAGAGGCGTCGTCGTCGGCGCTGCGCGAAATCTCGTTCACGAGCTCCATCACGGCGGCGATCGGCGTGTTGAAGACGAACCGTCGCTCGATGTCGTCGCTCACCTTCGCGATCGTCGCGTGCGCCTTGCGTGCGAGCGGGGTGCCGGTCGCAACGCCGGTCGGCGTACGGTCGAGCTCGTTCCCGACGACGCGCCAGAGCCGCTGCAGGAAGCGCGAGGCGCCTTCGACGCCGGTCTCCTGCCACTCCTTGTCGGCGTCGGCGGGCCCCATGAACAGGATGTAGACCCGCAGGGCATCGGCGCCGAACCGCTCGACGAGCTCGTCCGGGGAGACGACGTTCCCCTTCGACTTCGACATCTTGGCGCCGAAGCGGTAGATCATCCCCTGGTTGAAGAGACGCGCGAACGGCTCCTCGAAGCCGACGAGTCCGAGGTCGTAGAGCGCCTTCGTGAAGAAGCGCGCGTACATGAGATGCAGGATCGCGTGCTCGATCCCGCCGATGTACTGGTTCACCGGCAGCCAGTAGTCGACGAGCGCGCGGTCGAACGGCGCAGCGTCGTTGTGCGGATCCGTGTAGCGGAGGAAGTACCACGACGAGTCGACGAACGTGTCCATCGTGTCGGTCTCGCGTCGTCCCTCGCCGCCGCACGACGGACACGAGACGCGCACCCAGTCCTCCGCGGCTGCGAGCGGCGAGCGCCCCTTCGGCAGGTAGTCCTCGACCTCGGGCAGGAGCACCGGCAACTCCTCCTCCGGCACGGGCACGATTCCGCAGCGCTCGCAGTGCACGACGGGGATCGGGCAGCCCCAGTAGCGCTGGCGCGAGAGGAGCCAGTCGCGGAGGCGGTAGCTCGTCGTCGCGCGGCCGAGGCCGCGGTCTTCGAGCCACTCGACGATCCTCCGCTTGCCCTCCGGTGCCGGCAGGCCGCTGAACTCGCCCGAGTTGACGAGCACCTCGTTGTCGCTGTGGGCCACATAGGCGGTTTCGGGATCGCCCCCGCCGTCGGCGGGAGCGACGACCTGCACGATCGGCAGGTCGAACCGCTTGGCGAACGCGAAGTCGCGCTCGTCGTGGGCGGGCACCGCCATGATCGCGCCCGTGCCGTACTCCATCAGCACGTAGTCGGCGACCCAGATCGGGATCCGCTCGCCGTTCACCGGGTTGATCGCGTGGTAGCCGGAGAAGAGACCCGTCTTGTCGTCGCTCGCGCGCTCTTCGATCTTCTTCGCCGCGGCGTGGCGCGCGTAGTCGAGCAGCTCCGGCGTCCGACCCGCGAACCGCTCGACCAGCGGGTGCTCCGGCGCGAGGACGAAGAACGTCGCGCCGAACAGCGTGTCCGGCCGCGTCGTGAAGACCGGCACGTCCTCGTCGAGCTCCTCGATGCGGAACAGCACCTCGGCGCCTTCCGAGCGTCCGATCCAGTTGCGCTGCATCGTCAGGACGCGCTCCGGCCACGACTCGAGCAGCGACATGTCTTCGAGCAGCCGGTCGGCGTAGTCCGTGATCTTGAACAGCCACTGCTCGAGATTCCGAACTTCCACCTCCCACCCGCAACGTTCGCAGCGGCCGTCGATCACCTGCTCGTTCGCGAGCACGGTCTGGTCGTTCGGGCACCACTTGACCGGCGCGGCCTTCCGGTACGCGAGGCCCGCGTCGAACAGCTTCAGGAAGAGCCACTGCGTCCAGCGGTAGTACTCGGGCTCGGCGGTCGAGACCTCGCGCGTCCAGTCGATCGACCAGCCCATGCGCTTGATCTGCTCGCGGATCGCAGCGATGTTGCGCTCGGTGACGGCGCGCGGGTGTCCGCCCTCGCGGATCGCCGCGTTCTCGGCGGGAAGACCGAACGCGTCGTAGCCCATCGGCCGCAAGACGGCGTAGCCGCGCCGGCGCCGCACGTGCGAGACGACGTCGCCCAGCGTGTAGTTGAGGACGTGGCCCATGTGCAGCTCGCCCGACGGGTACGGCAGCATCTCGAGGACGTACGCCTTTCGCCGATCCGTGGTCTCCGGGTGGCTCGGAGTCTCGAACGCGGCAGCCTCCTGCCAGACCTGCTGCCACTTGCGCTCGATTGCGTGCGGGTCGTATGCGTCCATCCGAGCCTAGAGACGAAAAGGCCTCTCGTCTGAGAGGCCGGCGGAAGCTGACGCGGCGGGCGGCCGCGGGTCGCTTCCTGTCATCACGTAAGGAGTTGCCTCATCTCGAGCTGAGTGTAGCGCCGGCCCTGGCGGGGAGCCACCGCGGGCCCGGGGTCGCGCGTCGCCGTCGCTCGAGCGGCTTTTCCGGTTCTCGCGCGCGCCCGAGTACCAGGGACCCACCTCCCGCCCCAGCTGCCGATCAGGCTAACCGTAATCCGGTGCCGTGTCCGCAACGGAGGCGCGCCGGGTTCGTGCCGATGCGTCCACAGGCGCCGGTGTCGAGGACTCCGGGGCGAGGAGCCGACACGACACGGACGCCGCCGATTCGCGCAGCTCGTCCGCGCGGCGCGCGGCCGAGGCCGGACGGAGGATGCGCAGGCAGAATCGCTCCCGTGCTCGAGCTCTTCCCCGACACGGCGCGGCTCGACGGCGGCGAGCTCACGCTCGGCGGCGTCCCGGCGTCGGTGCTCCTGCGAGAGCACGGCAGCCCGCTCGTCGTCTACGACGAGGCGACGCTCCGCGCCGCCGCGCGCGCCTACCGCGCGGCCGGCCCCGACGCCTTCGTCTGCTACGGGACGAAGGCGTTCCCGAGCGTCGCGTTGCTGCGGCTCTTCGCCGACGAAGGCCTCGGCGCCGACGTCTCCACGCTCGGCGAGCTGCGTTTCGCGCAGGCGGCCGGCCTCAACGGCGGGCGGCTCGTCGTCCACGGCAACAACAAGACCGACGAGGAGCTGCGGGCGGCGGCGGAAGCCGGCGGTCTCGTCGTTCTCGACTCGCTCGAGGAGATCGAGCGAGCCCGCGACGTCGGCGTCGAGCGGACCCTGATCCGCGTCACGCCGGGGATCGAGGCCGACACGCACGAGGCGATCCGCACCGGCCACCACGGCTCGAAGTTCGGGCTGCCGCCGGACGACGCGCTCGACGGGCTCCGCCAGGCCCCCGAGACGGAGGGTCTGCACGTGCACGTCGGCTCGCAGCTGCTCGATCTCGGTGCGGCGCTGATGGCGGTCGACTGGCTCGCGACGTTCGCCGCGCGTGCGCGCGCGGAGACCGGCTGGCAGCTGCGCACGATCGACCTCGGCGGCGGGCTCGGCGCGCCGACGTCCCCGGACGAGCCGCGGCTGTCGATCGGCGAGTTCGTGCGCGGGCTGCTCGACGAGCTGGACCGGGCGTGCACGCTGCACGGGCTTCCCCACCCGCGCGTCATCCTCGAGCCGGGCCGCTCGCTCGTCGCGCGCGCCGGCGTGACGCTCTACACCGTCGGCGCCGTCAAGCGCGCCGCGGCCGAGACGACATGGGTCGCCGTCGACGGCGGCATCTCCGACAATCCCCGCCCCGCGTTGTACGGCGCGCGCTACACGGCGCTCCTCGCCAACCGGGCCGGCGAGTCGCCCGCCGGGGCGTACGCGATCGCCGGCCGCCACTGCGAGTCCGGCGACTGGTTGATCGAGCGGGTCGAGCTGCCGCACCCGCGCCGCGGCGACATCCTCGCCGTTCCCTCCACCGGCGGCTACACGCTCGCGATGGGCTCGAACTACAACGCCGTCCCGCGCCCGGCGGCCGTGCTCGTCCGCGACGGCGACGCGACCGTGATCCGCCGGCGCGAGACCGTCGACGACCTCCTCGCGCTCGAGGCCGGCTAGGCAGAGCGCGGTCGCCGCCGCTGCTCCGGGCGCTCGACGGCGGGCGGCGTCCAGCCCGCGTCCGCGAAGCTGAAGTTCGTCCCGGGCGGAACGATCTCGTCGATCCGGTCGAGCAGGCCCGGGTCGAGCCGGAGCTCGGCTGCCCCGAGCTGGCTCTCGAGCTGCTCCATCGTCCGCGGGCCGATGATCGCCGAGCTGACGGCCGGATGCTCGAGCACGAACGCGATCGCCATGTGGATCAGCGACAGGCTCGCGTCCTCGGCGAGCCGCGCGAGCGCCTCGGTCGCCTCGAGCTTGCGCTGGTTCTCCGGCCGCGCCAGGTCGTAGCGACTGGGCAGCCGCTCGGCCCGCGTGCTCGCCGGCGGCGCCTGACCGAGCCGCCAGCGGCCGGTCAGCCAGCCGCCCGCGAGCGGGCTCCACGGGATGACGCCGAGACCGTATTCCTCGCAGACCGGCAGCACCTCCGCCTCGACGCCGCGGACGAGCAGCGAGTACGGCGGCTGCTCGGTGACGAACCGCTCGCGGCCGCGCCGCTCCGCGATCCACTGCGCTGCGACGATCTCGCTCGGCGGGTAGGTCGACGAGCCGATGTAGCGGACCTTGCCAGCGCGGACGAGGTCCGTCAGCGCGCCGAGCGTCTCGTCGTGGTCGGTGTCGTCGTCCCAGCGGTGGATCTGGTAGAGGTCGATCCAGTCTGTCCCGAGTCGCCGCAGCGACGCCTCGCACTCGCGGATGATCCAGCGGCGCGAGTTGCCGCGCTCGTTCGGGTCGTCGCCCATCGTCCCGTGCACCTTCGTCGCGAGAACGACCTCGTCGCGGCGCCCGCGAAGCGCCTCGCCGACGATCTCCTCGGACTCGCCGCGCGAGTACACATCCGCGGTGTCGACGAAGTTGATGCCCGCGTCGAGCGCGCGCTGGATGATCCGGACCGACTCGTCGCGATCGGGGTTGCCCCAGGCACCGAACATCATCGCGCCGAGGCAGAGCCTGCTGACCCGGACGCCGGTCCGGCCGAGCGGGCCGTACTGCATCTAGTAGGCCCGACCGAACCTGGCGGCGGCGCGGGCCCTGCGGCGGGCCGCCTCGGCGTCGCGGTCGCGCGGCGCCGCCGTCGTGACGAGGTCCGCGAGCAGGTGCTCCGTCGCGTGGGCGACCGCGCCGACGGCCGCTGCGAACGCAGCCTCGTTTGCGTGCGACGGCTTCTGCATGCCGCTCACTTTGCGCACGTACTGCAGCGCGGCAGCCTGGACCTCCTCAGGTGTCGTCGGCGGCTCGAAGTTGTAGAGCGTCCTGATGTTCCGGCACATGCGGCAAGCCTACGCGGCGGGCCGCACGAGCCGTCGCGGTCTCGGCAGCGCCGCCTCGTTCACGTGCGGGTTCCACGCCGGTGCGAGCGGCGGCGCGGCGAACGACCGGGCGACCTGCTCGGGCGGCGGCTCGCCGTACAGCGTCGTCCGCTGCCGCGGCACGCGGCCGGCACGGCGGATCAGCGCCTCCATCGCCTCCGGCGGCAGCTCTTGACCGAAGGACGCGCCTGCCGAGCGGGAGATCGACTCGTTCATCAGCGTGCCGCCCAGGTCGTTCGCGCCCGCGCGCAGCGCCTCGACGGCACCCGCCGGCCCGGCCTTCACCCACGACACCTGCACGTTCGTGATCCACGGGTGGAGCGCGAGCCGAGCGACCGCGTGCATCAGCAGCACCTCGCCGAACGTCGGCCCGCGCCGCGCGCGCCCGCGCAGGTAGAGCGGCGCCTCCATGTGCACGAACGGCAGCGGCACGAACTCGGTGAAGCCGCCCGTCCGCTGCTGCAGCTCGCGGACTGCGACCAGGTGCCGCGCCCACGCGGACGGCCCGTCGACGTGGCCGAACATGATCGTGTTGTTCGAGCGCAGGCCGAGCGAGTGCGCAGTCTCGTGCACGGTGAGCCACTGGGCAGTCGTGATCTTGTCGGGGCAGATGACGGCGCGCACCTCGTCGTCGAGCACCTCCGCGGCCGTCCCAGGCAGCGAGGCGAGGCCTTCGTCACGCAGGCGCGCCAGGTATGCGCGGAGCGACACGTCGAGCGTCGCCGCGCCCTGCCACACCTCGAGCGCGCTGAACGCGTGCACGTGCAGCTCGGGGACCGCGTCCTTGATCGCTCGCACGACGGAGGCGTAGTAGTCACCGTCGAACGCCGGGTGGATCCCGCCCTGCAGGCAGACCTCGGTCGCGCCGCGCTCCCACGCCTCGAGCGAGCGGCGGACGATCTCGTCGTGCGGAACCAGGTACGGCTCTCCGCGCAGGTTCGCGGCGAGCTTCCCCTTCGAGAACGCGCAGAAGCCGCAGCGGAAGTAGCAGACGTTCGTGTACTGGATGTTCCGCGTCACGACGTACGTGACGGTGTCGCCGTTCACCTCGCGCCGCAGCGCGTCAGCGGCCGCGAGCACGCGCTGCCGCTCGGCGCCGCGGGCGCGGAAGAGCCGCGCGATCTCGTCCTCGCCGAGCTCGCCGGGCGCGAGCGGCAGCGCGTCCCGCTCGACGACGAACGGAACCGCGCGCTGCTCGCCCGGCGACCACTCGTCCTCGCGGGCGAGGCCGAGCGAGTCGGCGGCCCGCAGCACCGACGGGAGCACCTGCGGATCGATCCACTCGGCGTCGACGAAGCGCGGGTAGACCGTCAGCCGCGGCGCGAGGTCGAGGCCGCGCGTCGCGCACGCGCGACGCAGCGTCTCGACCGCCGGCCACGGCGCCTCTGGGTTGACGTGGTCGATCGAGACCGGCGAGACGCCGCCGAAGTCGTCGATGCCGGCGTCGAGCAGCGCCGCGAAGTCGTCACTGAGGTTCGGCGGCGCCTGCACCGCGACCGCCGGCGGCAGCAGGAGGCGCGCCGCCGCGATCGTCCAGAGCAGCTCCTCGAGCGGCGGCTCCGGCGCGCCCGCCATGTGCGTGCCCGGCTTCGCACGGAAGTTCTGGACGATCACCTCCTGGACGTGCGGCCCGGCGGCGGCGATCGCCGCCAACGCCTCGAGCCGCTCGCCCCGAGTCTCGCCGATCCCGATCAGGATCCCGGTCGTGAACGGCACCCGCGCCTCGCCGGCGAGCCGCAGCGTCTCGAGGCGAGCCGCCGGCTGCTTGTCCGGCGAGCCGAAGTGCGGCCCGCCGCGAGCGGACAGGCGCGTCGCCGTCGTCTCGAGCATCAGACCCATCGACGCCGTCACCGGCCGCAGCAGATCGATCTGCTCACGCGTCAGCACGCCGGGGTTCGCGTGCGGGAGCAGCGACGTCTCCCCGAGAACCGCGCCCGCGCAATGCGCGAGGTACTCGATCGTCGACGCGAAGCCGAGCGCGGCCAGCTCGTCGCGTGCGATGCGGTAGCGCAGCTCGGGCTTGTCGCCGAGCGTGAACAGCGCCTCCCGGCAGCCGGCCGCCTCGCCGGCGCGCGCGACCGCGAGCACCTCGTCGACCGACATGTACGCGCGCTCGCCGCGCCGGGGCGGCCGGGCGAACGTGCAGTAGTGGCAGACGTCGCGGCACAGCTTCGTCAGCGGGATGAAGACCTTCGGGCTGTAGGTGACGAGCCGCCCCCGCGCCGACTCGCGCACGGCGCGGGCCTCCGCCATCAGCTCGTCCAGCGGACGGCGGAGGAGCTCCATGGCGGGAGCTTACTTCGCGCTACACACGTGACTCGAGCGCCAGGACGTCGTCGACGAACGTGTTCGTCACCGGCAGGATCGAGCCCTGCTTGACGAGCTCGGGGCCCTCGTACCAGGCGGCGAGGGCGAGCCGCTCGTTGCCGCCGAAGGTGTGCAGGAGGTGGCGGAGGAAGAGGACGCCGACCTGGATGTCACCGTCGACCGTGCGCGGCAACGGCCTGCCGACGAGCACCTGCTCGACGAACTGCCGGGTCGTCGGGAGCGTCTGCAGCACGCCGCGCGCGCCGGCCTCGGAGACGACAGCCGGCTGGTAGCCGGACTCCATCCAGGCGAGCGCGCGCACGAGCGGCTGCGAGACGCCGTAGCGAGCCGCCCACGCGTTCAGGAGCGACTGCACCTGCGTCGGCGTCGCCTGCGCGGCCGGCGCGATCGCCGCCGTCGGGGTCGCCCGCGCGATCAGCGCGACCTGGCCCGCGTGCGCGGGAATCGCGAGCCGCGTGCCGATCAGCAGGAAGCGGGCCGGGTCGAGCCGGTTCCGCTTCGCGAGCGCGTGCAGCGAGAGCCCGAACCGGTGCGCGAGCGCCGTCAGCGTGTCGCCGGGCCGGACGACGTACGTCTTCACCGGCGACGGCGGCGATGGCTTCGCGCGCACCGGCACGCCCGTCTGGCGCACGAGCGCCGCCACGGTCCGCGGCCCGACAACGCCGTCCGCCGGCAGCCGCATCCGCCGCTGGAAGACGAGGAGCGCCTCCTCGGTTCGCTTGCCGAGGTAGCCGTCGAGCGCGCCGCGGTAGATGCCTCGTCTCAGGAGCAGGTACTGGAGCACGGACACGTCGAGGCCGAAGTCGCCGGCGTGGAGCGCGCGCTCGCCGAACAGCGGCCGGCCGAGCGGCCCGAGCGCGATGCGCGTGCGGACGTCGATCAGTCCCGTCACGGGGAGGTGGAAGCGCGCCTGCGCCGCGCGCACGGCCGCGACGGTCTTCGGACCGACGTCGCCGTCGATCGGGCCGCAGTAGAGCCCGAGCGCGCGTAGGGCGATCTGCACACCGGCCTGCTGCGCGTTCGCCGAGGCAGGAGCCGGCCATGCGGCTGCTCCCGCCGCCAGTGCGAGCGCGAGAAGGATGCGGGTGCGCACGGACCGGCTCGTTTCGACCCGGGCGCGCCGGCTCCTTCCCGGTCTCGTTCGCGCGTGCAGCCGGCGGGCCGCCAGGCTCGGCGCGCTTCCGGCCGCACCCATCCGGGCGGTCTCAACCGTTAGACCAGCACAACCGCGAAACGCGGAGGTATGCAGATGAACGCTATGAACCGAGCGTTGCTCACGCTCCTCGCGGCCGGCGCTACGGGCTGCCTGCTCTGGCTCGCGTCGCAGTTCGACACGCACCACACGGGCGGGTACTGGGCGGCGATGGGCGTGATCGCGGGCGGCGGCGTGCTGCTCGGCCTCGCCCAGCTGCGCGGAGGCGGCGGCAACCCCGTCGCCTACTTCCTGCTCGCGTTCGTGCCCGTGCTCGCCGCAGGCCTTTGGATCATCATCGCGGCGCAGCCGCACACGAACACGTTCCGCAGCCACATCCGGACGTGGGACAGCCAGCTCGGCATCACCGGCGCCGTGCACTCGATCTCGCTCTGGAACGGCGTCCTCGCCCTCGGCATCGGCCTCGTCTGCGGTCTGACGATGGAGCCCGGCTGGCTCCTCGTCCGCCGGCGCCGTGCCGTTACGCCGGCAGCCACCCCGGCCGCGGTGGGCGGGCGCGCCGCCGACGAGCCGATCGCGCGGGAGCGGACGACGGTGCCCGAGACGACGACGACCCGGACGCCAACCCGTACCGTTCGCAGCTGACGAGCCTCAGCCTGCCGCGAGCCCGCTCGCCTCGACGACGGGCGCGCGGCAGGCAAACCGCTCGCAGACGTAGACCGCCGGGCGGCCGTCCACGAACGACTTGCCGGCGAGCAGCGGCACGCCGTCGGCGGGCCCGAACGCGACGACCGCGGTCGGGTCCCAGCGACCGAGCGCCGCGCGCGCCACGTCGGCGTCGGGCGGGCCGACGATCGCCAGCTCGCGGGGCGGCGAGAGATGGAAGTCGAGCGCGACGAGCGCCCAGCCGAACGACGTCGGCAGCCGCTCGAGCATCGTCCCGAGGACGCGCAGGACGGTGACCGCCCGCGCCTCCAGCTCGTCGTCGCCGTAGATGCGCGCCAGGCGCAGGAGGACGTACGCGATCATCGAGTTGCCGCTCGGCAGCGGGTGGTCGTCGAAGTCCTTGCGCCGCACGACGAGACGCTCGCCGTCGCTCGGAGCCTGGAAGAAGCCGCCCTGCGCCTCGTCCGCGAACAGCTCGACGGCGAGCCGCGCGAGCCGGTGCGCCTCCACGAGCCAGCGCAGCTCGCCCGTCGCGACGTGCAGCTCGTAGAGGCCGTTGGCGACGTTCGCATAGTCGTCGAGGTAGCCGGTCCCCTTCGCCTCGCCGGCGCGCCAGGTGCGGTGCAGGCGGCCGTCGCCGGTCGAGAGCGGACCGAGCAGGAAGTCGCCGAGCCGCCGCGCGGCCGCGACCCAGTCGGCGCGCTCGAGGACGCGGCCGCACTCGGCGAGCGCCGCGAGCGCGAGCCCGTTCCAGGACGCGATCGCCTTGTCGTCGCGGGCCGGCTTCGGCCGCCGCTCGCGCAGCGCAAACAGACGCTCGCGCGTGCGGGCGTCGAGCTCGCCGCGGAGGACGAAGCGTTCGTCCTCGAACGGCTGCAGAAGCTCGTCGGGCGCGCCCTCGCCGCGCGCCCACGTGAACGTCAGCCCCTCGACCCCGTCGGTGTCGGCGTCCTGCGCCGAGGCGAAGCCGCCGCCGTCGAGGGCGAGCTCGCGCAGCACGTAGTCGAGCGTCTCGACGACCACCTCCCGGTACCGCGACTTGCCGAGCACGAGGTAGCCGTGCAGGTAAGCGACCGCGAGCTGCGCGTTGTCGTAGAGCATCTTCTCGAAGTGCGGCACGAGCCAGCGCTCGTCGACCGAGTAACGGTGGAAGCCGCCGCCGACGAGGTCGTACATGCCGCCGGCCGCCATGCCGTCGAGCGTTCGTGTCGTCAGCTCGCGCTCACCGCGCCGCAAGAGGAACTCGAGCGTCGCGGCGGGCGGGAACTTCGGCGCGCGGCCCCAGCCGCCCCAGCGCGCGTCGAAGCCGGCGTGCAGGTTCGCGAGCGCGACGGCCGGGTCGGCGAGCTCCTCGGCCGGCCCTGCCGTCGCCGCCGCTCGCAGGTGCTCGAGCAGCCGTGACGCCGATGCGCCGACGTCGGCCCGCCGCGTCCGCCATGCCTCGTCGACGGCGACGAGCACGTCGCGGAAGGACGGCATCCCGTGGCGCGGCTCGGGCGGGAAGTAGGTCCCGCCGAAGAACGGCTCGCCGGCCGGCGTCAGGAACACGGTCAGCGGCCACCCGCCCTGTCCGGTCAGCGCGACGACCGCGTCCATGTAGACCGAGTCGACGTCGGGGCGCTCCTCGCGGTCGACCTTGACACAGACGAAGCGCTCGTTCATCAGGCGCGCCGTCTCCTCGTCCTCGAACGACTCGCGCTCCATCACGTGGCACCAGTGGCAGGCCGAGTAGCCGATCGAGAGTAGGATCGGCCGGTCCTCGTCGCGCGCGCGGTCGAGCGCCTCGTCGCCCCAGGCGTACCAGTCGACCGGGTTGTCCGCGTGCTGGAGGAGGTACGGGCTGGTCTCGGACGCGAGGCGGTTCATCGCGAAACTGTGCCTGTACACCGGCTGCACGCGGCTGCCGTCGCGGGCGCGATCCCGTGGATCGATCCGGCCGGCCTCGCGACGAGGACGCGGCCGTGCCGGTCGACGTCCACGCGCGCCGCGGTCGCCAAGCCACCTTCACGTCAGGCGGCGTCCTCGTCGTCGGCCGTTAGGGCCAGCGCGCGGCCCGGTGGACGTACCCGGGAAGCTGCCGATCGAGCACGGCCTCGAGCCAGCGCGCGACGTCGACGAGCGCGTCGACGTCGACGCCGGTCTCGACGCCGTCGCGCTCGAGCTGCCAGACGAGATCCTCGCTCGCGACGTTTCCTGTTGCCCGTGGAGAGAACGGGCAGCCGCCGAGGCCGCCGACCGACGCGTCGAGGAGCGTCGCGCCCGCCTCGAGCGCCGCCCAGGCGCACGCGTAGCCGGTGTTGCGCGTGTTGTGACCGTGGAAGCCGACGCTCTTCCCGAGGATCGAGACGCGCTCGACGAGGCCGCGCACGCGCCGCGGCGTCGCGACGCCGATCGTGTCGGCGAGGACGAGCTCGTCCGCGTCGAAGCGCTCGCAGAGCTGGGCGACGGCGCCTGGGTCGACCTCGCCCTCGAACGGGCAGCCGAAGGCGCAGGAGACGGTCACCGTCGTCGGCCGGTCGGCGCGCGCGAGGATCGCCTCGACCCGCTCCGCCGCCTCGGCGAGCGAGGCGCTCGCGTTCCGGCGATTGAAGGTCTCGGTCGCCGCGAGGGTGCAGTTCAGGCGGTCGAGGGAGGTGGCGGCGAAGCGCTCGTAGCCGCGCTCGTTGAGGACGAGCCCGGAGAGCGCGGCGCCGTCGCGGCTCGCCCCGGCGACCACCTCCTCGGCATTCGCCATCTGCGGCACGAGGTCGGCGCGGACGAACGAGACCGCCTCGATCCGCGCCAGCCCGGCCGCGGCGAGGCGCGAGACGAGCTCGGCGCGCGTCGCCGCCGGCAGCGGCTCGGGCTCGTTCTGGAGCCCGTCGCGCGGCCCGACGTCGCAGACCGTGACCCGGCTAGAAGCCGTACGAGTCGACCTTGTCGGGCTTCACCCGCACGATGATGCGCTGCTCGCCGGGCTGGTGCCACGGGTAGACGTCCTGGCCGAGGTACGTCCTCGCGAGCTTGTCGATGTGCTCGCGCGCGCCCTCCGTCGTCATCTCGGCGCGGCCGCCGACGCTCACCCAGCGGTACTGGTCGTCTGGATCGACGACGGTGACCGAGACGCGCGGATCCCGGCTGAGATGCCGCGGCTTCGCACGCCCCTCGGCGGTGTTGAAGACGACGTCGCCGCCGTCCTCGTCGATCCAGACGACTGTCGAGTGCGGGCTCCCGTCGGGGCGGAGCGTCGTGACGACGGCCGGAAACGGATGCTCGCGGATGAAGGCGCGCTGGGGTTCGGTGAGTTGCACGGTGTCGGTTGCCATGTAGCCTCCATTCCCGATGGCGCGGGCGGTACTCGTGGGAACGAAGAAGGGTCTCTTCTTCGTCCGCGACGGCGCCGTCGAGGGCCCCGAGCTGCCCGGCTGGTCGGTCAACCACGCCGTCCGCGACCCGCGCAGTGGCACGATCTACGCTGCGACGAACCACGTCGTCTTCGGCAACACCGTCCACCGGTCGGCCGACGACGGCTCGACGTGGGAGCGCGCGGAGCCGATCGAGCTCGACGGGCTCGAGCTCGGCGAGACCTGGCACGTCGAGCCGGGGCGCGCCGACGAACCGGAGAGGCTCTACCTCGGCGCCGTTCCGGGTGTGCTGCTGCGGAGCGACGATGGCGGCCGGACGTGGCGGTCGGTGCGCGGCCTCACCGACCACCCGACGCGCGAGCGGTGGCAGCCGGGGTTCGGCGGCATGTGCTGCCACTCGATCCAGCTCGATCCGGACGACGACGCGCGCATGTACGTCGCGATCTCGGCCGCCGGGACGTTCCGCACCGACGACGGCGGCGAGACGTGGGCGCCGATGAACCGGAACGTCGCCGCCGACTTCCACCCCGAGGTGTATCCGGAGGTCGGCCAGTGCGTGCACAAGCTGCTCCTCCACCCCGCGCGGCCGGAACGGCTCTGGCAGCAGAACCACTGCGGTGTCTACCGCTCGGACGACCGCGGCGAGACCTGGGACCGCCTCGACGGCAACGGCCTCCCGAGCGCGTTCGGCTTCCCGATCGCCCTCCACCCGGACGACCCCGACGTCGCCTACGTCGTCCCCGAGGACGGCGACCGGCGGCTGACCTCGGACGGGCGGCTCGGCGTCTACCGGACGACCGACGGCGGGGCCTCCTGGCAGCTCCACGCCGACGGGCTGCCGGAACGCGCCTGGAGCGTCGTGCTGCGCGAGGGGATGGCATGGGACGAGCAGGGGCCGGTCCTCGGCACGCAGGCCGGCTCGGTCTGGTCGCTCGAGCAGGGCCGCTGGCACGAGCTCGCGCGCGACCTGCCGCCGATTCTCTCCGTCGAGCTCGCGTAGTGGCGGTCGTGCGGCTGCCCGCGATCCTCGCGCGCGAGGCCGGCGGGCGGAACGCGTTCGAGACGGCCGCGCCGACGTTGCGCGCCGCGCTGAGCGAGCTGCCGGTCGCCGATCTCGTCTTCGACCCCCGCGGCGAGCTGCGTCCGCTCGTCAACGTGTTCGTCGACGGCGAGGACGCACGCACCAAGCTCGACGCGCCGCTCGGCGCCGGCGCCGAGGTCCGCGTCGTCGCGGCCGTCGCGGGCGGCTGATCCGTCCGGCACGGCTCCTACTCTCGGGGCGTGCTCGATGGCGACTACGTCCGCCGCGCCGTCGCCGAGTTCGTCGGGGCGTTCGCGCTGATCTTCGTCGGCGCGGGCTCGGGCGTCTACGGGAACATTCTCGTCGCCGCCTTCGCGAACGGGCTCGTGATCGCCGTGATGGTGTCCGCGGTCGGCTTCATCTCGGGCGGTCACTTCAACCCGGCGGTGACGCTCGGCTTCCTCGTCACCCGGCGGATCTCAGCCGCGCTCGCAGCCGTCTACTGGCTCGCGCAGCTCGGCGCCGCCGCCCTCGCCGCGCTCCTGCTGCGCTGGGTGTTGCCGGCGCCGGCGACGCTCCGGTCCGGCGTGCCCGCGCTTGCCGCCGGGCTGAGCAGCGGCAAGGGCGTCGTCATCGAGGCCGTGCTGACGTTCTTCCTCGTCTGGGTGATCTTCGCGACGGCCGCCGACCCGCGCGGCACGTTCAAGCAGATCGCCGGCCTCGCGATCGGCCTGACGATCGTGCTCGACGTGCTGATGGGCGGTGGGCTCACCGGCGCGGCGATGAACCCGGCGCGCGCGTTCGGCCCGCAGCTCGTGGACGACCGCTGGGCGAACGGCTGGGTCTGGTACGTCGGGCCGGCGGCGGGCGGCGTGATCGCGGCCGTCGTCTACGAGCTGCTGTACCTGCGGCCGCCGCGACCGGCCCCGGTCGGGCCGCCGGAGACCGGCGTCGAGGAACCGGCGCCAGGCGAGGCCGCGGGGTCGTAGCGGTCGGTCGTCGCCCTCGGGCCGCTAGACCGGCGGCTCGTGCGGCGATACGGTTCGCAGATGGCGGAGTCCGAACGCTCCGGTGACCTCGTCTACAACCGCGGGCTCATCGACGATCCCGAGGCGTTTGCGCGCGACGCCGAGGCGGCGTCGTGGCTCTTTCTCTGCGGTGAGGAATTCGCGGCGATGGAGGGCGGCATGTCGTATGCGAGCGTCCAGGCGGCGGTCGGGGAGTCGGCGAACGTCGTCTCCGACGCGCCTCGGGTGCTGGATCTCGACCTCGCTCGCCGACACGTCGCCGTGCTCGACCGCCTGCCGCGGCCGACGCTCGTGACGTGTCGCACCGGCCTTCGCTCGTCCGCGGTCGTCTACCTGTACGAGGGCCTCAGGGCCGGCGCCAGCGCGGACGAGGTGCTCGCCCGTGCCGATGCGGACGGCGCGCCGTTCGCGACGTCCGGCGACCTGAGGGCGTGGGTCGCGCACGGCCTCGCCGAGCTCGCCTGACCCTGCGGCAACGCCGACCGCAGTGGCAGGGCGCGTGGTTGACGCACGCGTCAAACGGCTGCCGATTCCTGTGGCGGGCACCGGCGTCAGGTGCCGGCGGCAGTCGTCCCGGTCAGTCTCGGCGGCGAGGGCCTGCAGGAACGCGACCTGGGACGCGCGTCGCAACGACGCCGGCGAGAGGCGGACCGTCCCCGGACGAGTTCAGCTACCGGGTGCCACCGCAGTCGCTGACGCTGGTGCGTTCCTCCTCCGCAGCGCCGTCGGCGCATCATTCGCGCGCGCGGTCGGTCAAGAGATCTTCTTGGCGCTCCAAGAGCCGCCCCTTGGCTGAGCCTGATAGTGGCCAGACATGGACTTGCCCGACACCGAGCCCGTGTAGGTGGCGCCCGCCCCCACGGCCCCGAAGCTGATGGCGCTGCCGTGCACGGTGCCGTTGATGCTGAACGTGCCGCTCGGCTGCGAGAGCTTGATCGTTCCGATCAACTTCGATCCCGACTGTGTCCAGTGGAGGGTGAACGTGCCGTTGTAGCCGCCGCTGTACTGTCCCGACCAAGTCCCGGAGAGGAGGCCGGCACGCGTCTTGTGGCTGACCGGCCCATTCGTCGCCACGCCGCTACCCGCGCCGACGGTCAGCATGGTCGCGACAGACAGAGCGAGTGTCAGCAGAACGAGTCTACGCCGCGATGAATACATGTGATTCACGCTCCTCGATTGACGTGATCGCCGTGGAGAGACAAGCCCTCGTCGCGTGCAACTCGGCGACGTGGCCATCGAACGATAGAACGCTCAGCCGCGATCTACAAGCACGGCGCCCGCCCAGGGAAGACGGCGGCCCCGACCAAGCCTTCGAACTCTGCGCCGAGCAAGCTTCAGCCGTCACCCGAAGAACCGTATCCGGGCGCAAGACGGCTCGTCCGCGAACGTTCGCGGCTCCGCCGCCGCCCGAGCGTTGCGCCGTCGGCCGCGCGTCCGTGACGGAGAAGGAGGGATTCGAACCCTCGAGGCAGGGATTCCCCCACCTAACGCCTTAGCAGGGCGCCGCCTTCAGCCACTCGGCCACTTCTCCGGGAGTGGCCAAATCGTAGCGGCCTCGCCGGTAGCGTCTCGGCGTTGCGCCGGCTTCTCCTCGGTGGTGCGCTTCTCCTGCTGCTCGGCCCCGGCGGCTCGCCCGCCGCGCCCGGCACCTGCCCGGCGCCGGGGCTCACGGCCGCCTACGCGCGGAAGGTCGACAGGGCGCTCGCCTCCGGCCGCGACGTCTGGGGCGAGCAGGTCCTCCGAGCGCCGAACGGGCCGAGCTACAGCGCGGTCCGCCGCTACCTGAGGCCGCTCCTGCGCGTCGGCGACCTCACCGACTCCGGCGTCTACTACCTCGCCTTCGGCCGGCCGAACGGGCCGTACTCGCTGCACGTCGCCGACGGCGGCGAGCTCCGCTGGCGCCGCGCGAGCGGGCCGCGCCTGCGCGTGGTCGTGGGCGGCGAGCCGTACGGGTCGTGCCTCGCCCGGCTGGCGACGCCGCGGCTCGCCGGCGGCTGGCTGCCGATCCTCGAGACGCGCTACGCCGACGGAACCGGACACCGCTATCGCGAGGAGTCGTTCGCGACGAGCCCACCGGATCCGCCCGCGAGCTACCTGCGCCTGGCCGTGCCTGCCGGCGCAAGCGCGCGGATCGGCTCGCTCGCAGTCGGCGGGCCGCGCACCGTCTACGTCGCCTTCGACGGGCGAGCTCGCGCGGTCGACGCGGAAACGTACGCACGCGCGCGCGCGAACGTCGTCGACTACTGGAAGTCGAAGCTCGCTTCCGGGACGTCGTTCGACGTACCCGATGCGCGCGTCGACGACGCGGTGCGGAACCTGCTCGTCCAGGAGCTGCTCTACGGTTGGCGCTACAGCGTCGGCAACGCCTACCAGCTGTTCGAGTTCCCCGAGAGCCTCGCGAACGCCTCGGTCCTCGGCGAGTACGGATTCGCAGCCGAGGACCGCGCGATCGTGGAGGCGTCGTTCCACCGTGAGCCGCACCTCTACCGCGACTGGGAGCAGGGCCAGCGCCTGCTCGAGCTCGCGCGCGCCGAGCAGCTCGCTCCGGACCGCGCGTTCCTGGACGCCCTGCTGCCGCGTGCGCGTCGGGCCGTCGCCGAGCTTGCGGCGCGGATCGGCCCGGATGGCCTGCTACCGAAGGCGCGCTATGCGTCCGACCTCCCGACGGTCGCCTACAGCGTCAACGGCCAGGCCGTCGACCTGCAGGGCCTGCGCGCGATCGCGCCGTTCGTGCCGGCTGCGCGCGCCGTCGCCGATCGCCTCGCACGCGGCCTCCGCGCCGCGCTGAACGCCTCGGAGCGGCGGCTGGACGACGGCTCGCTCTTCGTTCCCGTGCGGCTGCTCGACGACGAGGCGCCGTACGAGCACGTGACCGATTCCCGCGCCGGCAGCTACTGGAATCTCGCCATCCCCGACGTGCTCGCGTCGGGCCTCGTCCGCCCCGGCTCCGAGGAGGCGAACGGCGTTCTGCGCTACCTGCTCGCTCACGGGTCGCGGCTGCTCGGCCTCGTCCGCTTCGACTTCGGCCGCCCGAACCGGCTGCCGGGGTACGAGGCGCCCGGCTCCGACGACGTCTACGCGCTCGGGGTCGAGCGCTTCCTCGCCGACAACCACCAGGCCGACCTGCTCGCGCTCACCCTCTACGGCCAGCTCGGCGCCGGGATGACGGAGAACACCTTCGTCTCGGGCGAGGGCGCGACGATCGCGCCCGTCGCCGGCGAGGCCGAACGCTCGATGTACCTGCCGCCGAACAGCACGAGCAACGCGTCGTTCCTCGAGTGCCTGCGGCTGCTGCTCGTGCACGAGACGGCCGGCGGCGTCGAGCTCGCGTACGGGACGCCCCGCTGGTGGCTCGCGCCGGGCAAGCGCATCGCCGTCCGCGACGCGCCGACCGCGTTCGGTCGCGTCTCGTACACCCTGACGGCCCGCCGCGGCTCCGTCGACGTCGACGTCTCGCCGCCCGCCGCCGGCTCCCTGTCGCTGCGCCTCCGCCTGCAGCGCGGCGAGCGGCTCGGGCGCGTGACGCTCGACGGCCGCCCGCTCGCACACGTCGACCGCCGCACGGGCACGATCGACCTCGGCAGAATCCACCGCCCCGTCACGCTGACCGCGCACGTCTTAGGAGCTTCTTAGGGGTGCCTTACCGAATGCTCAACTCCGCCGGGCATCATGCCCTCGCGATGAAGCACGCAACGACACCTCGCCGGATCGCCCTCGCCGTCCTGGCGCTAGCCGCGGCGGCCGGGATCGCGGTCGCCGTGCAGTCGCACAGCGCGCGCGCGGCGGCCGTCGACCCCGGGCTCGTCGACATCAACACGTCGCTCGGCTACCAGGCCACGCACGCCGCCGGCACGGGGATCGTCCTCACGTCCTCGGGTGAGGTGCTGACGAACAACCACGTCATCCGCGGCGCGACCCGGATCACCGCGACCGACCTCGGTAACGGCCGCACCTACACGGCGAAGGTCGTCGGCTACAGCGTCGCGAACGACGTCGCCGTCCTCCAGCTTCAGGGCGCCTCGGGCCTCCAGACGGCCACGGTCGGCGACTCGAGCAGCGTCAAGATCGGCGACGCCGTCTCGGCCGTCGGCAACGCGGGCGGCGCGGGCGGGGCGCCGACGACCACGACCGGCCGAGTCACCGGCCTGAACCGCACGATTACGGCGCGGGACGACCAGGGCGACGCCGAGCAGCTCACGGGGCTGATCGAGACCGACGCGGCGCTGCAGCCGGGCGACTCCGGCGGTGCGCTCGTCGACAGCTCCGGCCGCGTGATCGGCATGCTGACCGCAGCGTCGGCCGGCTTCCGGTTCTCGTTCCAGCCGGTCGCGGCGGACGGCTACGCGATCGCGATCAACAAGGCGCTCTCGCTCGTCAAGCAGATCGAGGCGAAGCAGGCCTCGGCGACGGTGCACATCGGCGCGACCGGCTTCCTCGGCGTGACGATCCAGCAGCCGGTCTCGTTCGGCTACCCCTACTTCGGCGACGCCGCCGCGACGAACGGCGCGCTCGTGACGAGCGTGCTCGACGGCTCGCCCGCCGCGCGCCTCGGGCTCGGCTCGGGCGACGTGATCACCGCGATCGACGGCCACGCCGTCTCGTCGGCGAGGACGCTCTCGACGCTGCTCCTCGCCCGGTCGCCCGGCAACAGGGTCACGGTCGGGTGGGTCGACCAGTCCGGCGCGAGCCACCGCGCGAGCGTCCGGCTCGCGAGCGGCCCGCCGCAGTAGCCGGTAGAAACCCGCCGGCCGCTCCCGTAAGCTGGGAGCCCTGACCGGGGTCAGGCGAATCGTCCTGCTTGCGGCGGCCGCGGTCGCCTGTTCGTGCGTCGCCGCGGCCGCGGCGGCCGAGCGGCACTCGTCGTCGGCGCGCGTCCGCGTCGTCACGATCCGCTACCGCGCGCACGACGGCGTCGCCCGCCGCGCCTACGTCGTCCTTCCCGCCTGGTATGGCCCGCACGACGACCCGCCGATCCCGCTGATCATCTCGCCGCACGGGCGCGGCGTCTCGCCGCTCGCGAACGCGGCGCTCTGGGGCCACCTGCCCGCCCGCGGCTCGTTCGCGGTCGTCAGCCCCGCCGGCGAGGGACGCCGGCTCCAGCTCTACTCGTGGGGATCGCCGGGCCAGATCGCCGACCTCGCCCGCATGCCCGTGATCGTGCACCTGGCGCTGCCGTGGCTGCACGTGAATCGGCACCGCATCTACGCGGTCGGCGGCAGCATGGGCGGCCAGGAGGTGCTCCTCCTGCTTGCACGGCATCCGCGCCTGCTGGCGGGCGTGGCCGCGTTCGACTCCGTGACGCGGTTCGCGCTCCAGTACCACCACTTCCCCCGCGTCCCGTGCGGCACGAAGTGCCTGAAGACGTGGAACGGGCCGGTCGGGCTGAGCCTGCAGCAGCTCGCGCGCATCGAGGTCGGCGGCGCGCCGAGCACGAACCGCTTCGCCTACGCCGAGCGCAGCCCGTACACGTACGCGCGCGAGATCGCGGCGTCGTGCGTCCCGCTCGAGCTCTGGTGGAGCGTCAAGGACCGCATCGTCACCGACCAGACGCTCCAGTCGGGCAAGCTGTTCGCACGGATCCGGGCGCTGAACCCGCGCGCGCCCGTGACGGCGTTCGTCGGCGCCTGGTCGCACTCGATCGAGATGACGCCGCAGGCGCAGCTCCCGGCAGCGCTGACGCTGTTCGGCCTGCTGCCGGCCGGCCGAACGGTGCTGCTCGCCGCGAAGCAGATCATCCCCGCCGCGCAGCACAGCTGCGGCAAGGCCCCGCTCACGGCCCCGCCCGGGTAGCGGAGCAGCGGCCGCTACGATGCCCCGGCCGGAGGGGTGGCAGAGCGGTCGAATGCGGCGGTCTCGAAAACCGTTACCCGTCGTTCGGCGGGTCGAGGGTTCAAATCCCTCCCCCTCCGCTCACGGCGGTCGGGTGCCGGCTCTCGCGCTCAGAACAGCGTCGCGGCGAGACGGCGGCGGTAACGGACCGCGAGCGGGTGCTCCTGGCCGAGCTGATCGAAGAGCGCGACGGTCTGCGCGACGAGCCGCTGTCGCCGCTCGCCGTCGGCGGCGACGATTGCCTCGAGCAGCAGGTCGAGCGCTCGCTCGAAGTCGTCGCGCCGGAGCGCGTCGACGACGTCCGCCAGCTCGCCGGAGGCGTCGAGATCGTCGATCAGGCGCTCCGCGGCGGTCGGGCCGGTCAGCCCGTCCAGGAACTCGGCGACCTGAGCCGGCGGCAGCGCGCCGACGAACTCGCGCACGACCTCGCCCTTGCGGAAGGCCTTGACGGCGGGGATGCCCCGAATGTGGTAGCGGCGTGCGAGGTCGCCGTTCGCGTCGACGTCCACCTTCGCGAGGACGATCGCGCCGTCCCGCGCCCGCGCCTCGCGCTCCAGCACCGGGCCGAGCAGCCGGCATGGACCGCACCACTCCGCCCAGAAGTCGACGACCACGGGCAGC
>DASRGD010000073.1:0-11382 GCA_035651195.1 Gaiellaceae bacterium | reverse complement strand
ACTACTGGTGGGGCTGGGGCGACCTCGTGTTCCGCTGGCTCCACGTGATCGCGGCGATCGCGTGGATCGGCTCGTCCTTCTACTTCATCGCGCTCGACAACCACCTCGAGCCGCCGCGCGACCCGCGCGACTCAACCCGCGGCATCGGCGGCGAGGCATGGGAGATCCACGGCGGCGGCTTCTACCGGGTCGAGAAGTTCCGCGTCGCGCCCGCGCGGCTGCCCGAGACGCTGCACTGGTTCAAGTGGGAGGCGTACACGACCTGGCTCTCCGGCTTCGCGCTGTTCATCGCCGTCTACTACTCGCACGCGTCGACGATGCTCGTCGACCCGAGCGTCGCCGACCTGCGGGCCTGGCAGGCGATCCTGATCTCGATCGCGGGCCTCGTGATCGCGTGGCTCGTCTACGACGCGCTCTGCCGCCGGCTCGGCGAGCGCGAGTGGCTGCTCGCGCTTGCCGTCTTCGTCTCGGTCGCGCTTGCCGCCTGGGGCGCGGGCGAGCTCTTCGCCGCGCGGGCCGCCTATCTGCAGGTCGGCGCGATGCTCGGCACGGTGATGGTCGCCAACGTCTTCTTCGTGATCATCCCCGCGCACTGGGAGCTCGTGCGCGCGAAGGAAGCCGGCCGCGACCCCGACCCGCGCTGGAATGCGCGCGGCAAGCAGCGCTCCGTGCACAACAACTACCTGACGCTGCCGGTCGTGTTCGCGATGCTCTCGAACCACTTCCCGTTCACGTACGGCCACCGGCACGCGTGGCTGATCCTCGTCGTGCTGCTGGTGCTCGGCGCGTGGACGCGGCACTTCTTCAACCTGCGCCACCGGGGACGGAACGCGTGGTGGATCCTCGTCACGGCGGCGGCCGGCGTCGCCGTGCTCGCCGTCCTGATCCGGCCGAGCACGCCGGTGCTGCACGCGGCCGGCGCGGCGCCGCCGTTCGCGCGCGTCCAGGCGATCGTGCAGGAGCGATGCGCGCCCTGTCACTCGCTGCATCCGACGCAGCCGGGCTATCCGGCGGCCCCGCTCGGGATCCGGTTCGACACGCGGGCGGAGATCGAGACGCAGGCGGGCCTGATCGCCCAGCTGGCCGTCCAGACGCAGACGATGCCGCCCGGCAACGTCACCCACATGACGCCCGCCGAGCGAGCCGCGCTCGCGCGCTGGCTCGCCTCCCGCTAGCCTCGGCCGGCGATGCTCGAGATCGTCGCCGCCGGCCTCGCCTTCCGCGCCCGCTTCGAGGAGGCCGACGCGCCCGCGACGGTCGCGGCGTTTCGCGCCCTCCTCCCGTTCGAGGACCGGATCATCCACTGCCGCTGGAGCGGCGAGTCGAACTGGATACCGTGGGGCGTCCGCGAGCTCGGCATCGGCCCCGAGAACGCCACCTGCTACCCGGCTCCCGGCGAGCTGCTGCTCTACCCCGGCGGCGTCAGCGAGACGGAGCTGCTCTTCCCGTACGGCCACTGCGCGTTCGCCTCGAAGGCGGGCGCGCTCGCCGGCAACCACTTCGCGACCGTCGTCGAGGGACGGGAGGGCCTCGCCGAGCTCGGCCGCCTCACGCTCTGGCAGGGTGCGCAGGCGATCTCGTTCCGGGAGCGCTAACGCTCTTCGCGGACGTAGGGCTCGCCGAGCGCGGCCGGCGCGCCCAGGCGCCGGCGCGCGCCGCTCGTCGAGACGAGCAAGAGCACGACGACCGTCATGACGTACGGGAGCGTGTTCGTCCAGAGCACCGTCGGCCCGAGGTGGATGTTGCGCGCCTGCAGCTGCGGCGCGAGCGCCTGCAGCGCCCCGAAGAAGTAGGCGCCGACGAGGCAGAGCTCCGGCCGCCAGAACGCGAAGATGACGAGCGCGATCGCGATCCAGCCGGCGCCGCCGGTGATGCCGTCCACCCACTGCGGCGTGATCGCGAGCGTGAACGTCGCGCCCGCGACGCCGGCGAAGGCGCCGCCGGCGAGCGTGTGCGCGTACCGGTAGGCGACGACGTCGATTCCCATCGCGTCGGCCGCGCCGGGCGCCTCGCCGACCGCGCGCAGGTTCAGGCCGGGTCGCGTGCGCGTCAGGTAGAGCCAGACGAGGACGACGCAGGCCCAGGAGGCGTAGACGAGCACGTTCTGCCCGAACACGATCGGCCCGACGACCGGCCAGCGCTGGACGCTCGCCGGGAAGAGCGCGTGGAACGTGTGCCGCGCCGGGTTGTCGGCGAGGTTCAGGTCGTTGCCGAGGTACGACGAGAGGCCGGCGGCGCCGGCGAAGATCGTCAGCGCGAGCCCGGAGACGATCTGCGAGGCGCGCAGGGTGATGACGAGGAACGCGTGGATCGCCGCCATCGCCGCGCCGGCGAGCGCGGCGACGCCGACGGCGGCGGCGAGTGACAGGCCCGTCCCGGCGTGCAGCCGCTGCACCGTCCAGAACCCCATCACGGCGCCGACGAGCATCATCCCCTCGACGCCGAGGTTGAGCACGCCGGAACGCTCGGCGAGCAGCTCGCCCAGCGCGCCGTAGAGGAGCGGCGTCCCGTAGACGACGCCGGACGCGACCAGGACGACGAGAAGCGAGTTGTTCACGCCGGCTCCACCACGGGCGTCGCCTCGGCGCGGCGCGCGAAGCGGAGCCGGTAGCGCACGAGGAGCTCGCCGCCGAGGGCCGAGAAGAGGATCAGCCCCTGGATGACGCCGACGAGGCCCGACGGGAAGTCGGCCCCCTGGAGCGTGTTGCCCGCGTTCTGGAGGCCGCCGACCAGGAAGGCGACGAGCAGGACCGCGAACGGGTTGTAGCGTCCGAGCGCAGCGACGACGATGCCTGCGTAGCCGTAGTACTGCTTCTGGAGCCCGTTCGGGTCGGCGTCGAGCGTGTGCCGGAAGTCGCCGTCCTGGCTCGCGCCGCCGAGCCCTGCGAGCGCGCCCGAGATCGCCATCACGGCGAGGATCTTCCGGCGCGTGCGCATGCCCGCGTACTGCGCCGCCCGCGGCGAGTCGCCGAGCACCTGCACCTCGAACCCGAAGCGCGTGCGGCGGTAGAGCACCCACACCACCGTCGCCGCGAGCAGCGCGATCCCGGCGCCGAGCGGCAGCGGGACGCCGCCCTGGACGTGGATCGTCGCCGTCGGCCAGTTCGCCGACGGCGGCAGCGGCTTGCTCGTCGGGAAGACGGCAGCGTTGAAGCCGGTCGTCTGCCGCCAGTACGACTCGGTGTTGAAGACGAGGTACGTCAGCACGTAGCCGGCGACGTAGTTGAGCATCAGCGACGTGATGATCTCGTTCGTCTTGAAGAACGCCCGCAGAGCGCCGGGGATCAGCGCCCAGGCGGCGCCACCCGCGCAGCCGGCGACGACCATCGCCGCGATCGCGAACGCGGACGGACCGCCGCTGCCGCCGAAGTAGAGCCCGGCGGCGGCGGCCGCGATCGCGCCGACGTAGAGCTGGCCCTCGCCGCCGATGTTGAAGAGCCGCATCCGGAACGCGGCCGCCGCCGCGAGCCCGGTGAAGGCGAGCGGCGTCGCCGAGATCAGCGTCTGGCCGATCGCGCCGTTGTTGACGAACGCCGCGTCGAGGAGCTGCCGGTAGCTCGAGAGCGGGTCGTGACCGGTCGCGACGAGCACGAGGCCCGAGGCGAGGAACGCGAACACGAGCGACCCCGCCGGCACCGCGACGACGAGCCAGCGCGGCTGCCGCAGGCGACGCTCGATCCGAAGACGGCCGCCCGGACGAACCACGCGGCCTCTCGATGTCGGCGCCGCGGGCGTCGCCTCAGCGCCGATCGTGCCCTCCCGCCATCGCGAGGCCGATCTCCTCGAGGTCCGCCTCGGCCGCCGCGAACTCGCCGAGAAGGCGCCCCTCGTACAGGACGGCGACGCGGTCGGCGAGCGCCAGGATCTCGTCGAGGTCCTCGCTGATCAGCAGCACGCCGACGCCGTTCGCCGCGGCATCGCGCAGGTACGCGTGCACGGTCTCGATCGCGCCGACGTCGAGACCGCGCGTCGGCGCCGCCGCGACGAGGAGTCGCGGCCGGCCCGAGAACTCGCGCGCGAGCACGACCTTCTGCAGGTTGCCGCCGGAGAGCTGCCGCGCCTGGGCGTTCGGGCCGGGCGCGGCGATGCGGTAGCGCGCGATCAGCTCGAGCGCGCGGTCGCGGATCGCACGGAGTCGCAGCAGCGGCCCGCGCGAGACGTGCGGCTCGCGATACGCCTTGAGCGCGAGATTCGACGCGATCGAGAGGCTCGGCGCGAGACCGGTTCCGAGCCGGTCCTCGGGGACGTAGGCGACACCGGCGCGAATCGCCGAGCGCGGGTCGCCGGCGCGGATCGCCCGACCGAGCACGCGGACGCTGCCGCGCGCGGGCGGCCGGATGCCCGCAACTGCCTCCGCGAGCTCGCGCTGCCCGTTGCCGGCGACGCCGGCGATCGCGACGATCTCGCCTGTCCGCACCGCGAGCGAGACGCCGCAGACGGCGTCGGCGCCGCGGTCGCCGGTCACCCACACGTCCTCCAGCTCGAGCACGATGTCGCCGACGCTGCGTGCGCTCTCGACGCGTTCCGGCCCCGCGACCTCGCGCCCGACCATCAACGCCGCGAGCGAGCGCGGCGTCGCCTCCGCTCCCTGCACGGTCGCGATCGACCGTCCCCCGCGCAGGACCGTGACCCGGTCGGCAACCGCCTTCACCTCGTGCAACTTGTGCGAGATGAAGATCACCGTCCGTCCCTCGGCCGCCATCTCCCGCAGCGTCGCGAACAACGCCTCCGCCTCCTGCGGCGTCAGCACCGCCGTCGGCTCGTCGAGGATCAGGATCCGCGCCTCGCGGTACAGCGCCTTCAGGATCTCGACGCGCTGCTGCTCCCCGACCGAGAGCTGCCAGATCCGCGCACGCGGGTCGACATGGAGGCCGTACCGCCTCGAGATCTCGCCGACGCGACGCTCGATCGCGCGCCGCCGCAGGCGGAAGCTGCGCCCCTCGCCGCGGTGGTCACCGAGGATCACGTTCTCCGCGACCGTGAACGGCTCGACGAGCCGGAAGTGCTGGTGCACCATCCCGATCCCGGCGTCGAGCGCGTCGCGCGGCGACTGGAACTCGACGCGCCGCCCGTAGAGGAGGATCTCGCCCTCGTCCGGCCGGTAGAGGCCGGTGAGGATGTTCGAGAGCGTGCTCTTGCCGGCGCCGTTCTCGCCGAGCAGCGCGTGCACCTCGCCGACCGCCGCCTCGAAGTCGACGCCGTCGTTCGCGACCACGCCGGGAAAGCGCTTCGTGATCCCCCGCATCTGGACGGCCGAAGACGGAGGGGCGCCGTCGGCGCCCCTCACGATCGGTTCCGCGCGTGCCTCCAACGCTACTTGCCCGTCGCGCTCCCGATCACGCCTTTGACGAGCCAGTTCATCCCGTAGAGGCTGTTCGTGCCGCCCTGCAGGACCTGCATCCGCTGCCCCTTCGGCAAGCGCAGCTTGCCGCTCTGATCCCAGAGCGGGCCCGTGAACTCGTAGAACGTGCCGTTCTCGATCGCCTTCTCCTTCGTCGCGATCGCGGCCTTCGTCGCCGCCGTGACGCTGGGGCCGTAGGGGGCGAGACCGGTGAAGCCGTCCTTGATCGAGCCGTAGTAGAAGCCGGACTTCCAGGTGCCGTCCATTGCCGCCTTGACGCGACGCAGGTAGTACGGGCCCCAGTTGTAGACGGAGGCGGTGAGCCACGACTTCGGCGCGAACTTCGACGCGTCCGAGTCGTAGCCGACCCAGGGGACGCCGATCGACTCTGCGTACTGCCCCGTCGCCGGCGAGTCGACGTTCTGGCCGAGGACGCAGGCGCCGGCCGCGTGCAGGCTCTCGGCTGCCTTCTTCTCCTTCGCCGGATCGAACCACGAGTTCGTCCAGACGAGCCGCACGTTGACGCCGGGGTGCGTAAGCTGCGCGCCGAGCGCGAACGCGTTCGCGTGCCGGATCACCTCGGGGATCGGGTACGCGACGACGTAGCCGATCGTGTTGCACTTCGCCGCTGCGCCCGCGGCCATCCCGGACAGGAACACCGTGTCCTCGGCGGCGCCGAAGTACTCGGCCAGGTTCTTCGCCACGTCGGTGCCCGTCGCCTGCTCGAAGTAGACGTTCGGGTACTTCGCGGCGAGCGCCTTGTCGAAGTAGCCGTACGACGTCCCGAAGATCATCTTGTAGCCCTGCTGCACGAGGCTCGCGACCGTCTGCTGGAGCTGCGGCCCGACGGCGATGTTCTCCTTGTACGTCGTCTGCACCTTGCTGCCGAGCATCTTCTGGACGTACTGCCTGCCTTCGTCGTGCGCCTGCGACCAGCCGCCGTCGTTGTGCGGCCCCACGTAGATCCACGCCACCTTGAAGACGGCGGCGTGCCTCGCCTGTCCTGCGCCCGCCGCCACGAGCGCGGCGACGGCCGCCGCGACGGCGAGGATCCCGGCCGGGATCAGCTTCCTCCTAGTCATGTGCTCCTCTCCTCACCTCGGTGCGTGTCCCGCGGTCAGCCGACTATACGGCTCGGCGACGGCGACCGGCGGCTGAGCGCTCCACGGAAAGTCGATCCAGCGTTCGGTGCGACGCCAGACGTACTCGCAGTGGACCGCCGACCGCGGCTTCTCGTACAGGACCGCGCACCGCACCTCGCCGACCTTGCCGTCGCAGAACCCCTTGACGAGCGCCAGGGTAGCGCCGGTGTCGGCGACGTCGTCGGCGATGAGGACGCGCTGCTCGTGCATGTCGACGAGCTTCGGGATCGGCGGCAGCAGCATCGGCACCGGCAGCCGCTCGTCGATCCCCGTGTAGAACTCGACGTTCATCGTGAACGTGTTCTTGACGTCGAGCGCGTAGGCGAGCGCGCCGGCGACGAGCAGCCCGCCGCGGGCGATCGCGAGCACGATGTCCGGCCGGAAGCCGTCGCGGTGCACGTGCTCCGCGAGCTCCCGCGTCCCGTCGCCGAGGTCCTGCCATGTCATGACCTCGTGCGCGGTCATTGCAGGATCCTAACGGCGCGCTCGAGCGCGTCCACCGCGAGCGCGATGTCCGCCTCGCTCGAGAGCTCGCGGGGCGAGTGGCTCGCGCCGCCGTTCAGGCTGCGGACGAACAGGAGCCCCGCCGGCACGCCGGCGGCGGCGAGGATGCCGGCGTCGTGGCCGGCGCCGGAGACGAGCTCGGGCGCGCCGGGGACCGCCTCCCGCAGCGCCGCGAGCGGCGGGTCGCCCATCGCGACCGGCTCCGTGCGGTACGCCGGAACGAGCCCGAGCTCGTCCACCAGCGCGTCGAGATCGGTGCCGCGCGCGTCGACGGCGACCGTCACGCGCGCCGGGACGACGTTCGGCGCGCCGGGCTCGACGTCCAGGCGGCCGACGGTCGCGACGGCTCCGTCGCGCGCCGCCGCGCGCACGTCGAGCACGAATCGGGCGGCGGCGACGAGCGCGTCGTCGCGCGCGTCCATCGGCGTCGTCCCGGCATGATCGGCGCGCCCTTCGAACACGACCTCGGCACGCACCTGGCCGAGGATCGCCGTGACGACGCCGAGCGGCCGCCCGGCGCGCTCGAGCACCGGCCCCTGCTCGACGTGGAGCTCGAGGAAGGCACGCGGGAGCGCGGCCGCCGCGACGCACGCGCGGCTGCCCACGCAGCCTCGCTCCTCGTCGCGGAACGCGACGACCGTCAGCGGCGCGTCGGTGCGCTCCGCCACCTCGACCGCCGCGACGACGCCGAGCGCACCGTCGAAGCGGCCGCCGTCCGGGACGGTGTCGAGGTGCGAGCCGATCCACAGGCGGCCGTCGCCGCGGCGCCCGAAGAGGTTCCCGGCGGCGTCCGTCTCGACCTCGAGCCCCGCCTCTGCGAACCACCGCGCGGCGAGCGCGTGCGCGGCGTCCTCCTCGGGCGAGTAGCCGGGGCGCGAGGCGCCGATGGCGTACAGCTCGTCGAGGCGCTCGAGGACGCGGCCCATGCGACGAACCGTAACGCCGCGCGGCTGCGCCGTCAGAGGCGGAACGGGTTGCTCGGCCGCGGGCCCGTTCGCGTCAGGACCGACTTCGTCTCGAGGTAGAGCTCGAGCGTCTCGAGCCCGAGCTCGCGGCCGAAGCCCGATTGCTTGTAGCCGCCGAAGGGGACGCCGGGGAACGCGGAGTACGGCGTGTTGATGCCGACGGTGCCCGACGCGATCCGGCGCGCGAGGCGGTGGCCGCGGGCCGGGTCGCCGGTCCAGACGGTCGCCATCAGGCCGTAGCGGACGCCGTTCGCGAGCCGCACCGCCTCGTCCTCGTCCGCGAACGGCGCCACCGTCACCACCGGCCCGAAGATCTCCTCCTGCACGGCGCGGCTGCCGCCGTCGGCGCCGGCGATCACCGTCGGCGGGTAGAACGCGCCCGCGCCGGCGGGGACGGCACCACCGGTCGTCACCTCGCCGCCCGCCTGCTCGACGAAGCCGTGCACGCGCTCGCGGTGCGCGGTCGAGATGAGCGATCCCATCTGCGTCTCGGCGTCGAGGGGATCGCCGACCCGGACGCGTTGTGCGAGCTCGGTCAGGCGCGAGACGACATCGTCGTAGACCGTCGCCTCGACGAGCAGGCGCGAGCGCGCCTCGCACGACTGACCCGCCGAGTAGAAGATCGCCCACGCCGAGCTCGCCACGGCGTCCGCGAGATCGGCATCCGCGAAGACGATGCTCGGGCTCTTGCCGCCGAGCTCGAGGCTGACGCGCTTGATCGGATCGGCGCAGAGCCGCATGATCTCGCCGCCCGTCGCGGTCGAGCCGGTGAACGCGACCTTATCGACGCCGGGATGACGGACGAGGTACGCGCCGACGCGCGCATCGGCCGCGACGACGTTCACGACCCCTGCCGGGATCCCGACCTCCGTCGCAAGCTCGCCCAGCCGCAGCGCCGAGAGCGGCGTCAGCGGGTCCGGCTTGAGGACGACCGTGCAGCCGGCGGCGAGCGCCGGCGCGACCTTCCACGCCGCGAGCATCAGCGGGTAGTTCCACGGCACGATCTGCGCGCAGACGCCGACCGGCTCCTCGAGCGAGTAGAAGAGCAGGGAGCCGCCGATCGAGCCCGTGCGACCGCCGATCGACCCGACGGCGCCCGCGTAGAAGCGGAACGTCTCGACCGCCTGCGCGAGCTCGGCCTCGACGGACGAGATCGCCTTGCCGACGTTGCGCGCCTCGAGCTCCGCGAGCTCGCTGCGGCTCGCGGCGAGCGCGTCGGCGAGCGCGTGCAGAAGCCGCGAGCGCTCGTTCGCGGACGTCTTCCGCCAGTCTCGGTCGAGCGCTTCGCGGGCGCTCGCGACCGCCCCGTCGATCTCGCTCTCGCCGGCGAGCTCGACCTCTGCGAGCCGCTCGCCGGTGGCAGGCTCGAACAGGACGGTCACGCCCCGACGATAGCCCTTGTTTCACATCTCGGATCCGAGGTATGCTTCCGACGTGCTCTCGACCGTTTCCGTGACCGCCGCTCGGATCCCAGATCGCGACCGCCTCCTGGCCGAGCTGCGACGAGCAGGGCTCGACGCACGGCCGGTCGGCGAGGTCGGCATCGCCGTCGCGACCGACGACGGCGGCGAGACCGTCTACAGCCGGGCCGAGGACCTGATCATGGAGATCGGCGACCCGTTCGTGCCGATCAAGCACGAAGGCGTGATCTACGTCCGCCCGCCCGTCGGCTAGGCGCGCCGCGCCTCAGACGATCTCGAGCCAGCCGCGAATCTGCTCGTCCGTGACCGCGTCCTGCACCTCCGGATGGTCGACCCGCATGTGGTCGCGAATCGTCGCCACGACCTCGTCGTCGGTCTCGCCGCGCGCGACGTAGCCGCACTCGCACGTCACCTGCAGCGCCATCGGCGTTGATTATGTCCCGCCGTGGCCGCCACGAGGATCCAGCTCGGCGGACGGTTCGTGGTCGAGCTCGAAGGCCGGCGCATCGACTCGTCGCTGCCGGGGCGCCAGGGGCGCCGGCTGCTCGCCTTCCTCGCGCTGAACCGGAACCGCCCCGTCACTCGGTCGGAGCTCGTCGACGCGGTGTGGTCGCCCTCGCCGCCGCGCGACCCGGTCGAGGCGCTGGCAGCCCTGCTCTCGAAGGTCCGCGCCGCCCTCGGCGGCGCCTGGGTGGTCGGGCGCGGCGAGCTGATGCTCGCGCTGCCGACTGACGCGCATGTCGACGTCGAGCGCGCGTTTGATGCGCGCGCTCGAGGCTCGCGGAAACGTCGCCGAGGCGCTCGTCGTCTACGAGACGGCGCGCAAGCGGTTGCGCGACGAGCTCGGCGCCGCGCCGGCCGCGCGACTGCAGTCGATCCACCGGCGCCTCCTCGGCGCAGGCGACTGACCGTGCCAGGCTTCCGCCAGGGTTCCGACAGGGCTGGCGCAGGGCGGCTCGAGCACGGTCGTCGCGAGCCGACCGACGACAGGAGGAACGATGTCAGCCGCTCTCGCCCCGACAACACAGCCGCTCGTCGACGCGAGCTGGCTCGCAGACCACGTCGACGACCCGAGGGTGCGGATCGTCGAGGTCGACGTCTCCGCCGCCGCGTACGACCGGGGGCACGTCCCCGGAGCCGTGCTCTGGAACGCGTATGCCGACCTCCGCCACCCCGACTACACGCCGCTCACGCGCGGCGAGCTCGAGCAGCTGTTCCGGCGTGCCGGCGTCGGGCCCGAGACCACGCTCGCCTTCTACGGGTACGCCGCCCACCTCGGCTACTGGCTCGCACAGGCGCATGGACACGAGGCCGCGGCGCTGCTCGACGCACCCCGCGACCGGTGGCCGGGGCCGTGGGCGACCGACGCACGCGCTCCGGAACCGACGCGTTACCGGCTCGCGCCGGCGGCCCGGGTCGTGACGCGCGCGGAGCTGCTCGAGCTCGACGCCGTCGTCCTGGACGTGCGCAGCGAGGCCGAGTTCGTCGGCGACCGCTTCTGGCCGTCGGACGCCCCGGAGGAGCGCGGCCGCGCCGGCCACGTTCGAGGAGCGGTGAACCTGCCGATCGCCGAGCTTCGCAGCGAGACCGGCTTTCGGTCGCGCGTGGAGCTGGAGGCGGCGCTGCGGCAGCGCGCCGTCACACCCGACCGCCGGGTGGTCGTGTACTGCACGATCGGCAACCGGGCGAGCCAGGCGTGGTATGCGCTAACGCACCTGCTCGGCTTCGGAGACGTCGCCGTCTACGACGGCGGCTGGGCCGAGTGGGGCAGCGACCCGACGTCGCCCGTCGAGCGCTAGTGGTAGTCGCGCGCGAACAGCGCCGCCTGTCCCTGGCCGATTCCGACGCAGAGCGTGGCGAGGCCGTACCGGCCGCGACGTCTGCGCAGCTCGTGCAAGAGCGAGACGACGAGCCGCGCGCCGCTCATCCCGAGCGGATGACCGAGTGCGATCGCGCCGCCGTTCACGTTCACCTTCTCCTCGTCGAGGCCGAGCTCGCGGATGACCGCG
>DASRGD010000072.1:0-23559 GCA_035651195.1 Gaiellaceae bacterium | reverse complement strand
CGGAGGAGCTGCCCGAAGGCTCCGACGACAAGCCGCGGACAGCGTCACTGCTGTCGTCGATGTCGCCGGACACGGTGACCCTCGACGAGGCCGTGCGCCTGCTCTCCCTCCCGCGCGTCGTCGGCGTCGACCCGTCCGACGGCGAGGAGGTGGTGGCGATGAACGGGCGCTACGGGCCGTTCATCCGCAAGGGGACGGAGACGCGGTCGCTCGAGAGCGAGGAGCAGCTGTTCACGATCTCCCTCGACGACGCGCTCAAAGTGCTGGCACAGCCGAAGACGCGACGGGCGCGGGGTGCGGCCAAGCCGCCGCTGCGTGACCTCGGGCCTGATCCCGCGAGCGGCCGGTCGATCGTCGTCAAGGAAGGACGCTTCGGCCGCTACGTCACCGACGGCGAGACGAACGCGAGCCTCCGCGGCGGCGAGTCGGTCGAGACGCTGACGATCGACCGGGCCGTCGAGTTGCTCGCGGAGCGACGCGCGAAGGGCCCCGCGAAGAAGCCTCCGAGCCGGCGTGCGCGTAGTTGATGCAGAACGTTCACAGATGCTTGCGCTTCGCGTCCGAGCCGGACGGAATACTCCCTTCTGAGCACCCGTTCGGTTAGGAAGCACGCATGCCGGGGGTACCTTGTTCTGCAGCACGAGGAAATACCCCCTAGAGTCAGAACCAACGTCGCACCGCCGCCGATAAGCCAGGCCGAAAGGACGATTTGAGCCAGAACCCGCTACAGGAGCTGCTCGAGAGCGAGCAGGCGCGCGTCCTTCTCGAGGGCGCGGAGGAGCGCGGCTACGTGTTGCCGGCCGAGCTCGAGGTGTTCGCGCTCGAACACGACCTCGCGGACGAGGATGTCGAAGCGCTGACCCGCGAGCTCGAGGCGATCGGGCTCGAGATCCGCGTCGCCGCGGGGGCCGAGGAGCCAGAGGCGGCCACGCCGGCGCTCAACCTCGAAGCGGCGGAGATCTCGGGCGCAGCCGACAGCTTGCAGCTGTTCCTCGCGGACGTCGGCAAGCACAAGCTGCTGACCGCGGCGGAGGAGGTCACCCTGGCGAAGCGCATTGAGCGCGGCGATCCGATCGCGAAGCGGAAGATGATCGAGTCGAACCTCCGGCTGGTCGTCTCGATCGCGAAGGGTTACCGCGGGCTCGGAGTTCCGTTCCTCGACCTGATCCAAGAGGGCACGCTCGGCCTGAACCGCGCCGTCGAGAAGTTCGACTGGCGTCGCGGCTACAAGTTCTCGACCTACGCCACCTGGTGGATCCGGCAGGCCGTCGCCCGCGGCCTCGCCGACAAGTCGCGCACGATCCGGATGCCGGTGCACATCGTCGAGCGGTTGCACAAGCTGAACCGCGCCGAGCGTGAGCTCTGGACGCGGCTCGGACGCGAGCCGACGCTCGCCGAGGTTGCCGAGGAGGCGAACATGCCGCTCCAGCAGGCGAAGGAGGTACGGAGCGCGGCCCGGGCGTCCGCATCGCTGGACGCGCCCGTCGGCGACTACGACGACGCGGTGCTCGGTGACTTCGTCCCCGGCGACGACCCGCTGCCGGACGAGCTCGTCGAGGACGCGCTCCGTTCGCGCGTACTCGCCGATGCCGTCGGCTCGCTGCCGGACCGGCAGCGTGCGGTCCTCGTCCTGCGGTACGGGCTCGACCACGCGGAGCCGTGCACGCTCGAGGACATCGGCCGCCGGCTCGGCCTGACGCGCGAGCGGGTGCGGCAGATCGAGGTCGAGGCATTGCAGCGGCTCGCGATGCTGCACGAGATGGCGGCCGTCGCGGGCTAGTCGACCTAGAGGTAGTCGAGCAGGCCGGGCGCGCTCTCGCGCAGGGCGCGCAGCGCGCGCAGCTCGAGCTGGCGGACACGCTCGCGGGTCACCCCCAGCTCGGCGCCCAGCTCCTCGAGCGTCTGCGGCTTCTCGCCGTCGAGCCCGAACCGGCGCTCGACGACCTGGCGCATGCGCGGGTCGAGCGATTCGAGCGCCTTCGCCAGCTCGGCGGCGCGCGCGTTGTGGGCGTGGGCGACGTCGGGCGACTCGGAGCGGTGGTCCTCGATCACGTCCGCGTAGACGCTGTCGCCGTCGCCGATCGGCATCTCGAGCGAGAGCGGGTCGGCCATCAACTCGAGGAGCTCGTTGACGCGCTCGAGGGCGAAGCCGGACTCGGCGGCGATCTCCTCCGGCGAGGGGTCGCGGCTCAGCTTCTGGGCGAGGACGCGCCGGGCGCGTAGGACGCGCCGGACCTGGTCGGCGACGTGCACGGGCAGCCGGATCGTGCGCCCCTGGTCGGCGAGCGCGCGGGTGATCGCCTGCCGGATCCACCAGGTGGCGTAGGTCGAGAGCCGGAACCCCATCCGGTAGTCGAACCGCTCGACTGCGCGGATCAGACCGAGGTTGCCTTCCTGGATCAGGTCGAGCAGCGGCACGTCCGCCTTCGTGTAGTTGCGGGTGATCGACATCACGAGCCGGAGATTCGACTCGATCAGCCGCCGCTTGGCGGCCTCGTCGCCCTCGTCTTTCCGACGGGCGAGCTCGCGCTCCTCGGCGCGCGTCAGCAGGCGCGGGTTCAGCTGGCGCACGTAGAGCTTGAGCGGGTCGGCGGTGTCGCTCGACTCGAGCTCGAGCCCGTCGAGCTCCTCCTCCGCCTCGAAGGCGGTCAGGAGCTCGAGCGACGGCTCGGCGCCCTGCTCGGCATGGGATTCGGGAAAGGCCACAGTCCCTCCCGGTATCGGCTGCGGCCTTCGCTACCTTGAGCGGCGATCGATGTGCGGGATCGCCGGATACAGCCTGGACCCCGCCGCCGCCGTCGACCGGACGCTGGCGGCGCAGGCGCTGCTGGCGGCGATCGCCGAGCGGGGCGCGGACGCGGTCGGCTACGCCTACCGGAGCCCCGGCTCGCCGTATCCCACGGTCGTCAAGCAGCGCACCCCCGCCTCGCGGCTCCTCGACCGGATCGCCGTCCCGGCGGATGCGACCCAGGCGCTCGTCCACGTCCGCGACTACACGAAGGGCCATCCGTCGATCGCCGCCAACAACCACCCGGTCCGGCACGGGCCGGTGGTCGGCATCCACAACGGGATCATCGTCAACGACGACGAGCTGCTCGCCGACTACTCGTGCGCCCGCGCCGAGCCGCGGATGACGGTCGACTCGGAGGCGATCTTCGCCGTCGCCGCCCACTCGCGAAACGACGCGCGCGCGCTCGAGGCGCTGCACGGGTCGATGGCGAGCGCCTGGCTCGACGAGCGCGAGCCGGAGGTCGTGTTCGCGGCGCGCGGCGTCGGCCGGCCGCTCTGGCTCGGCGAGGGCAGCGACGCCGTCTTCTTCGCCTCGACTCGGCTTGCGCTCGAGGTGCTCGAGCAGTACTGCGGGCTGCGACTGCGCAAGCGCGAGCTGCGCGAGGGGACGCTCGTCGAGCTGCGGGGCGGCGAGGTCGGCCGGCGGCTGCGCTTCCGGCCGCGGCCGTTCGCGGAGGAGGACCTGCTACCGGGCGTGCGCGCGCCCGAGGAACGGGAGTTCTGCCTCAGCCGGCTCGCGTCGATCGCCGCGACCGCGCTCTGAGGAACCGCTACCGCGAGCGGCGTGACGTGTCGGGAACGCCGACGGTTCCGTCCGCGCCCACCTCGGCGCCCGCCTCCAGCAGGCGGCCGCGAACGAGGTACTGGAACGTCGCCCACGCCCCGCGCCGCGCGTCGAACAACCGATAGACCTGCCATTCGGTCAGCGTCGGCCGCTCCGGGCTCTGGTCGCGTCGTGCTGCCGCCCAGTCGGCGAACTTGGGCAGGCGCCCGAGCCGGCGTGCGAGCGCCGCGCCCTGCTCGAGCGCGCGCTCGAGCCGCTCCTCCCCCACCGCGACGTCGAAACCCGCCTCGCGGAGCGCGCTCGTCAGCGAGCCGAACGTGTGCCAGTAGAGCGACTTCGACGGCATCCGACCGCGCCGCTCGTCGATGTCGCGTGCGGTCGGGGTGCCGCCGATCTCATCGCCCAGGGCGCGCAGGAGCTCGAGCAGCTCCTCGCGGGTGACGAACCGCCGCGGCACGAGCCCGGCCGCGCGCTTGGCCGCGTTCCAGGTGCCGAAGTGCTCGATCACCGTCTGCGGGTGCACGTTCGTCTCGGGGTCGGCGGCGAACTCCTTCATCGTCGGCGAGCGGCCGAGGCGCTCGGCGCAGGCGGAGAGCTCGGCGAGGATCTGCTCGTCGGAGTAGCGCTTGCGCAGGCCGGCCTGGAAGGCCGCGAGCTCTCTGGGATCGACCGCGGGCCGGCGCCTCGCGTGACTCGAAGCCGTAGGCTGCCGGCGGGCCATTCGCAAGCATGGTAGAGCACGCTAAGAATCGTGCAAGAACAGGGCGAGCGAGTCCGGGCGATCAGGAGGCGATCGCGACCGGCTCGCCCGGTGGCAGAAACGGCGCCTCGCCGCGCGTGACGAGGGCGTCGATCGCCCCGACGCAGCGCGGGCAGAACTGCGTCCCCGCCTTCGAGCGCAGCTCCGCGAGCGCGTCGGCGAGCGGCAGCGCCGGCCGGTAGACCCGGGTCGAGAGCATCGAGTCGAAGGCGTCGGCGACGTGGATGATACGGGCGCCGAGCGGAATCTCCTCCCCCGCCAGCCCGTCCGGGTAGCCGCGGCCGTCCCAGCGCTCGTGGTGGTGGCGGATCGCCGGCACGGCGTCGTTGAGGAAGCCGAGCCGGTTGATGATCGACGCGCCTTCCGTGACGTGCCTCGTCATCGAACGCCACTCCTCGTCCGTCAGGCTCGCCGGCTTGAGCAGGATCGCGTCCGGGACGGCGAGCTTGCCGATGTCGTGGAAGAGCGCGGCGTGCCCGAGCAGCTCGAGCTCGGTCGCCGACAGGCCGAGCTCGCGTCCGATCGCGAGCGCGATCTCCTGCACGCGGCGCGAATGGCCCGCCGTGTACTCGTCGCGGGCGTCCACCGTCGCCGAGAGCGACTCCATCGCCGCCGTCGAGCGCTCCTTGAGCTGCCGGTTGACCTGCTCGAGCGACACGTTCTGCGACTGGATCGTCTCGGCCGCCTGGCGGAGCTTCCGCGTCGAGCGCTCGGTGTGGCGCAGGTATGTCTCCTGCGTCTTGCGCATCAGCAGCAGCGGCAGGACGAAGACGACGAGCGCCCAGACGCCGATCGGCTCGTACGCCTCGTAGATGACGGCGCCGATCACGCCGTAGACGACGTAGTGGAGCAGCAGCCAGCCGAAGCGCTCGCGCCACGCGCGCCACGGGTTCTCGCGCCCCTCGACCGCGATCGCGAGCGACAGCAGGCCGGTGTTGACTGCGAAGTACGCGAAGCCCGCGACCGCGCCGGTGACGATGTAGGCGCCCGTTGCGCCGCTGCCCGCGCCGACGTGCACCGCGAAGACACCCGCTGCCGCGAGGGAGGCGAGCGTCAGCGCGCCGACGTTGAACAGGAGCTGGTGGACGACGCTCCGCCGCGCGCTCCACTCGACCGCGGCCATCGTGACGGCGAGCGGCAGCGCAGCGCGCGGGCCGATGATCGCGGCGCCGGCGAGCGCGCCGACCGCGCTGACCGAGATCGTGCCCGTCTCCTCGACGACGAGCGACAGCGCCTGGCCGACGCCGACGAGGCCGACGATCGCGATCAGCCCGGCGATGTCTCGGCTGCTGCCGAGAAGGAGCCCGAGCACGCCCATCGTCGCGCCGACGACGCCGACCGCCCCGACGAGCAGGGCGAGGCGGCCGGGGACGAGGAACAGGTGCGGCCCGGCCGGCGCGTGCGGCTTCGGCGGCGTGCGACGCTCGACGTCGGGCTTGAGCTCGGCCACGGGCGGCAGCGGCCGCACGGGCTCCTCCACCGCGTCCGGAAGCGTCGCGATGCGGCGGGTGCGCCGCTCGGGGTGCGCGAGCAAGGGCTCGTTGGACGCGTCGAGGACGCGGTTGCGGCCCTGCAGCTTGGCCCGATAGACGGCGAGGTCGGCCTGGTGGACGAGCTCGTTGGCGTCGAGCCCGTCGCGTGGGAAGCCGGCGACGCCGATCGAGACGGTCGCCCGGATCGGCTCGCTCGACGTCTCGACCTCGAAAGAGGCTCGCGCGACGGCGTGGCGAATCCGCTCGGCGATCTCGACGGCCTCCGGCGGCGCGGTCTCCGGGAGGAGGATCGCGAACTCCTCCCCGCCGAACCGCGCCGGCACGTCGTACTCGCGCAGGAGCTCGCGGAAGATCTTCGCGATTCCGGCCAGCACCGCGTCGCCCGCCAGATGGCCGTACGTGTTGTTGATCTCGCGCAGCAGGTCGAGGTCGGCCATCAGCAGCGAGAGCGGCCGGTCGAAGCGCGCGGCCCGGCCGAGCTCGTCGCGCAGCGAGGTTGCGAAGTAGCGCGCGTTGTAGAGCCCGGTCTTCGGGTCGACGCGGGCCTCGGCCTGGAGCGCCGGGACCGACAGCGAGCGGTGGACGAGGACGAGCGGGGCGAGCGCGAACGGGGTCAGCCACGGGTCGAAACGCCACAACGTCGCCAGCCCGACGCCGAGCGCAGCGACGACGAGATCCGTCGAGAGGTTCTCGAAGGTGAAGAGCGACGACTCGTGCAGCGAGAGCCCGCGCGCGAGGCGGAGCATCGGCGCGAGCAGGACGTGGTTGACGGCGACGAAGACCACACAGGCGCCGAGACCGGCGACGAGCGCGCCTGAGCCCGTGCTCGACAGGACGTGCAGCCGGAGCACCGCCCGTGCCGCCGCCCATGCACCCATCGTCGCCAGCGTGTAGTTCGCGATGTTGAACGCCTGGATGTGGAACGGCAGCCGGCGTTTGAGCCAGTCCGGTACGTGCTGGACGAGCGCCATCAGCGCGACGAGCTGGGGCGGCAGGAGCAGCGCCGCCGGCAGGAGGAAGACGCCGGTCGTGTGGTAGGACTGGTTGCCCGGCGTCAGGACGACGAACAGCTGCGCCGTCGCGACGCCGGCGGCGAGGAACGCGAACGTCGGCCAGGCGTGCGTCTCGGGCGAGCTTCGCGCGAGGAACGGCACCGTCACCGCGAGCGCGCCGCCCACGACGACCCAGAAGTACGCGGACGCCAAGCGCGAGAGGCCGGACGCGTGTCCAGTCTCTCTGACGTTCGATGGGAAGGCGGCGTCGGTGTGGATGGCGGTCATCCTTATCGACTCCCCAACCGGACTCCTTTACCGGGTCGGCGGCGCTGCGCGCCGGTTACTGCGTCGTCGTCGTGGACGTCGGCGAGCTGCCGCCGGTCATGCTCGTGCCGCCGCCCGAGGTGCCGGTCGTCGTCGTGGCGCCGGTGGTCGCACCGCTCGTCGCGGGTGCCGTGCCGGCGGTCGCGCCGCTCGTCGGGCTCACCGTCGTGGCGGTCGTCGTGCCGCCGGTCGCGCTCGTCGTTGCCGAGGCGGCCGCTCCGCTCGGGCCTGTCGTGGCGCTCGAGCTGCTCGTCGTGGTCGAGGAGGTACTCGACGCGCCGGACGTGGGGCCGGTCGCCGTCGTCGTCTTCCCGCTCGCCGCCGGCGGCGGGAGCAGGTCGGGCGGGAGAGTCGAGGGATCGACGTTCGGGTCGGCCAGGAGCGCTGCGACATCGGCCTTGCCGAGCCAGATCGCCGAGGCCGCCGGGGACGGGTCGCTGACGGCGCCGTCGTTCCAGGAGGCGCTGTTCCAGGAGGCCGAGTCCCAGGAGACGCTGTTCCAGGAGGCGCTGTTCCAGGAGGCGCTGTTCCAGGAGGCCGAGTTCCAGGAGACGCTGTTCCAGGAAGCGCTGTTCCAGGAGGCGGAGTTCCAGGAGGCGCTGTTCCAGGAGACGGAGTTCCAGGAGACGTTCGCCAGGACCGCGCTGTTCCAGGAGGCGCTGTCGAAGCTGACCGAGCTCGTCCCGTTCGAGCTCGTCGTCTTCAGGAAGGCCTCCAGCGCGAGGTTCGGGTTCGGCGGGTTGCTCGCTCCCGGGCCGAAGATCGGACCGATCCGGACGGTGCCCACCCCGCCGGCGCCGCCGAGGTTCGACAGGCCCGTGGCGGTGAGCATCAGGGCACCTTTCACCTGGTCCGGCGTCCAGTTCGGGTGCTGGTCGAGGATCGTCGCGACCGCGCCGGAGACGACGGGTGCCGCGAACGACGTGCCGGAGAGCTGCATGTAGCCGGGTGCGACGACGTTCGCGGGCTTCTCGGCCACGAGCGCCGAGTCGGGCGGCACCGGGCCGACCATGTAACGGCCGGGAGCCGAGAGCTCGGGCTTGGCGAAGCCGTCGACCGTGTAGCCCCAGGCCGACCACGGCGCGACGGTCGCGTCCTTCGGGTCGATCGAGCCGTGGACGTCGGTGGCGCCGACCGTGATCACGAACGGGTCATCGGCCGGGCTGTAGAGGACGCCGCTCGGGCTGTACGGATTGCCGTAGTTTCCCGCCGACGCGACGACGACGATGCCGTTGAACCAGAGCTGCTCCACGGCGCGGTCGAGCGGGTCGATGTAGAACGGCGCCGTGATGTCGCTCTGCAGCGAGAAGTTCGCGACGCGGATGTCGTACTGGTCCTTGTGCGCGAGGATCCACTGGCAGGCGTTGATGATGTCGCTCGTCAAGCCCATGCCGGTCGAGTCGAGCACCTTGACGTCGATGAGCTTCGCGACCGGGTTCGCGCCGGTGATTCCCGGCAGGCCGTCGGCCGCGATCCCGGCCACGAACGTGCCGTGGCCGCGCTGGTCGCCGCCGGCGGTGTTCCCGGGGAGCGTGCTGAGGTTGGTCGAGGCGATCACGCGGTCGCCGAAGTCGGGACGACCGGCCTGGATCCCCGAGTCGACGATCGCGATCGACGGCATCGTGCTCGGGTTGTAGCCGGGACCCTTGTCGCGGGCCCAGGCGGCGCTGACCTGCGACTCGTACGGCCAGACCTGCGTGGAGAACCAGTCGGACGCGCTGGACGTCGTCGACCAGGAGCTTCCCGTCCCGGATCCCGTCGGCGGGGTCGGTGTCTGCGCGGGAGTCGGGTCGCCCGACACCGTCGGCGCGTTCGGCGTGATCGAGAGCAGGCCGTCGGCGTGATCGACGAGGTGGGTGATCTGGTCGCCGGTCAACGTCACGGCGATCCCCGTGATCGACGAGAACTGGCTCGTCACGTTCTGCTGGAGCACGTTCTGCGCCAGCGCCGAGATGCTCGCCTGGGCGTCGTTCTGGGCAGCCTCGGCCTGCACGAGCTCCGCCCGCGCCGTGGCGAGGCTCGCCTGCGCCTTGGCAAGACCCTGGGGCTTCGCCTTCGCCAGCTTCGCGGTCGCGTCGGCGACGTCCCTCTGGGCCTTGGCGAGCGCGTCGTTCGCCTTCTTGCTGGCGTCGCCGAGCTGCTTGCTCGCGTCGGCGGCCCAGTGCGCGACGAGTTGCGCGACGCGGTCGGCGCTCTTGCTGCCGTCGCCCTGCACGATCACGTTGAAGGTCGCGTGCGGATTCGCCTGCGCCTGCTGGAGCAGCGTCTCGGTGACGTAGACGTTGCTCGCCCCGGAGCCCTTCGGCTTCGGGCCCGGCCCGGCGGCGGCTCCGAACGGCACGAGCATCGCGGCGCACGTGAGCGCCCCGAGCACCAGCGCCGTCCGCCCGCCCTTGCCCCAGAGCGCGCTCGAGCGAGAGCCGTCGCCGCGCTTCCCGCCCGTGCCCCAGAGGGCGCTCTGCCTCGTGCCGCGCTCGACCTGCCCCTCGTTGGCCGCCATTCCCTCGTCCTTCTCCGCGCCGACGCGCGGGCCGCAGTTGCCGCTCGAAGACCTCGCGGAACGTAGGTCGCGTCCGACTGCGGTGCCTCCCCTTTTCGGGTGAGGGTCGCGCAAAGTTCACTCGTTCGGGGGAGCGTGCTCGCTACGCTCGCGCCGATGCGGGCCCGCCTTCCGCTCGCCGCCGAGATCGCCGGGGCCTGGGCCGCCGGCGCGCTCTCGCGCCTGCTCGGCGCCGGCGCCGGCACGACCGTCCCGGGCAAGCTGCTCTGGAAGCTCGACCCGCACGCGATCGACCGGCTTGCAGCGCGGCTGCCGCAGGGCTCCGCGCTCGTCTCCGCCACGAACGGGAAGACGACGACGACCGCGATGGCGGCCGAGGTGCTCGGGCCGCGGTACCGGCTCGCGCACAACGCCGCCGGCGCCAACCTCGTCTCCGGGGTCGCCTCCACGCTGCTCGCGGCGCGCGGCGCCGAGCTCGGCCTGTTCGAGGTCGACGAGGGCGCGCTGCCCGAGGTCTCGGAGCGCCTGCAGCCGCGCGCGCTCTGCCTCGGCAATCTGTTCCGCGACCAGCTCGATCGCTACGGTGAGCTCGAGCTCGTCGCCGCGCGCTGGCGTGCGGCGATCACGAGCCTTCCCGACGCTGCGCTTGCCGTCAACGGCGACGACCCGCTCGTTGCCGAGCTCGCCGACGGTCGCGGTCTCGTCTTCGGGCTCGACGACCCGCAGGTCGCGCGTCCGGTGCTCCAGCACGCCGCCGACTCGATCCACTGCGTGCGCTGCGGCACGCCGTACCTGTACGGGCACGTGTACGTCGGCCATCTCGGCGACTACCGTTGCCCGAACTGCGGCCACGCGCGGCCGGCGCTCGACCTCGCCGCCCGCGACGTCCGCCTGCACGGGCTCGACAGCGTCGAGTTCACGCTGGCCGCGAACCGCGAATCCGCGTCCGTGAAGCTCTCGGTGCCGGGCCTCTACAACGTCTACAACGCGCTCGCCGCCGCGGCGCTCGCCCGTATCCTCGAGGTGCCGCTCGAGGACATCGCGGCCGGGCTCGAGCGGTTCTCCGCCGCCTTCGGCCGTTTCGAGCGCATCGCCGTGGCCGACCGGCGGCTCCTGCTCCTGCTGATCAAGAACCCCGCCGGCGCGAACGAGGCGGTCCGGACGCTGCTGGACGGCGGCGGCGTCCGCGTCGCCGTGATCGCGCTGAACGACGAGATCGCCGACGGCCGCGACGTGTCCTGGATCTGGGACGTCGACTTCGAGCCGCTCGTCGACGGTCTGGAGCGGCTCGTCGCCGCCGGCTCGCGCGCGGCCGAGCTCGCTCTGCGGTTCGCGTACGCCAGCCTACCGCGCGATCGGATCGAGGTCGTTCCCGACCTCGGGGCGGCGCTCGACCGCGGGCTCGAGCTCACGCCCGCGGGCGGCGAGCTCGTCGTGCTCCCAACCTACACGGCGATGCTCACGCTGCGGCGCATCGTCGCGCGGCGCGGCCACGCGCGGAACTACTGGGAGCAGGCGGCGTGATCGTTCGCATCGGCCACCTCTATCCCGACTACCTCAACATCTATGCCGACCGGGGCAACATCGCGGTGCTCGCGGCGCGCGCACGCGCGCGCGGCCTCGAGCTCGAGGTGGGCACGATCTCGGTCGGCGAGCGAGTACCGGTCGGAGAGGTCGACCTCTTCTACATCGGCGGCGGCCAGGATCGCGAGCAGGCGCTCGTCGCGCTCGACCTCGCGACGAAGGCCGAGGCGCTGCACGAGGCGGTCGCCGCCGGCGCCGCCGTCCTTGCCGTCTGCGGCGGCTACCAGCTCCTCGGTCGCTTCTATCGCGATCGGGCCGGCGTCGAGCTGCCTGGGGTCGGCCTGCTGCCGTTGCAGACGATCGCCGGCGACCGGCGCATGATCGGCGACGTGCTCCTCTCCTGCGACTGGGCCGGCCGCACCCTCGCCGGCTTCGAGAACCACGCCGGCCGCACCTATCTCGACACGGGCGCCGAGCCGCTCGGCCGCGTGCTCGCTGGCTTCGGCAACGACGGCGTGTCGGGCGACGAGGGCTGCCGCGCCGGGCGGGTCTACGGGACGTACCTGCACGGGCCGCTGCTGCCGCGGAACGGCTGGTTCGCCGACCGGCTGCTCGCGGACGCGCTCGCGCATGCGACGGGCGCCGAGCAGGAGCTCGAGCCGCTCGCCGACGAGCTCGAGGCGGAGGCACACGCGGTCGCGGCCGAGCGGGCGAGACGCCGCGGCGGCCGCTTCTGAGCGGCGCGCTGTCAGCCGGCGAACGTGGCCGCCTCGACGATCGCCGGCGCCGGCTTCGCCCGCGCGTGGACCGCGCGGATACCGCTTCCGTGGCGAGGGGCGATCGTCTCCTGCGCCGCGAGGACGTGCAGGACGTCCGGGAGCGCAATCGCGAGACCCGGCGCGACGGCGATCGCGATCCCGCTGGCGCCGGCCTCGTCGCCGGCGAGCCCGGACGGAGGCCCTGCCGCGGCGGCGGACGCGCCTGCGAGAACGGCGAGCGACGCCGCCGCCCGGGCGGCCCCGCGGAGATGTCGCGTCATCGACGTCTCCTCCCCGCCGGCGCTCCTCCGGAAACGAGGTGCGGGGCCGCAGGAGACGCTCAGACGAACGGCTGCGGTGGTGCCGGCCGGATCGAGAACGGGAGCGTCCAGTGCTCGTCGTGGCGGCCGTCGATCGTCGCGCGCACCTCGTAGCGGCCGCCCGGCTCGAGCTGGAAGGCGCCGAACGGCACGGCGATCGGGACGTCCATCGAGGTCCCCGGCTTCACCCCCGGCGGCCTCCCCACCTCGACCTGGAACTCCGCGAAGATCGGCTCGTCGTTCGCCGGGTGCAGGACGGCCGTCCCGTCCGCGTCGAGGAGCTCGAGGCGGACCGTGTGCGCGACGTTCGTCTGGTCCCAGGGGACGTGGACGACGCCGGCGACGACGAACGCCACCGGGCCCGGGCCGGCGACCGACCACGCGGCGCCGAGGACGTCGAGCTTGCCGTCCGACACCTTCGCGTAGTCGGCGAGCAGGAACGTGGCCTTCATCGCGCCCACAGCGAGCCGAGGTAGACGGCCGGGTCGCCGGGCTGCCAGCGCTGCAGGAAGCGCTTGATCGGCGGGTGGACGACGATCTCCTCCAGCTCCTCGAGCGAGAAGAGGCGGGCGCCGCGGACGGCGGCGTCGTGGGTCTCGACGTCGTCGAGCGTGCGCGGAGACAGGTCGGCGGCGAAGATGACGTGCACGACGTGCCGCTGGTCGTGCGCCCAGCTCGGCGCGATCGACTCCGCGATCGCGATCGGGCCCTCGAAGACGAGCTCGTCCGGGAGCGCGAGCTCCTCGTGGAGCTCGCGCACGAGCGCCTCGATCAGCGACTCGCCGCTCTCGACGCCGCCGCCGGGGAGCAGCCAGTACTCCTTCCCCGGCTTCTCCTGCCGGCAGAGCAGGATCCGGTCGTGCCAGCGCAGGAGCGCCGCAACCCGGAGCCGCGGGCCCATCAGGCGCGCGTGGAGCCGAAGCCGCGCGCGCCTCGCTCCGACTCGGGCAGCTCGTCGACCTCGAGCAGCTCGAGCTCCGGCACCGGCAGCACGACGAGCTGCGCGATTCGCATCCCGGGCTCGACGACGAACGCCTCGTGGCGATCGGTGTTCAGCAGCGTGACGCGAAGCTCGCCGCGGTAGCCGGAGTCGACGAGGCCGGGCGTGTTCACGATCGAGATGCCGTGCGCGCTCGCGAGCCCCGACCGCGGCTGCACGAAGCCGGCGTAGCCGTCGGGGATCGCGACCGCGAGTCCGGTGCCGACGAGGGCACGCTCGCCCGGTGCGAGCTCGACCCGCTCACAGGCGGCGAGGTCGAGGCCGGCGTCGCCGCGGTAGGCCCGCGCCGGCACGACCGCGTCGGGGCGCAGCCGCTGGACGAGGAGCTCCGTCAGGCCGTCTCCCGCCGCGCCGCGTCGGCGACGAGGTACGGTGCGAAGCGCTCCAGGTCGCGCCGTGCCAGCTGCGCGACGAGCAGCACGCCGTCCGGCGTGTCCTCGCGCTCCTCGACCGGCGCGCCGAGCCCATAGAGCTCTGCGAGCCGCGCGCCCTGGTCGTACGGAAGCAGCAGCCGCACGCGCTCGAGGCGACCGCCGACGCGCTCGGCGACGAGTGTCTTCAGCTCCTCGAGGCCTTCGCCGGTCCGCGCCGACACCTGCGGTGCGTCCGGGAAGCGGTTGGCGAGGCGGCGGCGGGCGATCTCGTCGACGCAGTCGATCTTGTTGAGGACGAGCTGCACCGGCAGCTCCCCCGCGCCGATCTCGCGCAGGATGTCGCCGACTGCACGCACCATCTCGTCGAGCCGTTGCTCGCCCGACGACGCGTCGGCGACGTGGAGGACGAGGTCGGCGACGAGCGTCTCCTCGAGCGTCGAGGCGAACCCCTCGACGAGCTGGTGCGGAAGCCGGCGGATGAAGCCCACCGTGTCGGTGAGGAGGTACCGGCGGCCCTCGTGCTCGAAACCGCGCGTCGTCGGGTCGAGCGTCTCGAAGAGTCGGTTCTCGACGGAGACGTCGGCGCCGGTGAGCGCGTTCAGGAGCGTCGACTTGCCGACGTTCGTGTAGCCGGCGAGGGCGACGGTCGGCGTCTGCGAGCGGCGACGTGCCTTGCGGCGGGTCGAGCGCTGCCGCTCGAGCGTCTGCAGCCGGCGCTTGAGCAGCGCGATCCGCCGGCGCGCCAGCCGTCGGTCGGTCTCGAGCTGCGTCTCGCCGGGTCCGCGTGTGCCGACGCCGCCGCCGAGGCGCTCGAGGTGCTGCCAGAGGCCGCGCATGCGCGGCAGGTTGTACTGGAGCTGTGCGAGCTCGACCTGGAGCTTCCCCTCGGCGCTGACCGCGTGCTGCGCGAAGATGTCGAGGATCAGCTGTGTTCGATCGACGACGCGGGTGTCGAGCGCATCTTCGAGGAAGCGCTGCTGTACCGGGTCGAGCTCGTCGTCGACGAGCAGGCTCTCGGCGCCGGAGGCGGCGAATCGCTCCTTCACCTCGTCGAGCTTGCCCTTGCCGACGTACGTCCGGTGGGCGGGCCGTCCCCGGTGCTGGACCGCGCAACCGACTGGCTCGACGCCGGCCGTGCGTGCGAGCTCTTCGATCTCGGCCAGCTCCTCGTCGGCGTCCGCTCCCCGAGGCAGCACGGCGAGGACGAACCCGCGCTCGGGCTCGGCGGAACGTGGAATCATCGAGCAGATTATGCCGCCTGAGCCGTCCGCTTCAGCTCTCGCGCGACGGACGCTGGAGCTCGTCGATCTGCCTTCACCGTCCCGCGACGAAGGGCTCGTCTACGACTACGTGCGCGGCTCGGTGCACCTGCCGCTCGTCCATGACGACGGCGAGTCGCTCCTCTACGCGCGCCGCGACGGCAAGCCGCTCGTCCTGCTCGCCGGCCACACCGACACGGTGCCGCCGCAGGGGAACATCCCCGGCCGCATCGGCGACGGAGCCGTGCACGGTCTCGGCGCGACCGACATGAAGGGCGGGCTCGCGGTGATGATCGAGCTCGCGCGCTGGGCGGCGCATGCGGAGCTCGGGTACGACCTCGCGCTCCTGTTCTTCCCGCGCGAGGAGATCGGCCCGGACGAGAATCCGCTGCCGCCGCTCCTCGACGCGGTGCCGCTCGTCGACGAGGCGGCGCTCGTCGTCTGTCTCGAGCCGACGGACAACACGCTGCAGCTCGGCTGCCTCGGCAACCTCGTCGCGCGCGTCGTCTTCGAAGGCCGCTCGGCACACTCGGCGCGGCCGTGGCTCGGCGTGAACGCGATCGGACTCGCGTTCGACGGGCTGCGCGACGTGCTCCGCCTCGAGCCGCTCGACGTCGACGTCGACGGCCTCGTCTTCCGCGAGGTGCTGAGCGTGACGGAGATCCACGGCGGGATCGCGACGAACGTCATCCCCGCGCGTTGCGAGGCCACGCTCAACTTCCGCTACGCGCCGACGCGGACGGCGGCGGACGCGGAAGCGCGTGTCCGCGAGCTCGTCAGGCGCGAGGTCGACGTCCTCCAGCACTCGCCCGCCGCGCACGTCGCGCTCCGCTCGCCGCTCGTGACGAGGCTGCGCGAGATCGGCGGTTTCGAGGTGCAGCCGAAGCAGGCGTGGACGAACGTCGCCGACTTCGCGGCGCGCGGGCTCGACGCCGTCAACCTCGGCCCCGGCGCGACCCGGTACGCGCACGCGGCCGATGAGCAGGTGGAGATCGCGGCGCTCGAGCGGACGTACGAGGCGCTCCGCCGCTTCCTCGCGGCGTAGCCCTGTGGAGCGTTTGCCACACTTCGGTGACGGCGGCTGCCGCCGGTCAGGAGTGCTCCGGGCGCGCCCGCGAGCGCCCCGCGGCGCCGCTTGGCTGCGCTCGCTCGCCGTGGGACAATCGCGGCGATGGGGATCGCGACTGAGGCAGCGCTCGACGAGACGGCGGTCGGCGAGCTGCGGGAGTCGCTCCGCGGCGAGCTCGTGCAGCCCGGCGATCCGGCGTACGAGGACGGGCGGCGCGTCTGGAACGGGTCGATCGACCGCCGTCCGGCGCTGATCGCGCGCTGCACCGGCGTGGCCGACGTAATCGCGGCGGTTCGGTTCGCGCGACGGACTGGCATCGATCTCGCGGTGCGCAGCGGCGGGCACAGCTTCCCCGGCCTCTCGGTCGCCGACGGTGCGCTGCTCGTCGACCTCGCGCCACTGAAGGGCATCCGCGTCGATCGCGAGAATCTGACCGTGCGCGCCCAGGCCGGCGTGCTCCTCGGCGAGCTCGACCGCGAGACGCAGCAGTTCGGGCTCGCCGTTCCGGCCGGCATCGTCACCCACACCGGCCTCGCCGGGCTGGCGCTCGGCGGCGGGATCGGCTGGTTGATGCGGAAGTACGGGCTCACCGTCGACCAGCTCCTCTCGGTCGACCTGATCAGCGCCGACGGCGAGCTCGTGCACGCAAGCGAGGACGCGAACGCCGATCTCTTCTGGGCCGTCCGCGGCGGCGGCGGCAACTTCGGCATCGTCACCGAGTTCGAGTTCCGCCTGAACCCGCTCGGCCCGATCGTCGTCGCCGGACCGGTGGCGTGGCCGATGGAGGAGTCGCCTGAGGTGCTCCGCTTCTACCGCGACTGGGTCGCCGCCGCCCCCGACGAGCTGATGACGATCGTCGTCCACCGGAAGGCCCCGCCGCTCCCGTTCGTGCCGGTCGAGTTCCACGGCAAGCGGGTCGTGATGGTGATCTGCTGCTACGCCGGGCCCGTCGAGCAGGGCGAGGCTGTCGTGCGGCCGCTGAAGCGGTTCGGCTCGCCGATCATCGACCTGTGCGAGCCGAAGCCGTTCCTGGCGCACCAGGGGATGTTCGATCCGAGCTTCCCGCACTACCGCTGGTACTACTTCAAGTCCTGCGACGTGCCGGCGCTGACCGACGAGGTGATCGACATCACCGTCGAGCACTCGCTTCGCATCGAGTCGCCACTCACCGCCTTCCCGATCTGGCAGCTGGGCGGCGCCGTCGCGCGCGTCGGCGAGGACGAGACGGCGTTCAGCGGCCGCAACGCCGGCTTCACGTACAACATCGGCGCGTGCACCCTCGGCGCCGACGGCTTCGAGCAGGAGCGCGAGTGGGTGCGCGGTCTCTGGTCGGCGCTCGAGCCCTACCACACGGGAGTCTACGTGAACTTCCTCGGCGACGAGGGGCAGGAGCGCGTCCGCGAGTCGTACGGGCCCGAGAAGTACGCGCGCCTGCGGGCGCTGAAGCGCCGCTACGACCCCGACAACTTCTTCCACATCAACCAGAACATCCCGCCGGCGTAGAGCGCGCTCCGGGCGCTTGCGCAGGAGTTCGTGCAGCGGGCGCTGATCGCAGCCTACGCCGACGAGGGGCACGTCGAGGAGGTGCGCGCCCTCCACCGGCGGAAGCGCGCGACGCTCCTGCCGGCGCTCGACGCGGCCGGCCTGCGGCTCGCAGGCGGCGACGCGACCTTCTTCCTCTGGCTCGCCGTCGGCGGCCGGTCCGAGGACGCGGCGCGCCGGCTGCTCGAGCGCGGCCTGCTGGTCGCGCCCGGCTCGCTCTTCGGACCCGCCGGCGAGGGCCACGCCCGGCTGGCGCGCGTCCCGAGCCAGACCGACTGCGAGCGGGTGGCGGAGATCCTGCGCGGAGGTCGGTGAAGTGGCGGCATGAACCACCTGTTGGGTGAAGAGTCAAGTTGGGGCCGGCGGCCACAATGCTGCCGTCTGGGTCGAGCCCCGATGCGGCGGGGGCTCTGCCTCAACGAGAGTCGAGCCGGGGGCGGCCGGCTCCGGCTCAGCGGCCAAGGAGAACCCCGAATGACGACAGCGTTGCTGATCGACACTGAGCTCGAGACGACGGTCGAGAGCGAGTCGGACCGGATCCTCCGCTGGCGGAGCGAGGAGCTCTGCCGCGCCGGGTACGACCCGCGCGACGCGCTCCGGCTCGCGTACAGGAAGGACGTCGACCTCCACCTCGCGACGAGCCTGCTCGCGCGCGGCTGTCCCGAGGAGACCGCGCTCCTGATCCTGTTGTAGGCGTCGCGGCGGCGAGCCTGCCGGGGCCGACGAGACGGGGTCGGGTCCGGCAGACTCGCCGCCGTGGCGAGGATCGCGGGCCTCGACCGGCTCGCGCTCGCGAGGCCGGAGACCAGGATCCCGCGGCTCGCCGAGCTCGACGAGGAGGAGGTGAACGACCTCGTCACCGAGGCGTCGCTGACTCGGGCGAAGCGGCGGCTCGCGAAGGCCTGGCTCGCCGAGCACACCGCCGACGCGGACTGACTCGGCGGAAGCTGTTGCTAGGCCGCGATCGCGCTCGGCGGTTTCGGCTTCTGCGTCGGCACGGCGACCTGCTCCCAGACCCGGATCTTGCCGTGCTCGATCTCGAAGCGGGCAGCCGCAAGCGTCCCGGGCGCGTCGCAGGGCGATGCACCGCGAGCGCCGAGCCGGAAGACGGCGGTCGCGAACTTGCCGCGCACCGTGATCGAGACGACGCGACCGGAGCAGGGCAGCCCCGCGTACCACTTGGCGATCTCCGCGCGCGTGCGCAGCGTGAACGCGTACGGCGCCTGGATGACGAGTGCCGGCACCGCGAAGAGCCGCGCGAGACCGTTGTTGTCCTCGGCGTTCAGCCGCGCGCTCCAGGCGCGCACGATCGCTCTCATTTGCTGCGGGCTGTCGCCCGTTTTGACCGCGGTCGCGCGGCCGGCGACGGCCGGGCCCGCAGGCCCGAGCACGAGCGCGACGGCGAGTACGGCAGCCGCGGAGACGAGGAGCAGGCGCACGATCGTCAGCCTACGCCTCGCGGCGAGCACGGGCGAGCGGCGCTGGCGAGTCGCGTCGTAGACGGACGCCGCGACGTCACGGATCTGCTTCGCGCTCGAGCCCGGCGCGAAGCCTGGCATGCCAGTTGGTTGAGCGGCGTGCGCAGCGTGCGTGCCGCAGCGGCCGCCGGAACGACGACCGCGGCGGCAAGAGCCACGCCGACGATCGTGCCACCGATCTCGCGAGCATCCTCAATCGCCGATGCCGTTTCTGCGACGATCCGCGGCGTGACGACGGAGGAGACGATCGCGGCTCTCGATCGCGGCGACGTCCGCGTCGCCGAGCCCGACGGCGACGAGTGGATCGTCCACGCCGAGGTGCAGGAGGCGATCCTCGACTACTTCCGCTCACGGAGGATGGAGCCGCGCGAGGTCGGCCCGTTCGAGTACCACGACAAGATCCCGCTCAAGTCGGGCTACCAGCAGCTCGGCGTGCGCGTCGTCCCGCCCGCCGTCGCCCGCTACGGCGCCTACCTCTCGCCCGGCGTCGTGCTGATGCCGTCGTACGTCAACATCGGCGCCTGGGTCGGGCCGCGAACGATGGTCGACACCTGGGCGACCGTCGGCTCAGGTGCGCAGATCGGCGCGGACGTTCACCTCGCGGGCGGCGTCGGCATCGGCGGCGTGCTCGAGCCGCCGGGAGCGCGGCCGGTGATCGTCGAGGACGGCGCCTTCCTCGGCTCACGCGTGATCGTCACCGAAGGCGTGCGCATCGGCCGCGAGGCGGTGCTCGCGCCGAACGTCTCGCTGACGTCCTCCGTGCCGATCATCGACGTGACCGGCCCCGAGCCGGTCGAGTATCGCGGCTACGTCCCGCCCCGCTCGGTCGTCGTGCCAGGCACGCGCCCGAAGGAGTTCCCCGCCGGGACGTACCAGCTCTCGTGCGCGCTGATCATCGGCCGACGGAGCGAGTCGACCGACCTGCGCACGTCGCTGAACGAGGCCCTCCGCGAGCACGACCTCGGCTAGAGCCGGACGACCCGCCGCCGCCTGCGGGCGTCGCGGCAGGTCCGAGACTTGGTACGCATTCGGCACAGAGGACAGCTTGCGGGGCGGCGTCGGCGGGTGCGAAGCTTGCAGCGGGTGGCGGGTGGCACTCCCCACCCAGGGTGGGGACGTGGGGCGTGGGGACATGGGGACGGGGCGGCGGTGACCGATTCCGTCGGCGGCCGCTCGCGGCTTCGCCGAGAGCGGGTTCGCGCGCGGCGACTCACTCGAGGCGCTGGGCCGGGCCGGTGAGGAAAGCGCGGCCGTTCTCGATCCGGACGCCGAGCTCGCCGGCCGGGAAACGGACCGTCGCCGCGCCGAGACCGAGCGCCGCGACGACCGCGACGGCGCTCGTCCCCGACGAGCCCGTCTCCCCGACGCCGCGCTCCCACACGCGCGCCTCGACCTCGTGCTCGCCGATCCGCCGTGCGACCTGCACGTTCGTGCGGCGCGGGAACCGCGGGTGGTTCTCCAGCCATGGGCCGAGGCGCGGCAGCTCGGCCGGGTCGCCGTCGACGACGGCGTGCGGGTTGCCGACGTCGACGGGCGTGAACGCGATCCCGTCGAGCTCCTCGCGCGCGCCGACGGTCACCTCGCCGAGGTCCTGCTCGACGAGGACGCCGTCGAGCAGGCGCGCCACGACCTCGCGAGGGCCGACCCGAACGGTCACCTCACGGGCTCCCGTCCGCTCGGCAAGCCAGCACGCGGCGATGCGCGTTCCGTTGCCGGACATCTCGGCCGGCGACCCGTCCGCGTTCCAGATCGCGACCTCGACCCAATCGTCGCCGTGGCCGCGCACCTCGACGATGCCGTCGCCGTCGCCGACGACGTTGCGAACGCGCTCGGGTGTGAGCGTCTCCTCAGCGACGAGGTAGACGTTCCCCTGCGCCTGCCAACGCGACGATCTCATCGACGAGCACCTCCGGCGGATGGTTGCCCTCGAGCGTAATCACGCCGGGGAGCCGGCGGATCCACTTTCGCTGGTAGCGCGCGAGGCGTCGCGTTGCCGCGACGACCGCCTCGACCGCCTCCACCGGCGGCAGCGTCGCGAACTCCTCGAGCCCGAGCACGTTCCGCGCCGTCGCCGACAGCGGCTGCTCCCATGCCGCCGCCGCCTCCTCGCGCGCGCCCTTGGCGAGCATGCACTCCGCGCGTTCGCGGATGCGCCGCTCGAGCACATGGCGGTCGAGCACGAGCGAGAAGACGAGCGCCGGCCGGCGGAGCTCACCGGTCCAGAGGTCATCGCCGGCAAGCGACGCGCCCGTCTCCGCCAGCTCGAGCGCGCGGACGACCCGCCGCCGGTCGTTCGGGTGCACGCGCGCGGCGGCGTCCGCGTCGCGGCGCGCGAGCAGCTCGTGCGCCGCTTCCGGACCGAGCTCGTCGTACAGCCGCGCCCACCGCTCGCGCGCACCCGGTGAGGGCGGCGGCGGAAAGTCGAGCGCGCCGAGCGCGGCCCGCAGGTAGAGGCCGGTGCCGCCGACGACGATCGGCGTTCGGCCTGCGGCGAGGATCTCGTCGATCGCCGCATGCGCGAGCGCCTGGTACTCGCCGACCGAGACCTCGTGGTCGAGCGGAAAGACGCCCACGAGACGTGCGGGATGGTCCGGTGCGGCCGTCAGGATCGGAATGCCCGCGTAGAGCGCAGCCGAGTCCGCCGACACGACCTCCGCGTCGAGCCGCTCGAGCAGCGCGCCGGCGAGCGCGCTCTTCCCGGACGCGGTCGGTCCGTAGAGCGCGAGGATCACGCAGCGACGAGGGCGTGCTGCGTGCCGCGAAGGGTCGTCGACGTCGCCGACTCGATCCGCACCGGCACCAGCTCGCCCGGTGCTGCGTCGCCGACGAAGTTGACCGTCGTGTTGCGGCGGGTGCGGCCCCGAAGCAGCGCCGGGTCGGAGCGCGAGGGGCCCTCGACGAGCACCTCCTCGGTACGCCCGACCCGCTCGGCGTTCCGTGCCTGCGCGACCCGTTGCGTCAGCTCGACGAGCCGCTCCATCCGCTCGATCTTCGTCCCGTGCGGGATCTGGTCCGGCAGCGACGCCGCCTCGGTTCCCGCACGCGGCGAGTAGACGAACGTGAACGCGCTGTCGTAGCCGACCTCCTCGACGACCTCGAGCGTCGCGCGGAAATCCTCCTCCGTCTCGCCCGGAAAGCCGACGATGATGTCGGTGCCGAGTGCGAGGTCGGGGATCGCGGAGCGCAAGCGCTCGACGAGAGCAAGGTAGCGCTCGCGCGTGTACGTGCGCCGCATCGCCTTCAGGATCCGCGAGGAGCCGGACTGGAGCGGCAGGTGTACGTGCTCGCAGACGGCCTCGCACTCGGCGATGGCCGCGATCACCGGCGGGCGGAAGTCCTTCGGGTGCGGGCTCGTGAAGCGGATCCGCTCGATCCCGTCGACGGCGTCGCACGCGCGCAGGAGCGTGGCGAAGTCGGTGCCGAGGTCGCGCCCGTACGAGTTGACGTTCTGGCCGAGCAGCGTCACCTCGCGCACGCCTTCGCGCGCGAGGCGACCGACCTCGCCGACGATGTCGCCCAGCCGCCGGCTCTTCTCACGGCCGCGAACCGAGGGCACGATGCAGTACGAGCAGACGGAGTTGCAGCCCATCGACACCTGCACCCACGCTTGGAAGCGCCGCTCGCGGTGCGGCGGCAGCTCGGCGGCGAACGCACGCTCGTCCAGCCCGAAGCGGCCGCGCGCGACGCCGACGCCGCCGGCGCCGAGCCACTCGCCGAGGTGGGTGATCGAGCCAGGCCCGAAGGCGACGTCGACCTGCGGGTAGAGCTCGAAGATCCGCTCGCGCTGGGCCTCTGCATAGCAGCCGCCGACGGCGATCACCCGTGCCGGGTCCTCCCGTTTCCGCGCCGCTGCCTCGGCGAGATGGGCGGCGAGCTTCGTGTCCGGCTTCTCGCGGATCGTGCAGGTGTTGAAGACGACGACGTCGGCCTCGTCGGCGCTCGGCGCCTCGCCCAGCCCGAGCTCCTCGAGCAGGCCCTTGATCCGCTCCGAGTCGTGAGCGTTCATCTGGCAACCGAACGTCGTGACGTGGTAGCGCCGCACCAGGCCAGACAGCCTAGCCCGCGGTCATTTCGGTGCGGTGGTCGCGAGCGGCCGCAGCGCTCGCCGCCCGAGGCGGCGGAGCGCGGCGGTCACGAGCGCGACCGCGAGCGCCCCCGGCGCGAGCAGGGCCCACCACGGGAACTCGTGGCGCATCCCGCCGCGGACCGCCGTGACACGGTAGGTCTTCGTGTCGACCGTGAACGACGCGTGGCCGCCGGTGGCGCCGACGCCGAGCTCGCGTCCGTTCGCGCTCAGCGCGAGGGCGCCGAGCACGCTCTGATCGCGTCCTGGGCCCCACGGGATCCCGGCGCAGCGCGCGGGTCCGGCGGCGGCGTCGAGCGCGTGCACGAACGGGTAGTTCCCCGCAGCTCGCGAATCCCCAGCCGCGTCGACATGTGGTCACGCCTTACCACCAGCCCTGGCGGCGAAGGCCGCTTCGAGGCTCTCGGCGTCGAACCCTCTTGCCGCGAGGCGGCGTGCCGTTCGCGCTGACGCTCCCGAGCGCTCGAGCAACCGGCGGGCCCGCTCCGCCTCCGGCTCGAGCGTC
>DASRGD010000071.1:0-14280 GCA_035651195.1 Gaiellaceae bacterium | reverse complement strand
CGAGACGACGTCGAGATGCCCGGCCATGCGTGCGTGCCCGAGACCGCAGTACTCGTTGCAGACGATCAGGTAGCGGCCCGGCTTGCCGAGCGTGATCTTCGCGCCCATCGCGTGATGCGGCGCGACCTCGAGGTTGAGGTTTTGGCCGACGAGCGAGAAACCGTGCAGCGCGTCTGCGGACGAGAGCCAGATCGTGTACTGCTTGCCCGTCTCGAGGACGAGCTCCGGGTACCAGGAGTAGCGGCTCGCGAGCATGTACGCGTCCGTCCCCGGTGGCACGTAGACGCGGCCGTCCGGGCCGCCGTACTGCTTCGCGAACTGGGCGACCTTTGCCGCGAAGGCTCTCGGCGTTGTCGCATGCGCAGTCGACGGCACGTTCTGCCGGCCGAGGTAGAGCCAACCGACGACGACCGCGGTCATCGCGACGACCGAGGCGAGCACGAGCCAGACGAACACGCGCTCGTCCCGCGGGAGCGGCTTCGCCCAGCCAGTGGGCTGCGGCGCGACCGACGACGTGAAGTCCTGGGCGGCCATGGCTACGGCCCCACGCTCGGCAGATGGCCGACGTAGCGGCTGAGGATCTCGAGCGTCATCCAGACCAGGTACAGCAGGCCGATGCCGGCTGACAACACCGTCCAGAAAGAAAGGTTGTCGATGATCGCCTCGAGGAACGAATGGCGGCCCCGGGGCCCGTTGCCGGCGAACGGCTCGGGCGCTTCGAGCGCCCCAGGTGGCGGCGGGGCGGTTGGCGTCACGCTCACGATTGGCACCTCCTCGTCGTCGTGCATCCCCGGCCGAGTATCGGAGCGATCACGCCAACGGTCTTGATCAATGTTGATCATGTTCTTGCGCCCGGCCCGCGCTTCAATCGGCCGCGTGCCGAGCGTCCCGTTCCGGATCCTGACGCTGCTCGCCGCGCTCTCTGCCTGGGCGCTCGTTGTGGTCGGCGGCCTCGTGCGGGTGACCGAGTCCGGTCTCGGCTGCCCCGATTGGCCGCTCTGCCACGGCGACGTCGTCCCGCTCGAGCGGCAGGCGCCGCTGATCGAGTACAGCCACCGCGCGACGGCGACGGTCGTCGCGGTGCTCGTCGTCCTGGTCGCCGTCTGGGTGCTTCGTTCGTACCGTAGGCGGCGCGACGTCGTCGTGCCGGCGGTCGTCGCGGCCATGCTCGTACCGTTCCAGGCGCTGCTCGGCGCGATCGTCGTCTGGCTGGAGCTGCCGCCGTGGATCGTCGCGATCCACTTCGTCGTCGGGATGCTCTTCCTCGCGACGACGGTCGTCACCGCGGCGCGCGCGCGGCGCCGGTCGCTCGGCGTGACGCAGGCGTTCCTCCGAACGGTGTGGTCCGGCAACGCAGTCGCGCTCGTGCTCGTCTCCCTCGGCGCCGCGGTCGTCGCCGGCCATGCCGACGAGGCCTGCGGGCGTCAGTGGCCGGCCTGCAACGGCGGCTTCGTCGCCGGCGGCGGCTCGGCGATGCTGCACGTTGCGCACCGGTCCGTGGCCTACGTGGTGGCGGCGCTCGCGGTCGCGCTCGCCGCACTTGCGTGCCGCGGCGCCGCTCCGCGCATGGCGGCATTCGTTCCGCTCGTCGCCGTCGCGGCGCAGATCGGCTTCGGGATCTCCATCGTCCTCACGGAAGAGGGGACGCGAATCCGCCAGGTGTTCGAAGTCCTGCACGTGGCCGGCGCGGCAGCCGTCTGGGCGTCGCTTGTCGGGGTGGCGGCCTTCCTCGGGCCGCCGAGCCGCCGGAGAGTCCCGCTCGAGAGCGTCGCGGCGCCCGCGCCTGCGCGCTGACGCGGCGACCGTCGCCTGTCACGACGCGGCGACCCGCTCGCAGAGGAGCCGGACTGCGCATACGAACCGGCGGGCATCTTCCGAGTCGGACGCCGAAGCCCCAGGGAGTCCGTAGTCTGCCGCGCAGGCGTGTGGGCGTTCGCGGATTCGGTTGCGGGACGGAGCGACGATCATGGGGACAATGCAGCGGCTCTTCGTGTGCTTCGCCTCGAGACGGCTTGCGAGCGTCGGTTTGGCGTTGGCGGTCGAGGCGGGAACGCTGCTCGCCCTCTCCAGGGCGAGCCCGGCGAGCGTCGTCGGCGTGCCCGCGGCCGTCGCAGCCGCTATCGGCGGCACGGTCGCGGTTGTGTTCGGGCCGTGGGACGGTCTCCTCGTCGCCCTCGTCGGTGCGGCCGTGTTCGGGTCGGCGGCCGGCTGGGGGATCGGCGAGCTCGCCGCGCTCGGCGTCTGGCCGACCGTGGTGCTCGCAGCCGGCCTCTTCGGGCGCCGCGTCGCGCGGCAGCGAGCGGCGCTCGGGGGCGTCGTCGCGGCGCAGGAGCTCGAACGGCGGCGGCTCGCCCTCGAGCTCCACGACGAGACGGCGCAGATGCTCGCCGCGGCCCTGATCGGGCTGAGGTACGCGGAACGAGCGGGGGATCCCGGGGCGGCGGCGGCTTCGCGCGATCTGATCGAGGGTGCGATCAAGGCGATCCGCGACCTCGCCGTCCGTCTACGCCCGAAGGTGCTGGACGACTTCGGACTCGTCAGTGCCGTCGAGCAGCTGGCCGCGACGGTCTCGGCCGACGACGGCCCCCGGGTCGAGGTCTTCACCGCCGATTGGGACGAGCGCCTTCCCGCTGAGCACGAGCTCGTCCTGTACCGCGTCATTCAGGATGCGCTCGCGCTCGCCGCTAGGTGCGGCGTGCCCACCGCGAGGGTGCTCCTCGAGCGGTGCACGGACGGCGCGGCCGCCGTGGTCGAGGCGAACGGGGCGCTCGAGCGCGGCGGCGGGGCGTTCCTTGACGGCATGCGCGAGCGAGTGCGCCTGCTCAACGGCCGGCTCCTCGTGCGTCCTGGAGGTGCAGGTGCGCGGACGCTTCGAGTCGAGCTCCCGCTTCCGGCCCGAGAGCCACGCGCGAGCGCGATCTGATCCGGGTGAGCAGCCGCCCTCGAGCGGCGTGGGGGCGCCCGTCCGCTTGGGAGACGTCGGCTTACGACGGCTGCGCCGCCCTCCTCGCGTCTCACCTCCGCCTCGACACCAGACGGCGCCTGAGCAGAATTGCGCATCTTCCGTACTTTCCCGCATCGGCCTGCGGAGGTTCACCGATGGCGGGGATCGGCGTCGCGCGGGATCCTGCGATCCGTGGAGGTGAAGCTCGCGACGGAGGCGCCGCTCTTCGCGTTTGGCGACGATCTGACGATCGTCGCCTGGAACGCGGGCGCCGAGGAGCTGACGGGGACTCCCGCCGAGGAGGCGATCGGGCAGCCCTGCTGGGCCGTCCTCGGCGGCCGCGACGACGACGGCGGCGTCATCTGCCATCGACAGTGCTCCCGCGGCCGGCTCGCCCACGAGGGCAGGCCCCTCCCATGTCTCGAGATGAACATCCGCTGTCGCGAGGGGCGGCGGCGGATCGCAGTCGACACGATCGCCATGCACAGCGCCGGGGGCCGGCTGACTGTCCACGTGATGCGTGATGCGCCGGCTCCGGTCGCCGACGACGCTGACCCGCAGGGTGAGAGCGCCGGCCCGCGGCCGCGCCTCACGCCGCGCCAGCTCGACGTCTTGCGTCTGCTCGGCGACGGCATCTCCGCCCGATCCATCGCGTCCATGCTGTGGTTGACGGAGGCGACCGTGCGCAACCACATCCGCGCGGTCCTGCGTGAGCTCGGGGCGCACTCGCAGCTCGAGGCCGTCTGTCGGGCCCGCTGCCTCGGCCTCCTCTGACGGCCGATGCGGGCGCGCGCTCGCGATCGCCTTTGCCCCTCACCGCCGTCGTCGCCGGCTCGATCGCGTACGCGCAACGCACGACGTCGGGCGATCTGTCCGGCGGCGCTCCGCGCCAGCACGCGCGTCGCCGCCGCTGCACGAGCTGGCGCCGCAGTTCGCGCGCGTCGACCAGCGAGGCAGGCGCGTGTCGCTCGGCTCGCTGCGGCGGCGCCGCCGTGCTCACCTTCATGGATCCGCGCTGCGTGACATCTGCTCCCGTTGTCTCCGCGGAATACGCGCGCGCGGATCGCCTCCTTGTCGACGAGCGCCGGTCGCGTTTCTCGCGGTGAACGTGACCAATTCCACACGAGCGTCGCCGACGTTGCCGCCTTCAGCCGCCTGCGCCGGCTCGCCGCGGTTCCCAGCTGGCACTTCCTGACCGGTTCGGTCGCGGCCCTCCGTAGGGTGTGGCGCTCGTACGGCGTCGTCGTCGAGCCGAATGCGGGCGGCGACGTCGTCCACAGCTCGCTCCTCTTTTTCATCGAAGCGAGCGGGTGGGAGCGCTGGGTGCGACGCCGTCTGGCGACAGGCAGGCGACGGCGCACCGGACATCGCGTCCGCGCTTCGGTCGCCGAGCTGAGAGCCGCTACCGCCGGAGCGCGGCGAGCACCGCGGCGACGACGCGGTCCGGCCGCGAGTCGACCGGCACGACGGTGCAGCCCGCGAGCGTCTCTGCGAGCTCGAGCGGCTCGGAAACCGTTGCTTCGACGACGAGCGGCGTGCTCGGGTAGCGCGTCCGGAGCCCTGCGACGACCTGACGTGCTTCCTGCCGCTCGAGCCCGAGCGCGGTCACGACGACGTCGGCGCCGTCGACGGCCGCGCACGGGTCGAGCTGGTGAAGTGGACAGCGCGTCGCCGGCCAGCCGGCGGCATCAGGGCCGCGGCAGATGGCGACGTTGCAGCCGGCGTCGCGGAGCGCCGTCGCCAGCCGGAGCCCGGCGCGCGGATCGGGATGCTCGATCAGGACGCGCGGCCGCTGCGGGAACCGCCACGGCCCGAGCTCGATGGTGACGGGCTGCGCTCGCACACCGCTACTGTCCCAGCGCGCTTCGGCGACGACCTGACCAATCTTGCTCACTTTTCGCCCCGCCGCGAATGAGAGAATCCCTCGACTCGAACAGAGGAGGGAGGCATGGTGGAAGCAGCGCAGCGCCGTGACCGCGTCACGAGGCAGTGGGATGTCGTCTCGTCCGCGGCCGGGATGATGTTCGCAGTGCTGTCGCTCGTCGCGTACCTGCTGACAGGGCGGACGAGCGCGAACCGGTCGAACGCCGAGATCCTGAGCTTCTTCGCGGCGCACAGGACGGCCGTCGAGGTGCAGGCGATCCTGTTCGGAATCGCTGCCCTCGCGCTCCTCTGGTTCGCGGGCCGCCTGGCGGGCCTGCTGGGCGGGGGGGTCGGCGCCGCGCCGAGCCGGCTCCCGACGATCGTCGTCGCCGGGGCGGCTGCTTCGGTCGCCGTCTTCCTCGTCGGTGTCGCCGCGTTCACCGCGCTTGCCCAGCACAGCGGCGCGGCGGGCGTGAATCGCTCGCTGTTCGATCTGGGCGACCTCGCGTTCGGGCTTTCCGCGTTCACGGCCGCCACGTTCCTCGAGGGCGCCGCCGTCGGGATCATGCGCACCGCCCTCCTGCCGCGGTGGGTCGCCCTGGCCGGCGCGTCTCTCGTCTCGCTCCTGCTCGCCGACGGGATCGTGCGGATGCTGAGCGCAGGGCACAGCGCCGCCGTGCTCGGCGCCGTCACCTTCTTCCTCTTCCTCGCGTGGGCCTTCGTTGCGAGCGGACTGCTCACCCTCCGCGAGCTCGGGACGGCATCGCAGCCCGCTACTGAGCGCCGTTCGAGTCCGAGGTGAGCCCGAGATAGACGAAGCCGATGATGATCAGGCCGATGCCCAGGCCCGCGGGAGCCAGCAGCCAGAGCTTCTCGGTGCCGATCGCTGCCGCAAAGAACACGGCCGACCAGGTGAAGGAGAGCACGAGCGGGATCACCCAGCGGCGCTGCTCCGCTCCGGCGTCACGCGAAAAGTCGTCGTGATCGACGGGGACGCCGCCAGCACGCGCCTGAGTCGAATGCGGTGGGGTCAACGTCGCGGTCATTCGGATTCCTCCTTTCGGACGATGTGCGCAGGCTGCATGAGGAGCGACGTGACGCCATCGGTACGAGTCCGCCGACTCCGTGCGTGGAAAGCACGGATCGGCTTCTCGCCCGAGCGTCAGTCTCCGGCTTCGAGCAGACCTTCCGCGAGCGCGTAGCGCACGAGCTCGGCGCGGCTGCCCAGGCGGAGCTTCTGCATGATGTGCGCGCGATGCGTCTCGGCCGTGCGCACGGAGATGTACAGCCTCTTCGCGATCTCCTGGTTCGTGTGCCCGAGCGCCAGGAGGCGCAGCACCTCGCGCTCGCGATCCGAGAGCGGGTCCGCCTCGGCGCGGCGTGCCGCCGCCGCGTCCGCCTCGATCAGGCGCGCGCCGAGCTCGGGGTGCACGTAGCGGCCGCCGGCGGCGACTTCGCGGATCGCGGTGACGAGCTCGCTGTCCGCGGCCTCTTTCAGAACGTACCCGCTCGCCCCGGCAGCGAACGCCTCGCGCACATACCGCGGGTCGTCCTGCATCGAGAGGATCAGCACCTTTGTCTCCGGATGCTCGTGGAGCAGCTTGGGCAGCGCCTCGAGGCCGCTCTGCTCCGGCATCACCACGTCCATCAGGATCACGTCCGGGGCGGTCGAACGCGCCTCGAAGATCGCGGTGCGCGCGTCGCCCGCCTCGCCGACCGTCTCGAGATCGTCTTCGGCGTCGATCAGTAGGCGCAGCCCGGCCCGGACGACGGCGTGGTCGTCGACGATCAGGACGCGGGTGCTCACGGGATCGGCACCTCGAGGACGAGCGTCGTTCCCGTGTGCTTGCCCGCCTCGTGCCTGAGCGTCCCGTCGACCAGCGCGGCGCGTTCGCGCAGCCCTTCGAGCGCCGCTGCGTTCTCTGTCGGGACCCCGTCGTCTTCGATCACGGCCGTGACCCTGCCGTCGACTCGCATCAACAGGATGCTGACACGTTGCGCGTCCGCGTGCTTGACGGCGGTCGCCAGCGCGTCCTGCACGAGCCGGTAGAGCGCGGTCTCGACGTCTCCGGGCAGCCGCTCGTCGGCGAGGGCCGTCTCCAACTCGACCGCGACGCCCGTCCGCTCGGTGGTTGTCTCGGCGAGGCGTGCGAGCGCGGCTTCGAGCCCGAAATCGTCGAGCGCCTTCGGCCGCAGCTCCACCGCGAGCGCCCGTACGCGCTGAAGGGTCGTGACCGCGAGCTCGCGGGCGCGCGCCAGGGCGGCGCGGCAGGAGTCGCGGTCGGCTCCCTCCTCGGCCGTGCGCAGCGCGAGCAGGATCGAGGTCAGGGCCTGACCGGTGTCGTCGTGGAGCTCGAAGGCCAGCCGGCGACGCTCGTTCTCCTGCGCGGCGACGACGCGGCGGAGCGCGTCGCGCGCGACCCGCTCCGAGAGGTCGACGGCGATCGCAGCGCGCGCCGCGAAGGTCTCGGCGAGACGCACATCGTCGTCGGTGAAGCGCGCCTCGGGCGTGCCGCGTTTGTCGTGGGCGACGATGACGCCGATCGCGCTGCCGCGGGCGATGAGCGGCACCCAGAGGCCGCTACGGGCGCCGATCCGTCGTGCGACCTCGTGGTTGACGTCCGGGTCGTCGACGAGCGAGTCGACGCGCATCGTCCGGCGGCGGTCGAACGCGACGCCGCTCTTCGACCCCCTGCGCGCGAACGTCGAGCCGACGAGCTCCGCGCCGCCGTCCGCGGCAACGGCTGCGAATCGCAGCTGCTCGCCGACCGTCGGCAACAGAACCGCGACGAGGCGCGCGTCGAGCAACGCACGCAGGTGCTGCGCGATCAGGTCGAGCAGGGCCTCGAGCTCGGTCTCGGTAGCGAGCGCGTCGGCCACCTCGTTCAGCGACTCGAGCTGCCGCGACCAGTTCGTCGCCGCCGCGTAGAGCCGCGCGTTCTCGATCGCGACCGCCGCTTGGCCGGCGAGCAGCGTCACGAGCTCCTCGTCTTCCGCCGTGAAGTCGTCGCCGTCGGCCTTCTCCGTCAGGTAGAGGTTGCCGTAGGCGGTGCCGCGCAGGAGGATCGGCACCCCGAGGAACGACCGCATCGGCGGGTGGCCCGCGGGAAAACCGACCGCCCGCGCATCCGCGGTCAGGTCGTGGAGCCGCAGTGGCCGCGCGTCGCGAATGAGGACGCCGAGGATGCCGCGGCCGCTCGGGAGGGTGCCGATCGCCGCCTGCGTCTCGGCGTCGATGCCGTACGTGGCGAAGCGCTCGAGTCGCGAGCCGGTCGTGTCCATCACCCCGAGCGCGGCGTAGCGGGCGCCGGTCAGCTCGGCCGCGGCCGCGACCAGCCGCTGCAGGAGTCCGTCGAGCGAGAGCTCGGACGAGACGGCCATACCGGCGGCGACCAGCGCACGCAGCCGGTGCCCCGCGGCCGAGGGTGCTGCCATGTCAGGCGCTCGTGACCTGAGCCTGCAGCTGCCCGTTCGCGAGCGCGTAACGGACGATCTCGGCGCGGGTCGAGACGCCGAGCTTGCGCATGATGTGCGCGCGGTGCGTCTCGGCCGTTCGCACCGAGATGAAGAGCAGCTTCGCGATCTCCTGGTTCGTGTGTCCAAGCGCGAGCAGCCGCAGCACCTCGCGCTCGCGGTCCGAGAGCGGGTCGCGCGCGGCCCGGCCGTCGCTCGCGGCGTCTGGCGCCGCGAGGCGCGCGCCGAGCAACGGGTGGACATAGCGGCGGCCGGTCGCGACCTCATGCACGGCCTCGACGAGCTCCTCGTCGGCCGCCTCCTTGAGCAGGTAGCCGCTCGCACCGGCGGCGAACGCGCGGCGCACGTAGGTCGGGTCGTCCTGCATCGAGAGGACGAGCACCTTCGTCCCCGGCGCCGCGGCGAGGAGATCCGGGAGCGCCTCGATCCCGCTGCGGCCGGGCAGCACGACGTCGAGCAGCACGACGTCCGGCTGGAGCTCGGCGGCCTGCGCGATCACCTCCTCGGCCGTGGCCGCCTCGCCGGCGACCTCGATCTCGGGGTGCGCCTCGAGCAGCCGGCGTAGGCCGGAGCGGAGCAGCGCGTGGTCGTCGCAGAGGAGGACGCGGGTGCGGGTCGCCATGCCCTCAGGATGGCGTGGCAGGCCGCTGGGCGCGAGCGATTCGACCGCAGACCGTTGCGGGTTTCTACTGAACCGCGAGGGGGAGCTCCGCGAGCAGCGTCGTGCCCCTTCCCGGCGCCGACTGGACTTCGAGGCGGCCGCCGAGCAGGTGTACGCGCTCCCGCATCCCCACGAGGCCGAGAGCCCCGTTTCGAACCAGCTCGATTGCGAAACCGACGCCGTCGTCCTCGATCACGCAGCGGACGGTGTCGTCGGCCTGGGTCACGACGACGCTGACCGAGCGGGCCTGCGCGTGCTTGACCACGTTCGTGAGCGCCTCCTGCACGATCCGGTAGAGCGCCGTCTCGATCGCCGGCGGCAACGGCTGCGCCGAGACGTTCAGCTGCGTCTGCACGCCGCTGCGCTCGGCGAGCACGCTCGTCAGCCGCTCGAGCGCCGCCTCGAGCCCGAAGTCGTCGAGCGCCGGCGGCCTCAGTTCGACCGTCAGCCGGCGCACGTCGCCGAGCGCCGCGGCGACGAGCTCGCGGAGCTGAGCGAGCGGCTCGCTGCCGACCTCACGCTCGAGCGTCTTCAGCCCGAGCAGGATCGACGCGAGCGCCTGGCCGGTCTCGTCGTGCAGCTCACGCGCGAGCCGCGAGCGCTCGAGCTCCTGGCCCTCGAGCAGCGCCCGCACCGACTCGCGACCGACGCGGTCGGCGAGCTCGACCGCGATCGCGGCCCGGTTCGCGAACGCCTCGCCGATCCGCATGTCGGCATCCGAGAAGCGCGGGTCGGGTCCGCGCTTGTCGTACGCGACGATGATCCCGATCGCCTTCTGACGGACGACGAGCGGCACGAAGAGCCCGGAGGTCGCATCGACGAGGCGCGGCACGGTCTGGTCGACTTCCGGGTCGTCGATCAGCGAGTCGACGCGCTCGCTCCGGCGGCGCCTGAGCGTGCGCCCGCTCTTCGAGTGCTCGAGCTCGAGCCGCAGACCGATGAGTCGCGCCTCTTCGTCGCCGCTCGCCGCCTCGACGGTCAATGTCCGTCCGTCCGACGACGTCGGGCGCCCGACCAGCACGACGCGCGCGTCGAGCAGCTCCCGCAGCCGCGTCGCCGCGAGGTCGAGCAGTTGCGAGAGGTCGGCCTCGGTGAGGAGCGCCTCGGAGACCTCGTTCAGCGACTCGAGCTGACGCGACCACTGCCGCGCCGACTCGTACAGGCGCGCGTTCTCGATCGCGACCGCGGCCTGGGCTGCGAGCAGCTGGACGATCTCCTCGTCCTCGGCGCTGAACGGCTCCCCATCCTCCTTCTCCGTCAGGTAGAGGTTCCCGAACACGGCGCCGCGAAGGCGGATCGGGACGCCGAGGAACGAGCGCATCGGCGGATGGCCCGGCGGGAAGCCGACGGAGCGCGGGTCCTGCGAGAGGTCCTCGAGCCGCAGCGCCTCGTGCTCGCGGATCAGCACGCCGAGGATGCCTCGCCCTCGCGGCGGGTCGCCGATCGTCGCGCGCGTCGCCTCGTCGACGCCGACGGTGATGAACTGCTCGAGGGATGTTCCGCTGCGGTCGATCACGCCGAGCGCGCCGTACCGCGCCGCCGTCAGCGCGACGGCAGTCTGGACGAGCTTGCGCAGGAGTGACTCGAGCGAGAGTTCGGAGGTGAGGGCGATGCCGCTCTCGACGAGCACCCGGAGCCGCTCGGGCACGGCGAGCGGCGATTGTTCCTGAGACGTCACGTCGTTGCCTGACGAGGCTTGAGCGTATCTAACCGCAGCAGGGTCAGTGCCGGCGCCGAATCGAGGGGAGCGTCGGCGGTGGGCGCTCTGCGGGCGGAGGCGAGCTTCAGCCAGCTGACGGTCGCGGACGTGATGACGGCCGGGGCGATCAGGTGTCTGCCGGAGACGCCGCTGCGGACGGTCGCGCGGCTGACGCTGGCTACGGCGTCCACGCCGTTTTCGCGTTCGGCGACGGCACGAGACCGCGACCGGCCTGTGGCGGCTCGTCTCCGACCTCGACCTCACGGCGACGACGAGCTCGAGTGCGCGGCACAGCTGATGGCAGAGAACAGCGTCAGCTACCTCGCGGTGCTGGATCCGGAGACGGGGCGTCCCGCCGGCTTCCTCTCGACGCTCGACAGCGCCCGCGCGAGACGCGCTGCTCGACGCCCGGCGCTGACTACGTCCGCGCGAGCAGCGTCGACATCACGCGCAGGCTCGCGTCCATCGCGGCCCACGGCGCGCCCGCGTGGAAGGGGCGGCCCGCCTTGAAGCGCATCGGCAGGTACACCGCGAGTGCCTTCTTGCCGAGGCGCCAGAGCGGCGAGACGCCGACGCGGTAGGCGCCGTCGGCGCCGGCACGAACCGCGACCGGGTGCTCCGGGTCGCCGGTCAGCTCGAGCGGCACCTGCGCGAACGCCGCCTTGTCGAGTTCCTCCATCACGCACATCGAGACGGGGTCGAAGCCGCGGCGACGGCTCGTGCCGAGGATCTGCATCGCGATGTCGTCTGCGACCGCGTCCGCCTCGAGGAACGCGAGGAACGCCTGCTTGACGGGGAAGTCACCCGCGTCGCCGGGCGCGTAAACGTTGTCGGTTCCCTGGACGCGACGCGAGAGCAGGTCGGTGGCGAGGAAGCCGCGGGCGTCGCTCGTCAATCCCTCGAACCGCCTCGCTGCGATGTAGGGCGGAAATGCGATCAACAGGTCATAGGGCTCCGTGTGGCCGCTCTCGTACGAGGCGTGCTGCGGGTCGACGCGGACGAGCCGCTCGCCGACACGGCCGGTGATCCCGCGTGCGGCGAACTCTTCGCGCACGACGGCGTCGAGCTTGGGCCCGAAGGCTTGGATGTAGCCGTGCTCGTAGGTCGTGAAGACGAGCCGGACGCGGTCGTCGATCTTCATCCGGTGCAGCCACGTCTCCAGCATCAAGACGATCTCGTACAGCGGTCCGGAGCACTTGTTGTTCGGGGGAACGGCGAAGAGGACGGTCTGCGACTCGCCCCGCTTCGCACGCGCGACGAGCTCCAGCAAGCGTGCACGCAGCGACAGCATGTCGTCGGGCGACCAGATCGTCTCGGCGTGGTCGGCGAGCCCGGGGATCTCGTCGGCCGCCATCGCGGCACCCGTCGCGATCACGAGGAAGTCGTAGCCGAGGTACTCGACTCGGTGGTCGCCGGCGAGGCGGACGGCCCGGCCGGCGGGGTCGACGTCGGTCGCCGTCGCGCGTATGAGCCGGACGTCTCGTCGACGAGCCGGTCGGTCGAGCCGGATGAGCAGCCTCGCTGGGTCGAGCCCGAACGGGATGTAGATCGTGTTCGGCTTGAACAGGAACGCGTCCTCGTTAGAGACGAGCGTGATCTCGGCGCGTCCGTCGACCGTGCTCGCGAGCGAGAAGGCGGTCTCCAGTCCCGCGAACCCGCCGCCGAGCACGACGACCTGCGCAGCCCTCATGCTGCGGCCGCCGCGGAGACGTGCAGCTCGAGGTGCACCGGTGTGTCCAGCGCCATGCCGACGAGGCATGCGTCCTTGGCGTAGCGCGCAGCCTCCTCGGCTGCGGCCAGGGCGGACTCGTCCGTCTCGACCTTGGCGCGCAGCTCGATCGCGACGAAGGCGAAGCGGCCGTCATCGCGCCGCTCGACGTGCCCGAGCCCGTTGACCGAGAGCCCGCGGAGGGGGACGCCGCGCCACTCGGCAACCGAGCCGAGCGTGACCGCGTAGCAGGAAGCCAGCGCCGCGACGAGGAGATCCTCCGGGCTCCAGAGCTCCGGGTGCGCGCCGCGGAACTCCGGCGGCGTCGCGACCTCGAGGGGCGGCTTGCCGCGAACGGTGGCCCGTGTCAGCCGGTCGCCGCGCCATTCGACCGCGACCGGAAACCGATGTGCCTTGACGACGCTCACGGCGCCGCTCCGTTCGCGCTCGGCACGATGAGCACCGGACAGCTTGCATGGTGCGCGCACTGCTGGCTGACGGAGCCGAGCAGCAGCCCGCGAAAGCCGCCGAGCCCGCGCGAGCCGACGACGAGCAGCTCCGCGCCCTTCGCCTCGGTGACGAGCACCTCCGCAGCCTGCCCTTCCCGCGCGATCGAGGTGATCGGAACGCCGTTCTTGTCCGCGTCCACCGCCGCGAGGCTCTTCTCGAGCGCGGCCTCGCCGATCTGCTCGTAGTCGTGCTTGTCGATCGGCATCGGCACCCAGCCCGACCCGTATGCCGCCGAAGGCACGTGCCAAGCGCTGACCACCTTGACCGAGCTGCCGCGGATTTGGGCCTCGGCGAGCGCGGCGCGGAGCGCAGCGATCGAGCCCGGCGAGCCGTCGACGCCTACGACGATCGTGTTCATGGTCGCTTCCTTTCGTCGAATCCAGCCCGATCCTCGCCGCGATCGGACGGTCCGACCTCGGGAGCGGCGCGTATCGGCGTTGCGGGTTTCCCGCAGCCGCGCTCGGTCTGGCGCGGATGTCGCCCCGCGTCGTGCCGGGCATGCTTGCGTTGTGAGAGCGACGTTCGGCGTCACCTGGAAGAACCGAGACGGCGCGGCCAGATCGGCGCGGCTGAGCATCGAGCGGACGGAGATCGTCCTCACGTCGCTTGACCGTGCGGGTGGACGACGCAAAGTCCCCTTCGACGAGCTCGTGGCGATCGAGAGTGTCCCGCCCGCCGAGCACGCCGGCGACGAGAGGCCGACTCTGGTCATGAAGCTGCGCGGCGGGGACGAGATCGAGCTGCGGTCGAACGTCGACCGCTGGATCGTCGCCGACCTGCTCGAAGGCCTCTTCGCCCACGGTCTCGGCGGCACGCGGCGGATCCTCGTGGCGGCGAGGCTGAAGCCGGGCGCTCGGGAGCAGGCAGCGATGCTCCTGCGCAGCGGACCCCCGTTCCCGCCCGAGGCGACGCCGCTCGTCCTCCACGAGGTCTACCTGCTCGAGGACGAGGTTCTCTTCCTCTTCGACGTCGAGGAAGGCGTCGCGAGCGACGCGCTTCGCAAGCCGGACTTCTGGGCCGCGGCCGGGGCGTGGCGGGACCTGATCGACGGCGAGGTGCGCCTGGCAGAACGCGTCTACAGGTGGTCGCGCGAGCGGCGAGCCGTGACCGACTCGCGTTTCGGGCTCGGGTTCTAGCGGCGCCGGCGGGGCGCGACGACGTTTGCCAGCGCAACATCGGCTTTCTCGAGCCGGCGACGAGCATCACGAGACCAGCAGCGCGAGGTGGTGGTAAACACGCTCGCGAGCTGCAGAGCCCTGCTCATGCTTCGAGGATCGCTCCTAGCTACCCGGATCCTGCGGTAGTGGAGGAGTAGCGGTCGGAGAGACGTCCTCCCTGCCGCTCACGATGGGTGTTGCGAGACATCCCAGCGAGCGACAGGGAGGGACTCTTGAAGGTGAAGGTAACAGAGCGGTCGGCGC
>DASRGD010000070.1:0-19885 GCA_035651195.1 Gaiellaceae bacterium | reverse complement strand
CTCGTCGCCGCCGAGCTCGAGGCGCGGGCGCATGCTACGGTGACGCGACTATCTGAGCGAGTACCGGATGCGCACGTTGCGCCTCCTCTGCCCGTTCCCGAGTAGCAGAGGAGGTGTTTCGTCGATGGCAACCGGAATCGTGAAGTGGTTCAACGCCGACAAGGGCTACGGCTTCATCGTCCCCGACGGCGGCGGTGAGGATCTCTTCGTTCACCACAGCGCGATCGCCGGCGAGGGCTACAAGTCGCTCGCCGAGAACGCGAAGGTGCAGTTCGAGGCCGTCCAGGGTGCGAAGGGTCCCGAAGCACGGAACGTCACGCTCGCGTCGGCGTAGGCGCGGCGACCGAGTACCGCCCGATCGTCGATCCGACGGTCGGTCTCTGGCAGCGAGGCAAGGAGGCGCGGATGGGCTCGAGGAATCCCCAGTCGGCGGCGAAGCGGGCGCGCGAGCTAGCGCTGAGGGAGCGGCGGGAGCGCAAGCGGGTGAAGAAGGCGGAAGCAGCCGCGGAGCGCGCCGCCGCCAAAGAGCCACCTGGCGAGATCACCGACAACGGGCTGCCGCCGGCGCCCGGGGCCGCTGACCAGAGTGGTGCGGAATGACGCCGCGGCCGGCCCAGCCACTGGGCCTGGCCGTCGGCGACGTCGTCGTCTATGCGTGTCACGGCATCGGCCGCGTCGAGTCGAGGCGCCCCGGCGACGACGAGCTGCCCGAAACGGTCGCTCTCCTCTTCGAGAGCGGATTACGAGTGACACTGCCGCTCGCGCGGGCGGTGGAGACCCTGCGGCCGCTCTCGACCGAGCCGGAGCTCGAGGATGTCCGGCGCACGCTGGGCGCCGAAGCCTCGCCGGTCGAGCCATGGTCGAAGCGCCACCGCACGACCCGCGAGAAGGTGGCCGCCGGACAGCCGACCGCGCTGGCGGAAGTCGTTCGCGACGGACTCCAACGCGAGCACGCAAACGGAGGCACGACGGCCCCGAGCGAACGCGAGCTCTACATCCGGGCCCGCACGCTTCTCGCGGCGGAGATCGCCCTTTGCCGCGGCATCGACGTCGCCGAGGCCGATGCCTGGGTCGTCGAGCAGGTCGAGTCGACGAACGACCTGCGGTAACCTTCGGCACGTGGAGTCGCGCGGCACGATCGAGTTTCGCCACTCCGATGGCAGGGTCGTGACGGGGAGGTACGAGGATTTCGCCGGTCGACACCTGAGCCGGGGCGACCGAATCGAGTTCGACGGCACCGCCTGGGTCATGTACGACCGCGTCGACCGCGCTGGCATCACGGCCTACCTCCTCCGGCCCGCGGAGGCGGAGGAGCCTCCGAGTCGCGCTCGAGCCGTGATTCGAGGCTGGCGGTAGAGCCGGTCCCGACCCGCGCACCCACGTCCAGGTCGGGCCTGCCGGAGCAAACGGGCTGCGGGAGCCACCTGGGCATCCCGACGAAGCCCGCCTGTGCCTACCAGCGGCGTCCCGCACGAGCGCGGCGATCGGCGAGACGCCGGTGGACCCACACCGCGATCGACCCCGCGGCAGCGGACGCGCCGACGCCGAAGACGATGTAGCCCGCCACCCTCCCACTGTAGCCGCGACCTGGTCGCTCGCCCTCCTCGGCGGCGCCCTGCCGCCGCCGGGAACGGTCCGCCGCCGATGTCCGACTCCTTCAGCGGCGCGGCGAGGTCATCGGCGGCGGGCGGGCCGACCGTCGCGGGCGCGCGGTGCGGGATCGTCGTCTCCCTGCAGAGGCCATCCTCCGCCTGCGGGGTGTGACCGGGCCGACGACCGGAGCCAGCGCGGGGAGGCGGCGCGACGAAGCCTCCTGGCGGCTCGGCCTCCTGCTGACGCCGAAATTCCGCAAGGAGCGGCCCTGGTGGGCGTCTCACCAGTTGCAACTCGAATCGCCCTGGTAGACGAAAGGGAGGATGGCCGATGGACGTCCGCACGTGGCTCTACTTGCTCCGCGCCGCCGCGCAGCGCGAGGAAGGTCAGACGATGGGGGAGTACGGCGTCGTTCTCGCCGTGATCACGCTCGGCGTGATTCTGGCGCTGGGCGCGCTCGCGACCGCGATCACCGGCAAGTTCGGCGCAGTCACGGACATTCTGAACAAGGCGACGTGAGCCCCGCCCGATCGGAGGCTCCTCGCGTGGGGGGCCTCCGATCGCCCCCCGCTCGGCGGCCGCCGACGCGTGCTTTCGCGCAGGCGACAGGAGGATTTTCGACGAAAATCCCGACGATCGGCCGCCGGCGGGAGTACCATCGGCCGGGTCGTGTCAGGTGGGTCGTACACGAGGGTGCTCGGCGCCGCGCTCGTCGCCGCGCTCGCGCTGTCGGTCGGCGCCGGCGCAGGCACGGGAACGGCGGCGCCGACCGTCGGCACGCCCTGGCTCGACAACGGGCTCGGCCCGTGGATCGCGCGCGTCTGCGCGCTCCCGATCCCGCGCGTCGGTGCATGCAACGCCGACGTGGTGACGAACTCAGCCGGCCGGCCGCTGGCATCGACGACCCCGCCGCCGGGCGCGATCACCCCTGCGCGCTTCCACTCCGCGTACAACCTGCCGACGAACGCGCCGAACGCGCAGACGATCGGCATCGTCGACGCCTACAACGACCCGAACATCGAGAACGACCTCGGCACCTTCTCGAACCAGTACGGGCTCCCGCCGTGCACGACCGCCAACGGCTGCTTCAGGAAGGTGAACCAGAGCGGCGGGACGTCGTACCCCGCCACCAACTCCGGCTGGGCGCTCGAGATCGCGCTCGACGTCGAGACGGCGCACGCGATCTGCCAGAACTGCAAGATCCTCCTGGTCGAGGCGAGCTCGAACTCGCTCGCCAACCTCGGCGCCGCCGAGAACGAGGCGGTCGCACTCGGCGCGACGGTGATCTCGAACTCGTGGGGCGCCTCCGAGTACTCGGGCGAGACGTCGGACGAGACGTCGTACTTCAAGCATCCGGGCGTCGTCATCACCGCCTCGGCCGGCGACAGCGGCTACGGCGTCGAGTTCCCGGCGGCGTCGCAGTACGTGACGGCCGTCGGCGGCACGACGCTGACCGTGAACGGCGACGGCAGCTACGGCGGGGAGAGCGTCTGGAGCGGGACCGGCTCCGGCTGCTCGGCCTACGAGACGAAGCCGAGCTGGCAGCACGACGGCGGCTGCTCGCGCCGGACCCTGAACGACGTCTCCGCCGACGCCGACCCGAATACGGGCGCCGCCGTCTACGACTCGGTCTCGTACAACTTCCAGTCCGGCTGGTTCCAGGTCGGCGGCACGAGCCTCGCGTCGCCGTTGATCGCGGCCGCCTACGCGCTCGCCGGCACGCCGGGCAGCGTCGTCTACGGCTCGGCGCCGTACGCGAACCTGGGCCAGCTGCGCGACGTCACTTCGGGCAACAACGGCAGCTGCGGCGGCAGCTACCTCTGCACCGCCGCCCCCGGTTACGACGGCCCGACGGGGCTCGGCACGCCGAACGGCGTCGGCTCGTTCGCGGTCACCGCCGCCAACGTCCCGGGCGCGCCGACCGGTCTCTCCGCGAGCGCCGGCAACGGCTCCGTCTCGCTCTCGTGGACGGCGCCGAGCAACAACGGCGGCGCCGCGATCACGAAGTACAACGTCTACCGCGGCACCAGCTCCGGCGGCGAGGGCTCGACGCCGATCGCGTCGGTGACGAGCGGAACGACCTACACCGACAGCGGCCTCAGCAATGGCACCACCTACTACTACCAGGTGAGCGCGGTCAACAGCTCGGGCGAAGGCGCGAGATCGGCCGAGGCGTCGGCGACGCCCCAGGCGCCGGCCGCCGGCGACTTCTCGATCAGCGTCTCGCCGACCGTCCGCTACCTCGGCACGGGGGGCCGCGTCACGTACAGCGTGACGATCACCCCGAGCAACGGCTTCTCCGACCCCGTGACTCTCACCGTGAGCGGGCTGCCGCCGGGAGCGAACGGCTCGTTCTCGCCGAATCCAGCCACGTCGTCGTCGACGCTCACGCTCACGTACTCCGCCTCGGCGTTCGCCCGCGCGACGATCACCATCACCGGCACGAGCGGCGCGCTCTCGCACAGCGCGACCACAGCCGTCGTCGTCTACTAGTCGCGCGTCAGGCGCCGCGGATCGTGTACGTCGCCGAGAACGCGGCCGTCCCCTTCGTCGCCTTCAGCCTGTAGCTGCCGGCACGCGCCGGGTTGCCGAGGCCGGCGGCGCGGGTGAAGACGAGCCGGAGCGTCCCGCTCGCGATCACGTCGCACATCACGCGCGGCGGCGCGACGCCGAGGCCGATCCGCACCACGTGCCCGACGACGCTGACGGTCGGCGCCGCGTGTCCGTCGACGAGTACCGCGGTCGCCGGGATCCGCGCCGGCAGCCGCTCCTGCGCGGGGAAGATGACGACGATCGGCTCGGTCCCGGGATAGCCGCACTGCATGTCGTAGCCGAGGAAAAGCGTGAGCACGACCGGCTTCGCGCCGGCGCGGGCCGACGAGAGCGCGACCGACGCCGACGTCGGCGGCAGCGCTGCAGCCGGAGCGACAGCGGCGCACGCCGCGACGGCGAGGCCGGCGAGCGTCCGGAGCGACGACCGCGTGCGCGTCACGGCCCCAGCGTACGCGCCGCCGACCAGGCTACGCTGCGGTCGTGCTGCGCGCCGCCGCGCTCGCCCTCGTCCTCGCGGCCGGTGCCGTCCCGGCGGCCGCGAAGCCGCGGGCTCCGGTGCGGGTCTACGTCGACGAGTACGAGTTCGGCTTCAAGCTGTCGCGCCAGACCGTGCCGCGCGGCCGCGTCACGTTCGTGATGCGCAACACCGGCGCCATCATCCACAACTTCGACCTGATCGGAGTCAAGGCCGGGCCGTTCCTCGTCTCGGGCCAGAGCGCGAGGATGACGGTCACGCTCAGGCGCGGCGAGTACACGTACGTCTGCAGCGTCAAGTACCACGCCGCGCAGGGCATGCAGGGCACGCTCTACGTCCACTGAGGCGGTGCATCGGGCCGGGGCGCGCGTGCGCGCGCTGAACGTGGCGTGGCCCCTCGTCGGGCTCTGGCTCGCGTCCGCCGCGGGGCTGTCGCTCGTCACGACCCGGGTGCGCGATTGGTACGTGATGACGGACGAGCTTCGGCACGAGCGGCTCGCGATCTCGATCGCGCACACGCACTCGCCGTTCCCGCACATCCACGGCGAGCTGGTGCGGGTCTTCGAGCTCTACCCGCTGCTGATCGCCCCGTTCTTCGGCTCCGGCCTCGTCGAGCACGACCTCGCGCGTGTCCACTTCCTGAATGCGTGGCTGATTACCTCGGCCTGCATCCCCGCTTTCCTGCTCGCGCGGCGCGTCTCCGGTTCCCGCCTCGCCGCGTACTTCGTCGCGGCGTTCTCCGTCCTGCTGCCCTGGTCTCTGTACGCCTCGTTCCTGCTCACCGAGGTCGTCGCCTATCCCGCCTTCGCCTGGGCGCTGCTGGCGATCCAGAGGACCACCGTCGCGCCGTCGAAGCGGAAGGACCTCCTCGCGCTCGCCGCCGTCGTCGTGGCGTTCTTGGCCCGCACGGAGCTCCTGGTGCTGGCCCTCGTCCTCCCGTTGACCCTGCTCTCGGTCGAACGGCGGAACGTCGTCCGCGCGCATCCGGTCGCGACGATCGTCAGCGCTGCGGCCGCGCTCTCGGCGGTCGGCTTCTTCGTCGCCGGCGGCAGCCTCGCGGACCTGACGGTGTACGGGCAGTTGACGCAAGGCGGCGCGCTCCCTCCGGGCACCCCGACGTCGTACCTGAAGCACGACGCGATCATCGCGCTCGGTCTCGGCATCCTGCCGCTCGTCGTCGGCGCCGGCTGGCTGCTCGCGAACGCCCTGCGCCGCCCGAGCGGGCGCGAGCTGGGCGTCTTCGCGTGGCTCGGCACCCTGGTCGTCCTGCTCCTGCCACTCGAGGCGACGAGCTACGACCTGCAGATCGGCGTCGGAGCCGCGCTCGACCGGTTCCTGTTCTACCTCGCGCCGCTCGTCGCGATCGCGTTCAGCTGCGCGCTGCTCGACAGCCGCCGGCCGCGCTGGTCGCTGGCCCTGCCGGTCGCGGTCGTCGTCGCCGGCTTCGCGCTCGGTCCCGAGCCCGCGTACACGTGGAACGACGCCTACGGGCGCATCGACGCCGACGCGCCCGTGTCCGCGCTCTTTCGGCCACTCGTCTCGACCCTGCACGGAGTCACGGCAACGCGCGCCGCGCTTGCCGGCGCGACGACCCTGCTGGCGGCGCTGTTCCTGGCTGGCGCCGCCCGTCTGCGGCCGCGGCTGCTCACGGCGGTCGCGGGCACGCTCGTCCTCGTCTTCCTCGCAGGCGAGACGGTCTATCTCTTCAACCGCTTGCTCACCGCCGACGGCGTCGCCAGCCGCCCGCTCACGGTCTCGCCCGCGGCGCAGTTCGACTGGGTCGACCGGACGGTCGGGACCGGTGCCGACGTCACGCTCATCCCGGCGCCGATCGGCGAGAACTACTTCCAGACACAGCAGTACTGGCGCGACCTCGAGTTCTGGAACGTCTCGGTCGATCGCGACGTGCACCTCGGGTCGCCGGACCGCTTCGACTTCACTGGGCTCTGGTTCCCGAAGCAACTGCTCCGGTTCGACCCGAGGACAGGGCTTGCCGACCGCTCGCCGACGCCGTACGCCGTCGAGGCGCTGAAGGAGGATCGGTTCCGGCTCGCAGGGACGGTGGTCGCGTCCACGCCGCAGGCGTTGCTGATCCACGCAAAGCGACCGTGGCGTGCGGACTGGATCACATTCGGGCTCTACGACGACGGCTGGACGAAGCCTGAGACGCCGGCGCGGGTGCGCGTCTTCGCCCAGCCCGGACAGAAGCAGCCGATCCTGCGCTACCTCACGTTCCAGATCTGGGCGCCGGACGGCGTCGCGAGCCGGCCGTTCACGGTCCGCTCGAACCTGCAGGTGCGGCGCGGCGTCGCGGGCGGCGCGACCGCCTTCGTCAACGGGCTGCGCGTGTGCGTGCCCGCGCACGGGTTCACCGACGTCGCCCTCGACGTCTCGGGCTCGTCGACGATCCCCGGCGACCTCGCGACGCTGAGCGAGTCGGAGAGCAGCCGGCAGGGCGGTGTCTTCCTCGCGCAGATCGCGCTCGCGGACGACCTCGGCGGCGCGTGCCGGCCGCGGGGCTGAGCGTCAGCCGGTCGGCCACTCCTCGCGGAGCCGGCGCGCCGTCTCGACGAGGGCCTCGGGGAGGACCTTGACGTCGGCGAGGACGGGCATGAAGTTCGTGTCGCCGGCCCAGCGCGGGACGACGTGCAGGTGGACGTGGTCGGCGATTCCGGCGCCGGCGATCCGGCCGAGGTTCCAGCCGAGGTTGTAGCCCTGGGCCCGGTAGGCCTGCGAGAGCGTGCCGACCGCCGCCGAGGCGAGCCGGTGCGTCTCGAGCGCCTCGTCGTCCGTGAGATCGCCGAGATCGCCGACGTGCCGCAGCGGCGCGATCAGCATGTGCCCCGACGCGTACGGGAAGCGATTGAGGACGACGAGACAGTGCGCCGCGCGGTGCACGACGAGCTGCTCCTCGGGCTCGCAGAAGATGCAGCCGCGCTGCTCGTCGGCGTGCTCGATGTACTCGAGCCGCCACGGCGCCCAGAGCGGCTTGGGCATCAGAGGAAGCGCTTGTAGCGGAAGAACGCGAGCAAGCCCGCGAGCACGGCCACCATGATCCCGATCACGGCCCAGAACGCCGCTGCCGACTCGAATCCAGGGAAGCGCGTGTTCATCCCGAAGATGCCGGTGATCAGCGTCAACGGCAGCAGCACGACCGAGAACACCGTCAGGATCCGCAGCACGTCGTTCTGCCGGTGCGAGATCACCGACTCGTTCGTGCTCTCGAGCGCCTCGACGACCTCCTTGTAGTTGTCGAGGATGTCCCAGATCCGCTCGGCGGCGTCGACGATGTCGTCGAAGTAGAGCTCGAGCTCCTCGGGGAGGAAGCGCTCCAGGCTGCGCTCGATCGCACGCAGCGTCGCCCGCTCCGGCTTGATGATCTTGCGGTAGCTGATGATCTCCTGCTTGACGTTCGAGATGTCGCGCACGACCTCTTCCGACCGCCCTTCGAAGACGTCGTCCTCGAGCGCGTCGAGCTTGTGCCCGATCTTGTCCAGGATCGGGAAGCAGTAGTCGAAGAGGTCGTCGAGGATCTCGTACAGGACGCGGCCGGAGCCCTTCGAGAAGAGCTGCTCGCGAAACGCGGCGTCGTCCTCGCAACGCCGGAAGAGGCGCGTGACGGGCAGGAGCTCGACGTTCGGCAGCGTCACGAGGTAGTCGGGGCCGATGAAGACGTCGAGCTCGGCCGCGTTCAGCCGCTGGATCGCACGGTCGTAGACCGGGAAGTGGAGGACGAGGAACAGGTAGCCGTCGTCGGCGTAGTCGTCGACCTTCGGCCGCTGCCGCTTCGAGAGCACGTCCTCGACGTCGAGCGGATGCCAGCCGAAGCGTCCGGCGAGCACGCTGGCGGAGAACTGGTCGGGCGCGTCGAGGTGGATCCAGGTGAGCCCGGCGGCGCCGAGCTCAGCGGGCTCCGGACGCGGGCGAGCGCCGGCCGCCGCGAGCTCGCGCGAACGCGGACGCCGGATGCGAGGGAGGCTCGGCACCGGTACTGAGGGGGTCGTCCACCATGGCCGTCGCGGGCATGGAGCGATTCTACCCCGTCGCCTGGCCGGGCAATCAGCGAGACTGCGGCCGGCCGTGGTCGCTGCGCTTCTGATCGCCGGGGTCGCGGCGACGAGCCTGCTCGCAGCGGCGAGCCTGCGGCTCGCGGGCCTCGCCGCCTCGCTGCTCGCCGCCTACGTCTTCGCCTTCGCGGAGATCGCGCTCGTCACCGCCGGCCTCTCGCCGCTGCTCGCCGTCACCCGCGCGGGCCTCGGCGGCGCCGAGGCGGGGCTGCTCGTCGCCGCCACTGCCGCGTGGTGGCTCCGCGGCCGGCCGCGTCTGCCCGCCCTTCGGTTGCGGCCCTTCCGCGACCCGCTCGTGCTCGCATTCGCCGCTCTCGCGGTTGTCGTGCTTGGCTACGAGCTCGCGCTCGTCCTGACGGCGGCGCCGAACAACTGGGACTCGCTCACCTACCACCTGACGCGCGCGGCGTTCTGGGCGCAGCACCACGGCGTCTACTGGGTGCCGAACGCGCCGACCAACCGCATCAACGAGTTCCAGCCGCTCGCCGAGCAGCAGGTGCTCTACCTGTTCGTCGCCAGCGGCTCCGATGCGCTCTTCGCACTGCCGCAGTTCCTCGCCGAGCTTGCGGCGATGCTCGCGATCTACGTCGCCGCACGCCGCCTCGGACACGACGCACGCGGCTCGAGTTGTGCCGCCGTCCTCTTCGGCACGTTCGCCGTCGTCGCGCTCGAGGCGACGACCGCGCAGAACGACCTCGTCGCGGCGTCGCTGCCCGCCGTCGCCGCCGCCTTCCTGCTCGGGCGGCGCGAGAGCGAAGTCGCGCTCGCGGCGGCGGCGGTCGCGCTCGCGGTCGGCGTCAAGCTGACGACGGCGCTCGTCGTGCCGGTGCTGCTCCTCCTCGCGGCCCTGCGCGGGCGGCGCGCGCTCGCGCTCTTCGCCGTCGCCGGCGTCCTCGCGTTCGCCGTCTTCAGCCTCTGGAGCTTCGTCCTCAACGCCGTCGAGACCGGCCGCCTCACCTGGCACAGCGAGGGGCGGCTCGACCTGTCGGCGTCGCCGTCGTTCCCCGGCAGCGTCTCGACGGCGGTCCGGGTCGTCTATCGCGTCATCGACCTGCCGGCGATCTCGAACGCCACGACGTGGGGGTTCGTCGCCGCAGCCGCTGCCGCCGCCGTCGTCGCCGCCGTCGTGCGCCCGCGCTTGCTCGGCGCGGCAGCGGTGCTCGCACTGCCCGGGCTCGTCCTCGTCGCCGCGGGCGCGCTGCACGGGCTCGCGCGGGTCGTTCACCTGCCGGCGAACCCGGCCGGCGCGACCGCCGAGACGTTCTTCTGGACCGTCAACCGGCTCCCGTCCGAGGACTTCGCAGGCTTCGGGCCGCTCGGGCTGCTCCTGCTCGCCGCGCCGGTCTTCGGCGTCGTCCAGTTCGCGCGCGGGCGCGCCGACGCGCGCCGGCTCGCGCTCGCGCTCGCGTTGCCGGTCTTCATCGTCCTCCTCGCCTGCGAGGTGCAGTACTACGACTTCCTGACGCGGTTCGTGATCGTGCCGGCGGCGCTAACGGTGCCGCTCCTCGCGGCGCTCTTCCGCCGGGCCGAGGTCGCCGCCGCCGTCCTCGCCGTCGCCGCCGCGAGCGTCGGCGTCGCGCTCGTCCACGACCTCGTCAAGCCGCTCGACAGCCGCTACGGCCACCCCTGGCAGCTGTCGCTCGCCGACGCCGTCCGCCTGAACTGGATGCCGGCGGCAGGCGAGGCGCTCGCCGAGCTCGACCAGGACGCGGCCGGTGCGTCGCTCGGCGGCGTGCTCGGGCCGGACGAGCCGTCGTACCTCCTGTTCGGCGCCGGCCGGCGCCGCCAGGTGCGGTTCCTGTCGCCGCTGCCGCGGCACGCGGTCGCTGCGGCGACGGCGGCCGCGCTCCCGTTCGTCGTCGTCGGCGGCGTTCCCGGCGTCGCCGACGCCTTTCGGCGCGCCGGGTGGCGGCTGCAGCCGCTGGGGAACTACTGGAACCTGGCGATACGTGCCTGAGAATCACTCGATCGGGGGATCTTTTCCCGGCCGAGCCGAATCCCCAGGAAGGGGGATTACCCCCGCAGGGGGTCGAATTACAGTTGGGCGTGCCCGCGGCTAGGGGCACGACAGGGAAACTGCGGAGGACACGATGTTGCACTGGAAGATCCGACTGGCGCTGATTGTCATCTCGGTGGCGGCGATCGCTACGGCGAACGGCTTGCTCTTCCTCTGCGCCGGCTTCCACGTCTAAGGCGCGCCGCTCTCTCATGCGGCGGTTCCGTGCGTGGCTGCTGGCAGGTCGAGCAGCACCGGACGCCGACGAGCGGCTCTTCTCGAGACTGACACTCCGGCTGTCGCCGGTCTTCTTGCCGGTGACGCTCGCGGGCTACGCCGCGCTCGCCGCGGCGGTCTGGAACCTGAGCCGCGACAGGCCTTCCGGCGGCAGCCTCGCCGGGATCGGCGTCCTGCTGCTCGCGGCGATCTTCGCCGAGGCGTTCCCCGTCCCGGTGGAGAACTACCCGCGCGGGCGGGTCTCGCTCGCGGCGACCTTCATCCTCGGCACGGCGATGATCTACGGCTGGGCGGCGGCGATCGTCGTCGGCCTGCTCACCCGCGCGACGATGGAGATCGCCGAGCGCCGCTCCGCCGTCCGCTTCCTCTACAACACCGCGCTGTACGCGCTCGCCGCCGCCGCCGCGGGCGGCGCGACGGCGCCGTTCAGCCGCCACGAGCGCGTCTCGCTGCTCCTGCTCGAGGTCGTCTGCGGCGCGGGGGCGTTCTACGTCGTCAACATCCCGCTCGTCGCGGCGATCCTGGCGCGCTGGTCGCGCGACCGCTTCTGGCCGCTCCTGCGCGCGGCGGTCTCGTGGACGGCAGCGTCGTCGGTGATCATGGCCTCCGTCAGCCTCGCGCTGAAGGCACTCTGGGACCAGTCGCCCGTGCTCGCCGCCGCGCTCGCCGGGCCGCTCGTCGCGGTGGCGCTGCACCAGCGCTCGACGCACGACGCACTGCGGGCGATGCGGCTCGCGCTCACCGACCCGCTGACGGGGCTCGGCAACCACCGCCACTTCCACGAGCAGCTCCAGCTCTACCTCGACCACGCCGCGACGTCGGGCGAGCCGCTCAGCCTCTGCCTGCTCGACCTCGACAACTTCAAGCTGATCAACGACCAGTACGGCCACCCGGTCGGAGACAAGGTGCTCGCACAGGTCGCCGACCGGCTGCGCACAGCCGGCAACGCCTTCCGGCTCGGCGGCGACGAGTTCGCCCTCGTCCTGCCCGGCTACAGCGACGTCGCCGCGCTCGAGCACGCGTCGAACGTGATCCGCATGCTCGCGGCGGACGAGACCGAGCACGGCGGCACCGTCAGCTTCTCGGCCGGGGTCGCGAGCTTCCCGCAGCACGGCACCGAGCGTGGCGAGCTCGTGCGAGTCGCCGACATCTCGCTCTACTGGGCGAAGGCGGAAGGGAAGAACCGGGCCCAGGTCTACCGCCCGGACCGCCCGGTCGCGCAGCAGCTGCACCAGCTCGCGACCGGCACCGACCGCAGCACGCGGCTGCGCGCGGCGGCGGCGCTCGCGAACGTCGTCGACGCCCGCGACGCCTACGTCGGCAGCCATTCGGAGCGTGTCGGCGAGCTGGCGGCGGCGCTCGCGCTCCGCTGCGGACTGACGCAGGAGCAGGTCGAGCTCGTCCGGCTTGCCGGGCGGCTGCACGACCTCGGCAAGGTCGCGATCCCGGAGGAGATCCTCGGCAAGCGCGGCCCGCTGACGCTGCGCGAGCGCGAGCTGCTCGAGCGCCACCCGCAGATCGGCTACGGGATGCTCGAGGCGCTCGGTGTCGAGCCGGTCGCGAGCTGGGTGCTGCACCACCACGAGCGCTGGGACGGCAACGGCTACCCGGCCAACCTCTCCGGCGAGCAGATCCCGCTCGGCGCCCGCATCCTCCTCGTCGCCGACGCCTACGACGCGATGCTGAGCGACCGCATCTACCGGCCGATGATGACGCAGGAGGCAGGTGTCGCCGAGCTCGCGCGCTGTGCGGGCTCGCAGTTCGACCCGCACGTCGTCGAGACGTTCCTCGACGGGCTCGCAACGAACTGGACGACGCCGAGCAAGCCGATCCTGCGCGCCGTCTAGCTGTTCGCCGGCGCGTAGTAGGGATAGGTGTCGGCGGGCACGCCGAGGTCGGCCGCTGCGAAGCCGTGCCGCCTGTAGCCGGGCGGCGGCGGGTTGCACGTGATCCCGTGCCCGGCGACGAAGATCGCCTTCGTCGCGCCGGCGAACGCACCCGCCGGATAGAGGCCGGTCCGGAGCGTGCCGTACGTGCCCCCCTTGCACCAGCCGATGTTCGGCCGCGGCGTCGCCAGCTCGTGCCGGTAGCTCGCGGCGTACCTCGCGAGCGCGCCGGGCGCGAGCGGCGGTCGGGTGCACGCCGGCCAGACGAGCAGGCCGTCGACCCGCTCCGTCGGGCCGAAGGTGCGCATCTGCGCGGCGCTCGGGTAGCCGTTCGCGATCACGGAGAGGATGCGGACGGCGTGGTGGTAGGCGGCGAAGCCGAGGACGCGGTCGAGCGTCGGCCGCGCGTAGTTCGATCCCACCTCGCGCGTGAAGAGCTCGGCGTCGAAGCTCGTCAGCGGCTTGCCCGTGTCGGGCACCGGCGCCAGGCCGCCGGCGGCGACGCTGTACCAGAAGTCCGTCTCCGCCTGCCACAGGAGCGAGTGGCCGAAGATCGCGACCGTCGCGCCGCGCGGGATGCACGACTTGTAGAGCCCGTGCGTGAAGAACGCGAGCCGCGCCGGATGCGAGGGGCGGAAGCTCGGGTACGAGGTGCGCCACACGGCCGGCACGAGCGCCGCGACGGCGAGGACCGGCAGCAGGTACGGCCGGGTGTAGACCCGCCCGGGGGTGGTCGCGGTCCAGACGGCGACGATCACCGCCGCCGCGAGCGTGACGTACGCCGCCAGATGGAACGGCAGCGCGTTGTGGAGCACCGGTACGTGCGTCGCGAGGTCCCACGGCAGCGGCAGCACCTTCCGGCCGGCGACGTAGAGGAACGGGCCGAGCGCGATCACCGTCGAGGCGAGGAGCGCGGCGAGCAGGAAGCGGACGCCGGCCGAGCGGCGAGCGCGCCGCGCGAGCAGCGCCGCGATCAGCAGCACCGGCAGGCCCAGGTAGAGGCTCGCGGTCGTGGAGCCGAAGCGCGACGAGATCGACGTCAGCGACGAGCCGCCGAGCCCGGTCGTCTTCGTCGGCACGACGAGGTTGACCAGGTCGGCGCCGCCGCTCCCGCCCTGGACGTTGATGATCCGCCCGACGTGGAAGCCGATCAGCGCGTAGCCGAGGAACGGCGCCGCGAGCACACCCGCCAGCACGTAGGCGCCGACGAGCGGCCGGACGGCGCCGCGTAGGCGCGGACGCGCCTCGCGGACGAGCCAGAACGCGAGCGCCAGCGACAGCACGAGCATGAGCGTCGTCGCGAAGGCGAGCTCGGTCGCGATCCAGAGCTGCGCGGCGAGCAGCGTTGCGAGCCGCCAGACGAGGCCGCGCGCGCCCAGCTCGCCGTCGACATGGCGCACGAGGACGAGCGCGACGAGCGGCACGAGGAAGACGCCTGTCACGTGCAGATGGCCGGCGAGGAGCTGTCCGAGCATCGGGCTCGAGAACCCGAACAGGTAGCCGCCGACGAGCGACGCCCACAGCGAGCCGGTCAGGCGGCCGCAGAGCAGGTATGCCGTCCAGGCGGCGAGCGCCGGGAGGAGCAGCGCGGCGGCGTTGTACGCGACCGTCGGTCCGAACAGCACCGTCACCGGCGAGAAGAGGAGCGCCAGGCCGGGACTCGACGCCGTCCAGGTGAGGTTGATGCCGGTCGGCGCGTAGACGACGTGGGGGACGAACGGGTTCGTCCAGGTGCCGATCGCGTGCGGCCACCAGGCGAACGACCAGACGAAGATCGCGTAGTCGCCGGACTGTCCGACGACGAGCCGGCCGGGGTGGGGGAGCAGGCGCCAGCCGAAGTAGGCGGCCGAGAGCGCGGCGTAGGCGACCAGCACGAGCAGGTCCGCCTTCGGCCGTCGCAGCACGCGCCGATGCTAGTGCTGCCGGTCGGCCGACGCGGGAGGGCGCGCGACGCCGCCCGTAGACTTCCCGCGGTGCCGCGCCTCTCCGCTCGTCCCGGACCCGTGACGACGCTCGGCCGCGTCGCGCCGACCGGCCAGGCGGTGATCGCCTGGGTGGCGCGCCGTGAGCTGCCGGTGCTGGGGCTGTGGGCGGCGTTGGCGATCGTGCTCGCGGCGATCACGACCCGCGTCGCCGACTGGTTCGTGATGACGAACGAGCTGCTCTACGAGCGGCGCGCGATCGCGTCGGCGCAGACGCTCTCGCCGCTGCCGCAGATCCGCGGCACGGTGATCCAGAGCTTCGACCAGCTCTACCCGTTGTTGATCGCGCCGGTGTTCCGCTACGGGCTCGTGCCGGGCGACCTGATCCAGGCGCACTTCCTGAACGCGTGGATCATGTCGTCCGCGTGCATCCCCGTCTTCCTGCTCGCGCGGCGCGTCACCGGCCGCGCGTGGGCCGCGTATGCCGCCGCTTTCCTCGCGGTGACGATTCCGTGGATCATGTACTCGTCGTTCCTGCTCACCGAGGTCGCCGCGTACCCGGCCTTCCTCTGGGGCGTCTTCGGGGTGCAGCGGGCGACCGCGGCGCCGTCGCCGCGGCGGGACGGGCTCGCGCTCGGCGGGATCGCGCTCGCGTTCTTCGCGCGCACGCAGTTCGCGATCCTCGCGATCGTCCTGCCGCTCGCGATTCTCGCGCACGAGATCGGCCGCGCGCGCGGCGTCCGACCCGGCCTGCGCGCGGCGTTTCGCGCGCACCGGCTGCTCGTGGCGATCTACGGCCTGCTGCTCTTCGTCGCGCTCTGCCTGATCGCAGTCGGTCGGCTGCATCGCGTGCTCGGCGTCTACGGCGACACGATCAGCGGCAACCTGCTGCCGGCCGGCACCGGCAAATGGTTCCTGATCCACATGGCGACGATCTCGCTCGGGCTCGGGATCCTGCCGTACGTCGTCGGCGTCGCCTGGCTGCTCGCGAACTTCGCGCGCCCGTCGGCGAGCAAGGAGTTCCACGCCTTCGCGTGCGTCGGCGCGCTCGCCGTCGGGCTGATCACGTTGCAGGTGACGATCTTCGACCAGCGCTTCGCCGGCGGCTTCGTGCACGACCGCTACCTGTTCTACGTCGTCCCCGTCGTCACGCTCGCCTTCCTCTGCGCGCTGATCGACTCGCGCCGGCCGCGTCTCTCCCTGCTGCTGCCGACCGGCCTGGTCGCCGCCGGGTTCGCCGTCGACGTGTTCGGGCTCTACCGGATCATCAACTCCGACACGCCCGTCTCCGACCTCGACGACTTCATCCTGCGCGTCTGCCGCGGCTCCGTGAGCACGGCGCACTGGGCGCTTGCGATCGTCGCCGTCACGGCCGTGATCCTCTTCGCCTACGGCACGATCCTGCTGCGCCACTCGCACCTGACGACGCTGCTCGTCGCGCTGCTCCTGGTCGCGCTCCCGGCCGAGACCGCATACGGATTCGTCCGCCTCTTCCGCGTCGACGGCTGGTCGGGGCGGCCGCTGACACTCCACTACGGCGACGTGCTCGACTGGGTCGACAAGACGGTCGGCACGCACGCGAAGGTGACGATGATCTCGTACCCGTACGTCCCCGGCGACTTCTGGCAGAGCTACCCGTTCTGGCGCGACATGGAGTTCTGGAACAAGTCGATCGTGCGCGCGGCGTACGCGCCGAACGGCGCGTTCCAGTCGACCGGTAGCACGTTCCCCAAGATCTACCTCTCGTTCGACGACGAGACGGGCGCCGTCCACCCGTCGCCGTCACCGCTCGTGGCGGAGGCGCTGAAGGAGTCGCGCTTCCGCATCGACGGCGAGGTCCTCGGATCAGAGCACGCGGTCAACCTGATCAAGGCGACGATGCCGTGGCGCACGGACTGGCTCACGTACGGCCTCACCGACGACGGCTGGACGCAGCCCGGCGTGACCGCGCGCATCCGCGTCTTCTCGACGCCGGCCCAGCGACATGCGGTGATCCGCTACCTGACGCTGCAGCTCTGGCTCCCGGACGGCGTCGCCTCGCGCCCGTACCGGCTCGCCTCGGGCGTCGAGCGTGCCGACGGCGTCGCGAGGAACACGAGCACGACGGTCGCGCGCGTCCGCGTCTGCGTGCCCGCGCACGGGTATGCCGAGGCGCGACTGCGGACGCCGCAGACGTCGCCGATCTACGGCGACATGCGCGACCTCGACCACTTCAACGTGCCGCGGCGCGGCGGCCTCTTCGTGGCCGAGATCGCGCTCGCCGACGAGCTCGGGCCGAGCTGCAGCGTCGACGGCCCCGGAGCCGTCGGGCGCCGCGCGTAGGCTCCGTTCCGTGGACCGCACACGCCCGGCGACGGCGGCGCTCGCGCTGGCGCTGTCCGTGCTCGCGTCGTCGTGCCTCGCGCCGGCGGCGGTCGCGGCCCGCGGCAGCGCGATCCGGCCCAGCCTGTCCGCGAGCTTCACGCACACCTCCTACGTGCCGGGGCAGCTCGCCGAGCTGCTCGTCCGCGGGCGCGGCGGACGCTTCCAGCTGCAGATCCTGCGGGCGGGGGCGGAGCGGAGCTGGTCCGCCGTCGGGCGGCCGTGGGGGCCGGAGCGGACGCTCCTGGTCGGCCGCGGGAAGCTGCACCGGCTGTTCGTGCGAATGGGCGCCTGGGACAGCGGTCTCTACTTCGCGCGGCTGAGCACGTCGACGCGCGTGACGTACGCGCCGTTCGTGCTCCGCCCGGGCGTCTACGGGCGCCGCAGCCGGGTCGCGATCATCCTGCCGAGCTACAGCTGGCAGGCGTACAACTTCTACGACGCGAACGGCGACGGCAGGCCCGACTCGTGGTACGCCGATCCGGGACGGCGCAACGTGCTGCTCGGCCGCCCGTTCGCGGGCGACGGCAAGCCGCCGCACTACCGTACGCAGGAGCGCGGCTTCCTCCGGTTCCTCGTCCACACCGGGAAGAAGGCCGACTACCTCTCGGACGAGGACCTCGAGAGCTTTCAGAGCGGCGACCAGCTCGCCGGCCTCTACGACCTGATCATCTTCTCCGGCCACGAGGAGTACGTCACCGGCCACATCTACGACCTGATCCAGCGCTACCGCGACCTCGGTGGCAACCTCGCCTTCCTGTCCGCGGACAACTTCTTCCGCCGCGTCGACCTGAGCCACGGGCACCTGTGGCTGATCAACCTCTGGCGGAACCTCGGCCGGCCGGAGGCGGCGCTCGTCGGCGACGCGTACCGCGGCAACGACCGCGGCGGCCACGTGGCGCCGTACGTCGTCACGAACGCCGAGGCGGCGCCGTGGCTCTTCCAGGGCCTGCCGGTCGGCGACGGCGCCCCGCTCGGCGCGGCGCGCTACGGGATCGAGTTCGACATGCCGACGGCCGACTCGCCGCCCGGCACCACGGTGCTGGCCGAGGTCGACCCGCCCGGGCTCGCGAACGGCGCGATTCGCGGCGACATGACCTACTACGAGACGTCGGCGGGAGCGAAGGTGTTCGCCGCCGGCACGCTCGGGTTCGGCGGCTCGGACAACGCGGTCGCGAGCATCCTCTTCGAGAACCTCTGGGACCACCTGACCGTCCCCTGACGCCGCAACGGTGCCGGCGCCGGCCGTTCGTGCCGGCGCCGGCCGTTCTTGTATAAAGGCCCCATTCCGGCTGCGCCGACCCCGATGCCGGCGGCGCGGCAGGCGAACCCCAACGAGGCATCGTCTCAGAGGAGGTAGGGGAACTTGAAGAGACTCGTGCGGTTGTCGATCTTCGGCGCCGTCGTCTCGTTCGTCCTGTTGACGGCGCTCGGCGCGTCGGGGAGCGGCTCGAAGAACGCCGCCGCGATTCCCGACTTCACGCCGGCGCAGCTCGCTGCGCCTGCCGGCGCGAACTGGCCGCTCGAGAACGGCAACCTGCAGTCGTGGCGGTACAGCACGCTGACGCAGATCAACGCCTCGAACGGCGGCAGCCTCAAGCTGGCGTGGGACACGCACCTCGCGAACCCGACGTCGACCGAGCAGCTCGTGGGCGGGAACGCGAATCCGATCGTCTACAACGGGACGATGTACGTGCAGGACGGCTGGACGCGGATCACGGCGCTGGACGCGGCGACCGGCAAGACCCTGTGGCAGTTCGACCCGCAGGTCGGCCTCAACGTGCCGGGCAACGGCACCGACATGCGCTCGGTCGGCATGGGGAACGGAATGGTCTTCACCGGCGCCTACGGCACCGTCTACGCGATCAACGCGCAGACGGGTGCGCAGGCGTGGGCGACGCAGGTCGTGAACCCGGTCGGCGGCGGCGGGATCGACACCAGTCCCGCGTACTACAAGGGGGAGCTCCTGGTCGGCACGACGGGTGGTGACTGGGGCGGCGCCTGCGAGATGGTCGCCCTCAACGCGAAGACGGGGAAGGTGCTGTGGCACTACTCGTCGATCCCGTCGAACCCGAGCGCCTACGGCTGGAACACCTGGCCCGCGAACCGCTGGTACTACGGCGGCGGCGCGATCTGGGACATGGCCGCGGTCGACCCGACGCTGAACCTCGTCTACTTCGGCACCGGCAACCCGCTGCCGTTCAACGGCCTGATCAACGGCCCGGGTGCCGAGTACGGAACCGACTCGGTCTACGCGATCAACGCGACGACCGGCAAGTTCGCGTGGTGGTTCCAGGAGGTGCACCACGACCTCTGGGACTACGACGGGATGATGACGCCGATCGTCGAGACGATCACCAAAGACGGCAAGAAGGTCGACGTCGTCGACCACATCAACAAGGACGCGTACAACTACGTCCTCAACGCCGACACGGGCAAGCCGGTCATCCCCGTCGTCGAGACGCCGGTTCCGCAGGAGCCGCTCGCGCACACGTATCCGACGCAGCCGATCCCCGTCGGCGACGAGCTCGTCCCGCACGTCGTACCCGATCCGCAGGACTACCAGGGACTGATCGCGCCGGACGGCAAGCCGTACGTGATCGGGACGGTGCCGTTCACGCCGTACACGGATCAGCAGTACGTGGTCAACGCGCCCACGGCCGGCGGCGGGGTCGAGTGGCCCGAGGGAGCGTGGGACCCGAACAAGGGCCTGCAGATCGTCTGCGCCAACGTGCAGAGCGCCGGCTTCGAATCGCCTCCGAGGCAGGACATCAAGCCGGTGATCAAGTCGAACG